>JALYTD010000036.1 GCA_030854475.1 Actinomycetota bacterium
CCACCACCGCCACCGCCGCCGCCGCCGCCACCACCGCCACCGCCGCCTCCACCTCCGCCTCCGCCGATTCCGCCGCCGCCGCCGGATCCCATCGGCAAGGCGCCGCCGGTACCGCATTCGGAAGCGACGAGCATGTATGCCGCGACGCGGTTCCTCTACACCGGCGCGGACCCGACCCAGAAGGGCGTCGCTGCCGGGACGATCGATCCCGAGCGCGTTGCCGTGCTACGCGGCCGGGTGCTCGACGGATCCGGTAAGGGGCTGCCCAGCGTGACCCTGACCGTCACCGACCACCCCGAGTTCGGATACACCGTCAGCCGCGTCGACGGCAGGTTCGACCTCGTTGTGAACGGTGGAGCGCCGCTCACGGCCAATTACGACCGGCCCGCTTACATGAGCCTCCAGCGCACGCAGGAAGTGCCCTGGCAGACCTACGTTGACGTCGAGGACGTCGTCATGAAGCCCTACGACGCGAAGGTGACGACGATCGCGGAAAATTCACCGGGTCTTCAGGTCGCAACGGGGAATTCGGTTACCGACGGGGACGGCACTCGGCAGACGACGCTGATGTTCAAGAACGGCACGGATGCCACGATGACCCTCCCGGACGGGACGAAGCAGCCGCTTGGCGACCTCAAGGTTCGCTCGACCGAGTACACGGTCGGCGCGGCCGGAGACGAAGCGATGCCGGGTGAGCTGCCTGCTTCGAGCGCGTATACGTACGCGACCGAGTTCAGCGTCGACCAGGCCGTGCAGGCGAAGGCGACGGATGTCACCTTCGACAAGCCGGTCGCCACCTATGTCGACAATTTCCTCGGTTTTCCGGCCGGGACGCTGGTGCCGGCCGCCTACTACGACGAGGCGAAGCAGGCCTGGGTGGCCTCGGGGAACGGCGTCGTCCTGCGGATCCTCAAGATCACCGGCGGTGTGGAGATCGATGTCACGGGTGACGGCGCCGCCGATACCGGCGCGGCACTGGACAAATGGGGCATCACGGCGGCCGAGCTGCAACAGCTTGGCTCGCGCTACGCGATCGGCAAGACCCTCTGGCGAGTTGCCGTCAAGCACTTCACACCGTGGGACTACAACTGGCCGTACGGCTGTAAGCAGGATTGTCCGCCGCCGAAGGAGCCGCCACCCCCGCCGCCCCCCTGCCGTGAATGCCAGGGCAAGGGCTCGATCATCGGTTTCCTCAACCAGACCCTTGGCGAGATGCTGCCGATCGTGGGCACCCCCTTCAGGCTTCAGTACTCGAGCGACCGCTCGCCCGGGTTCAAGGAGGCCTACACGGTTCGTGTGCCGCTGACCGGGGCCGCGCCGACGGGCAACCTGTCCCGGGTTGATCTCCAGATCACGGTGGCGGGCCGGGAGTTCACCAAGAGCTTCACTTCGGCTCCGAACCTCAGCTATGCGTTCACCTGGGACGGCAAGGACGCTTACGGCCGGGTGGTTGAAGGTGCACAGATGGCGCACGTGCGTGTCGGTTACGTCTATCCGGCCGTGTACCTCAAGCCGGACGAGTTCGCGAACAGTTTCGGGCAGTACGGTGGCAGTCCCGTCACGGGCGACCGCACCCGCCAGCAGATCACGGTCTGGCAGGAGTGGGACCGCGCCGTGGGTGTCCTCGGGCCGGGCTCCGACGCGCTCGGAGGCTGGACGTTGAACGTCCACCACTCGTACGACCCACAGGCGAAGATCCTCTATCTCGGCGACGGTACGCGCCGGACGACCGATGCGGTGCGTTCGCAGATCGGCACCGTCGCCGGCACGGGTTTCCCTGACCACTCCGGCGAGCCCACAATCGCGCGCGACACAAGTATCGGCTACTCGCGAGGCGTGGCGGCCGCGCCAGACGGCGGCTTCTACATCGCTGATACCGACAACAACGTGATCCGGCGCGTCACGCGCGACGGTAAGATCGCGACGGTCGCGGGCGGCGGCTCACCTGACGACGGAATCGGCGACGGCCTTCCCGCCACTCAGGCGCAGCTCGTCTCGCCGAGTGACGTCGCAGTCGCCGACGACGGCACGCTCTACATCTCCGACACGGGCAACGCTCGCATCCGCCGCGTCGATCCGAAGGGGAAGATCAGCACGATCGCCGGCGGCGGCGACCCCACAGCGCTCGGTGACGGCGGCCCTGCGACGGACGCGTCGCTGAGCCGGCCGCGCGGGGTGGCGCTGACCAAGGACGCGACGGTGTTCGTGGCCGACACGGGTCACGACCGCGTCC
This sequence comes from Actinomycetota bacterium, assembly GCA_030854475.1. Taxonomy (GTDB): domain Bacteria; phylum Actinomycetota; class Thermoleophilia; order Gaiellales; family Gaiellaceae; genus JALYTD01. The sequence goes on from JALYTD010000036.1 coordinate 2,234, forward strand.
GCCGGATCACGCCGGATGGCATGATCGCGACCGCCGCTGGAGGCGGCGCTCCGTCGGACGGGCTCGGCGACGGCGGCTCCGGGCGGCGGGCAGCGCTCGATCATCCGTACGACGTCGCGGTCGACTCGCAAGGCGTTCTCTACGTCGCCGACGGTCTTCACCACCGCATCCGGGCCGTGCGGTCCGATGGGCAGATCTCGACCGTCGCCGGCAACGGGCTCCCGGGCTCGAACGGCAACGGTGGGCGCGCGAAAGATGCCGAGATCGGCGAGCCTCAGGGACTTTCGGCGTCAGCGGACGGGACTATCTACTTCGCGGACCGGCTGCACCACGTGATCAGGAAGATCACGCCCGACGGCTACGTCGCCGGCGCGGCGGGCACTGGTGCTTCCGGCTACGACGGCGAGCAGGGGCCGCCGCTCCAGGCGCAGCTCTCGTTCCCGCAGGACGTGTCCGTCGCCAAGGACGGATCGATCTTCATCGCCGACGCGGCTAACTACCGTATCCGCCAAAGCAAGGTCGGCTTGCCGGGCTTCACGGACGCGGATATCTCGATCCCCTCCGAGGACGGCAGCGAGCTCTACCTCTTCAACACGAACGGCCGACATCTGCGGACGATTGACGCTGTCACGGGGGTCGCGATCTACAGGTTCGCCTACGACTCGATCGGCCGGTTGGCCTCGATCACCGACCGTGACGGAAACGTGACGCAGGTCAGCCGCGCTGCCAGTGGGGCGCCCACCTCGCTCGTCGCCCCCGGCGGACAGACGACGACGCTGGGGCTTGGCTCGGACGGGCTGCTTGCATCGGTTGCGAATCCGGCCGGCAACACGACCCGCCTCACTTACGCGGCGGGCCTGCTGGCGACGGCCACGGAACCGGAGGGCGGAGTCCATCGCTACGCGTACGACTCCTTCGGCAGGCTCGTCCGCGACCAGAACGCCGACGGGGAAGTGCAGACGCTCACTCGAGCAGACCTTCCGGGCGGTGTCTCGGTTCGAGTGCAGACTGGCCTCGGTCGACAGACTCAGTTCACGTTCGAGCAGCTTCCGACGGGCGATTTCCGGCGCACGTCCAAGACGCCGAGCGGTGCCGTGACGACCACTCTGGCCGGCGAGAGTGGACGGATCACGACGATGGATCCCGACGGGACGGTGTCCACGCTGACGCTGGCGGGAGACCCTCGGTGGGGAATGCTCGCGCCTCGGCTCGCTTCGGAGGACGTCAAGACACCGGCAGGGCTGGAGCAAAGGATGACCTCGACCAGAATGGTCGTCCTCACCTCGCCGGACGATCTTCTTAGCGTCGAATCGATCACGGACACATGGACGTTCACGGGCGAACGCACGGCGTCCTACAAAAGCACTACGACGGCGCCGGCTACCCCCGGCTCGAGCTGGACCGTGGTGAACGAGACGCCGGAGGGCCGGCGGACGACGGTAACGCTCGACGCCCGCGGCCACGTCAGTCGAAGAAAGCTCGACGCCGCAACGACCGGCGGCACGGCGGAAGCGATCCATACGTACGACACCAAGGGACGCATCACGTCCGTGGTCCAGGGCGATCAACGTCTGAATCTCGTCTACGACGCGAAAAACCGAGTCGTCTCGGAGACCGACGCGACGGGAGCGCAATCGACCTTCGCCTACGACCTCGCCGACCGTTTGACCGAGAAGCGCCTCCCCGGCGGCCAGATTTACGGCTACGCGTACGAAGCGAACGGGAACATTCGTACCGTCACGATGCCGAAAGCCACGATGCCGAATGAGTATGTGCACACCTTCGGCTGGACGCCCGGCAGCAAGCTCAAGACGTACACGCCGCCCGCCACCGGGGCGTCGTACGACAGCGCGTTCGACGCCGACGGTCGGCAGTCGGCACTGACGTCTCCGAGCGGCGGTGCGGAGCGCTACACGTACGACACCGGCGGACGGCTGACGGCCCTCGTTCGACCCGACTCGCGAGATGCCTTCGCGTACAACGCGACCGGACCCACGGATCGGATGACACGGATGACCCGAACCGCAGGCTCGACGGTCCAGACCGAAGCGGCGACGTACGACGGTTTCCTCCTGACCGGCCTCGACATGACCGGCGCGGCCGCGGGGTCGTTCTCGTACGCGTACGACAAGGACTTCCTGCCCAAGACCCTGAAGCTGACGACCGGCTCGACGACCACCGAGATGTCGCTTGCGTTCGATCGCGACAATCTGCTCACCAAGTACGGGTCCTTCTCGTTTGCCCGCAGCGGCCCCGCCGGCAGGGTCAGCAAGGTGACGACGAGCGGCGCCTCCGTCGATTACGCGTACGACACACTGGCACGGCTCACGTCGCGCACCCACACCGTCGGCTCGGCGCAGGCCTACAAGCTTCAACTCGGTTACGACGCCGGCGGACGGACGGTTCAGAGGACCGAGACGATCGGTGGCACTCCCAAGACGCTCTCGTATACGTATGACTCCAATAGCCGGCTCGTGCAGGTGAAACAGGGCGCAACCATCCTCGAGAGCTACTCCTACGACGCGAACGGAAACCGACTCTCGGGCCCGACCGGCGCCGCGACCTATGACGCACAAGACCGGCTGATCTCCCTCGGCGGCGTCGCCTACCAGTGGAACGCGGACGGGTTCCTCACCGGCCGTGGCACCAGCTCGTTCCACTACGACATGGAGGGGGCCTTGCGGAGCGCGACCGTCGGCGGGACCGTGGTTTCCTACGCCTACGACTCGCGCGGCCGCCGCGTCCGTCGGATTGATTCCTCCGGAACGTGGCAGTACCTGTACGGGTCGAGCGCGCCCTTCCGCTTGACGGCGGCCCGGTCGCCGTCGGGCAAGCTCCAGCTCTACTACTACGATTCCGACGGTGCGCTGTTCGCGCTCGACAGCGGCGGAACGCGCTACTACGTGGGAAGCGACCAGGTCGGAAGCCCGCGCGTTGTGACTGATGCGACCGGTGCGGTCGTCAAGCGAGTCGACTACGACAGCTACGGGCGGGTTACGCAGGATACGAACCCGTCGTTCGAGCTCCCGATCGGGTTCGCCGGCGGCCTGGCAGACCCGGTGACGGGCCTGGTCCGGTTCGGCCTGCGCGACTACGACCCGGCCGCGGGGCGGTGGACGGCAAAGGATCCCCTGCTGTTCGACGGCAGCAGCACGAACCTGTACGCGTACGTCGGCGACGACCCAATCGGCCTCAACGACCCGACGGGGCTCTTCGGCTGGGATGACGTCAAGTCGGCCTGGGACACCGTGACGGGTGCCAAGGAGACCGTTGACACGGCCAAGGACTGGGCCGACACGGCAAAAAAGACGATGGAGGGCGATCTCGACGGCCTCAAGGACAAGGCCGCCGACAAGCTCAAGCCGGACGGCGCCATCGAGGAGTACAAGAAAACCCGGGAAGAGGTCGCGGGCGAGAAGAGCCAGGAGTCGACCTGGGACTTCAGCAAGAAGGTCAAGTGCATCTGGAACACATGCACGAAGGCCATCGGCGGTGACGCCGACCCGTCCTGCGCAGAGCCGGACGAGAAGAAGAACCCGCAAAAGACCAACGACAAGCGTCCGCCGCAAGCGAAGAAGATGGACACGTTCAAATGGACACCGCCGGCCTACTAGGAGGATCGAGCTTGCGAGCGCATCGTCACGCGATCAAGTTCAGCGGCCTGATCGCCGCCGCGTTCGTGGCTTTGCTCACGCTCGTCCCCGCGCACGGCTCGGCCGCGCCGGCCTGCACGATCAGCTGGGACGGCGGGTCCACGGGCTCGTGGCACACGGCCACGAATTGGGACACCAACGTCGTGCCCGGCGCCGCCGACCACGCCTGCATACCGGCGGGAGCGTCCGTCACTTTCTCGTCCGGCACGACGTCGGTCCTCTCCCTCCAGTCGCAGGGAACACTCACCCTGGCCGGCGGAACGCTGAACCTGACGAGCGCGACCGACGCCTCGAACGTGCTCGGCGTCAACCAGAGCGGCGGGAACCTCGGCGGGGCAGCCACCGTGAACGTCGGCTCAGGCGCGACCTTCACCTGGAGCGGCGGCTCCATGATCGGCCCCGGCACGACCAAGGTCGTCTCCGGCGCCACGCTCGTCCAGAACGGCTACACCTACCTGGAGAGCGGCCGCATCCTCGACAACGCCGGCCTGATCGAGTACCCCTCCGACCGCTACCTGAACACCTTCGGCTCGCCCGCGCCGCTGCTGCGCAACACGGGCACGATCCGCAAGACGGGTGGGCTGTCCACCTTCGCGATCTACCCGGCGGTCGACAACGACGGCAGCATCGTCTCCAACTCCGGCACGCTCAGCCTCGGCCACAACGGCGCCTCAGCCGCCGTCTCGACCGGCAGCTTCGGCGCGCCGGCCGCGACCGGGAAGGTGCAGTTCGACAACGGTCCCGACGTCCTCGGCGCCGGCGCGCGGTTCCTGGGCGGGGTCGTCATCGACGGCACGGTCAACGTCGCCCCGGCCGCGGCCCTGACGATGTCGGGCGCGAACAGCTTCACGGGCGGCGAGCTGGGCGGCGCCGGCACGGCCAACATCGCCGGCACCCTCACCTGGAGCGGCGGCTCCATGATCGGCCCCGGCACGACCAAGGTCGTCTCCGGCGCCACGCTCGTCCAGAACGGCTACACCTACCTGGAGAGCGGCCGCATCCTCGACAACGCAGGCCTGATCGAGTACCCCTCCGACCGCTACCTGAACACCTTCGGCTCGCCCGCGCCGCTGCTGCGCAACACAGGCACGATCCGCAAGACGGCCGGGTCGGGCACCTTCACAATCTACCCGGGGCTCACGAACCTCGGACGGATCGACTCGGTGTCGGGAGAGCTCGCCCTGAGGCGGTCGGGGCCGGGGACGCAGAGCGGCACCTTCTCTGGCGCGAGCGATGCCTCGCACGTCGTCTTCGACGACGATTCGTTCACCCTCGCTCCAGGCACGTTGATTCAGGGAACGGTGGAGATCGGAGGGGCGACGGTTAACGTCGGTGCGGGGCTCACGCTCGCGATTCCGGGCCGGCTGCTCCTGACGTCCGGCGTCCTCGGTGGGCCGGGGACGGTCAACGTGACCGGAACTCTCGTCTGGAAGGGCGGAAGCCAGAACGGTCCCGGCCGAACGGTAGTCCCGTCCGGCGGCAACCTGTCCATCGAAGCAACGTGCGTGGTCTACCTGCGCGATGGCCGCCAGGTTCAGAACAACGGCACCGTAACGCTGCTCAGACACTCGAGCCTGGGAGCGTACGGTACCTCGCGCTCGGTGATCGACAACGCCGGCCGGATCGTCCTCGACGACGGGGGCAGCACAGTTTGCACCGGCCAGAGCAGCATTTCCGGTGACCTCCTGCTCAACAACACAGGCATCTTGACCAAGTCGGGCACGACGACTCCCTCGACGCAGATTTCGTACATCGACGCGCTGCTGGACAACGATGGCACGGTCGACGTCAAGGCCGGCTGGCTCAACCTGTCGAGCACGTCCGCCGCCACCCAGACGGGGATGTTCGCCAGTACGGGAGGAGCGACTTCCACGCTCGCCTTCTACGACGGGACCTTCCGGATGGGGCCCGGAGCGCGCCTGTCCGGGCAGACGGCGATCAACGGGGCGCGCGTGGATGTCGTGACGGGCAACACGCTCGAAGTGCGCTCCGGCGACACGCTGTCGATGTCCTACGGTGACGTCGGCGGCGACGGGACGTTCCTCGTTGCCGGGACGTTCAAGTGGTCGGGCGGATACCACGACGGCAGCGGGACGACGGCGTTCGGGCCGACGGCCAACGTGACGCTCGACGGCACCTTCTACAGCCTCGGTATGCAGGACGGACGGGCCCTCGTCAACCGTGGTTCGGTGATCTGGACGACCGGCTACTTCTGGCTTGGCAACGGCAGCTCGATCGTGAACGCGGGGACGATCGAGCTCCGCGGTGAGTCGACGCTCGGCGGCGGCACGTTCTCCGGTTGGGGCTACGGCTCGCTCCTCCACAACGCCGGCCTGCTGAAGAAGACGGGCACGACGACGGCGAACCTGGAGGTACCGATCGACAACGACGGCACGATCGAGGTCTCCGGCGGCGTCCTGGCGATCAACGGGCAGCTCTTGAATTACGGCGCACCCGCGAAGACGTTGACCGCCGGTGGGTACGTCGTGCACAACGCCACCCTGCGGATCCCCGCCGACGTGGCTCTGAACGCTTCAACACTCGTCCTCGACGGCGCGACGTCCAAGGTGGTCTACCCCGATCCGGTCGACGACACGATCATGCTCGATGCCCTCGCGCCGTTCTCCAGGAATGCCGGCGCGGGCGAGCTCACGCTCGACAACCGTTCCATGACGACGAAGGGCCCGCTGCGCAACGCCGGCATCGCCACCCTTCGCCATTCGAGCACACTCACCACTACGGGGGCATACACCCAGTCGGGCGGGATCACGAACCTCGCCGACACGACCACACGGCTGGCGGCCGCCGGGGCCAAGGCACAGGTGACCGCCGGGCGCTTCGGCGGCGTGGGGAGCGTCGGCCCCGAGCTCGCCGCGACGGGTGGCGAGATCTCGCCGGGCCTCGGCGCGGCGGGGATCCTGCGCGCGGACAAATACTCCTCGGGCGCCGGAGCGACGCTACGGATGCAGATCGGCGGCGCCGCCGCGGGGACTGGTTTCGACCGTCTCGCAGTCACCGGCGCGGCGTCGCTCGGCGGGACGCTCGCGCTCAGCACGGCGTCCGGTTTTCACCCGGCGGTCGGCTCGACGTTCAAGATCATGACGTTTGCGTCCCGGACCGGCACGTTCGCCGCCGTGATCGGCGCCCCTCTGGGTGTCGGCCTCTCCTACGAGGTGCTGTACAACGCGACCGACGTCACCCTTCGCGTCCGCGCGACTCCTGCCTCGACGCCGGCTCCCGCGCCGGCGCCGACTGCCCCGCCGGCGACCGCGAGCACGACATCGGTCGATGACGCGGCTCTGGCCGTCGTCGCCGGGCCCTGGGTCCGAAAGCGGTCGAACGGCTTCTTCGGTTCTACGTACTCGGTCGCGCAGCGCCGGGACGCCGCGCTTGCCCGCGCAGGTGTCGTCGCCGACCGGATCGCAGTTCGGGTCGCGACCTGCCGTCGCTGCGGCACGATTGCGGTCCTGTGGAACGGAAAGTTGCTTCGGCGGTTCGACCTGCGGGCGCGAGGCCCGCAGAAGGCTCGGCTCCTGCAGGTCGCGAAGTTCAAGGCCAACCGGTCGGGCACGCTCGTGATCCGGGTGCTCTCGCGCAGACGGCTCGTCGCCGTGGACGCGCTCGTGCTCAGGCGATCGTAGGAGCGTCTCCCGGGAGAACCGCGTGAGCGCGCCGCCGGCTCCGCCGCTCCTGCTGGCGTCGACTTCCCCGCAGCGCCGAGCGATCCTCGAGCAACTGCACGTTCCCTTCGACGTCGTCGCGCCGCGCTACGAAGAGTCCGAAGGCGCCGCCGGCGACCCGGTGCACCTCGTCCGCAAGCACGCCAGGGGCAAGGCTCGCTCCGTTGTCGAGCTCGCGGAGGGCCGTCCCGTCCTCGGAGTCGACACCGAAGTCGTCCTCAACGGCGAGACCTACGGGAAGCCGGCCGACGCCGCCGAGGCGGAGGCCATGCTCGAGGAGCTCTCCGGTCAGACGCACCTCGTGCTCTCGGGGCTGTGCCTGCTGACACCGGGGTGGGAAGAGCTCCACCACGAAGCGACTCGAGTCGCCTTCCGGGTGCTGACCCCGCGCGACCTGGCCGTCTACGTTGCGAGCGGGGAGTGGGAGGGACGCGCGGGGGCCTATGCGATCCAGGGTGTCGGTGCCGGGCTTGTGCGCTCGATCGAGGGGGACTACCTCAACGTCGTCGGGCTGCCTGCGGCGCTGCTCGTACGCCTGCTCGCCGAGCGCTTCCCCGGGGTCTACGGTCTTGGATAGCAGGACTTTTCGCCCCTAGGTAGCTAGACTCGCCAAGGGGCATGGGTGTTTTCACTTCATTGACCGGGTTCGGCGGTCGCGACATGGCCGTGGACTTGGGCACCGCCAACACGCTCGTCTACGTGCGCGGACGTGGCATCGTCCTCAGCGAACCGTCCGTGGTCGCGATCGACCAGCGCAGCGGTGAAGTTCACGCCGTCGGCGTCGAAGCGAAGCGGATGCTCGGCCGCACGCCCGGGACGATTTCCGCCATCCGTCCGCTCAAGGACGGCGTGATCGCGGACTTCGACGTCACCGAGCAGATGCTCCGCCACTTCATCCAGAAGGTGCACCAGCACCGGTTCGCGCACCCGCGCGTCGTCGTGTGCGTCCCGTCCGGCGTCACGGGCGTGGAGAAGCGCGCGGTCGAGGAGGCGACACTCTCTGCAGGCGCACGCCAGGCCTACCTGATCGAGGAGCCGATGGCTGCGGCGATCGGCGCGGGCCTGCCAGTCGCCGAGCCCACGGGGAACATGATCGTGGACATCGGTGGAGGCACGACCGAGGTCGCCGTGATCTCGCTCGGCGGGATCGTCGTCAGCCAGTCCCTGCGCGTCGGCGGCGACGAGATGGACGAGGCGATCATCCAGCACATCAAGACTGAGTACAAGCTGCTCGTCGGCCAGCAGACAGCGGAGGAGATCAAGCTCGAGGTCGGCTCGGCGTTCGACCTTCGTGAAGAGGTCCAGGCCGAGGTGCGTGGCCGCGACATGCTGACCGGCTTGCCGAAGACGGTCATCCTGAGCAGCGAAGAAGTCCGGCGCGCGCTGGACGGGCCCGTCGGGCAGATCATCGACGCGATCAAGTCGACGCTGGACAAGACCCCGCCCGAGCTCGCCGCCGACATCATGGACCGCGGCATCGTGCTCGCCGGAGGCGGCGCCCTGCTGCACGGCCTCGACGAGCGGCTGCGTCACGAGACCCAGATGCCCGTGCACCTGGCGGACTCGCCGCTCACGTGCGTCGCCGTCGGCTCAGGCCGGAGCCTCGAGGAATTCGAGGCCATTCACCGCAGCGCGAAGGCCAAGCGCAACGGCCGCAGAGCGCACTAGCCGCTTTACCCGAACCTTCGCCACATGCCGGGGACCTCTCTACACTAGGGCTCTACTCGTGCCTCGCAACCGCTCGGCAAAGCTGGCGGTCTTGGGGGCGGCAGTACCGCGCTCGAGGCCCGTCTCGTTCTCCTCCCGCAGCAGCACCGCCCTCCGGCGGCGCATCGTGGCAGGCGTGCTCGTGCTGCTCTCGCTCGTGCTGATCACGATCTATTTCCGAGAGTCCGCGAACGGCGGGCTGCACCGTGCTCAGAACACGGGCGCCACGGTTCTCCGCCCCTTCGAGATCGCGGCAGACCGGATCGCGCGCCCCTTCACCGACGTCTACGGCTACTTCGCCGGCCTCGTGAGCGCGAAGTCGGAGAACGAGAAGCTGCGGCGCCAGGTCGAGCAGTACAAGCAGCGGTGGATCGACGCCGCGGGGGCGAAGCAGGAGAACGAGCAGCTTCGCCCGCTGATCAGCTACTTGGCCAGTCCGAAGTTCCCTAAGGACTACAGGAGCAGGAGCGTCGTCGCCGACGTGATCGGCCAGCCCTCGAGCGACTTCGACCAGCAAGTCACGATCTCGGCAGGGCGCTCCGCCGGCATCCGCTATCAGGACCCGGTCGTGACCGCGGACGGCCTCGTCGGGCGGGTCACGAAGGTGTCCCGCAACCAGGCGCAGGTGACGCTGCTCACCGACGAGTCGAGCGCGGTCTCCGTCGTCGACCTGAATACGAATGCGCGGGGCATCGTGCAGCACGGCTCCGACCCCTCGACTGCGCTCGTCGTCGATCGTGTTACCACCGACAAGCGCGTCGAACAAGGCGATCTGATGGTCACGTCCGGCTGGCGATCTGGGAACCTCGAGTCGATCTACCCGAAGGGGATACCGGTCGGAACCGTCCAGAGCGTGGGCCAGGTTGACACCGACCTGTTCAAGCACATTCAGCTGCGCCCATTCGTCGATTTCTCGTCGCTGAACTCTGTGCTCGTGCTGATCCCCAACCAACCGCGCTCCCGGCTCCCGTGAACCTGCTCGACGCTGCGAAGGCCGCTGCGCTTGTCTTCCTCGCCGCGATCGTCCAGGTCACGCTGGTGTCGTCTGTGGAGGTGCTCGGAGGAACCCCTGACCTCGTCCTCGTCACGCTGGTGGCAGTCGCACTCCTCCGGGGGTCGATCTTCGGCGCGAGCGCCGGCTTCGCCGCCGGCTTGATCGTCGACACCGCGACCTTCCAGACACTTGGTCTCACCTCGCTCCTGCTGACGCTCGCCGGCTACTGGATCGGCCGCTACGGGGAGACGACCGGCCGCGACCGGACCCACGCGCCCTTCGTCTCGGTGGCGGTCGTGACGGTGCTCTACGCGGTCGGCGCGTTGGTCCTGCACTACATGCTGGGCGACACCGCGCCGGCGAAGCACGTGCTCGTGGACACGCTCGCGCAGAAGGTGATCCTGAACCTGTTGCTCACCTTCCCCGTATATGTGCTCTGCCGCCGGCTGTTGGCCACGAACGTCCGCCACGATCCCGCGGAGGTCCGCCTCCTTGGCTAGTAGGGGCACACGCGCGAACGGCCGCTTCCTCCCGCCCGACCCGAGGGTCGAAGAGCCGTTTCGCCTCACACCGCAGCTGGCGTTCCGGATCGCGATCCTCGGGGCGGTCGCACTGGCGATCTTCGGGATTCTCTTCTTCCGGCTCTGGGCCCTCCAGATCCTCGCGGGCCCGCAGTACCTGAAGGCGGCGCTGAACAACCAGGTTCGCACAATGGCGGTCGAAGCTCCTCGCGGGCCGATCGTCGACCGAAACGGTCGCGTGCTCGTGCAGAACGTCCCGGGCACGGCCGTACAGCTCTGGCCAGCCGACCTGCCGAAGACGTGGCCCGCGCGCAGGCATCTACTGCGCCGGCTCTCGCGGATCATCCATGTACCGGTGCGGCCGATGCTCGTGGGGCTGAACCGTCGCGCGGGCGACCCCGTGACTCCGGTGACCGTGAAGGAGGCGGTTCCCGAGGACCAGGTCTCCTATCTCAAGGAGCGCAAAGCCGAGTTCCCAGGCGTGCAGATCGCGCAGGCCTATCTCCGCAACTATCCCTACGGCGCGACGGCGTCGCACCTGCTCGGGTACGTCGGCGAGATCTCGTCAGCCCAGCTCCGCAGCCTGAAGGCCAAGGGCTACCGGATCGGCGACAAGATCGGCCAAGGCGGAATCGAGTCGTCGTTCGACCAGTACCTTCGGGGCCGCGCAGGAGTCTCGCAGCGGCACTTCGACTCGCTCGGTCGCCCGCTTGGAGTGAACGAGGAGCAGCAGAAGGCCTTCGCGGGCCAGGCGGTCCGGCTCACGCTAGATGTCGGTCTCCAGCGCGCTGCGGAAGACGCTCTCCGCTACGGGATTCAGCTCGGTCGGAGCTCCAATTGCGTCGGCTGCTGGGCCTCGAACGGGGGTGCGCTCGTGGCGATGGACCCGCGCGACGGGTCGATCCTCGCCATGGCTTCGAACCCGACCTACGACCCGAGCGTCTACGTCGGCCGGGCCGACAAGCGCAAGCTCGCGCCGCTGCTCGCTCCGGAGGCTGCGAAGAAGGCCAACTCACCCGGTGTGAACCGAGCGACCTCCGGCCTCTATCCCGCCGGGTCGACGTTCAAGCCGGTCACGGCCCTGGCGGCCCTGCAGGAGGGCGTGATCTCGCCGTACGACTCGCTGCCGTGCACGGGCTCGATCACGATCGCGAAGCAGAAGTTCAGCAACTGGGACCCGAACGTGAGCGAGCTGATGAACATGTCGACCGCGCTCGGGGCCTCGTGCGACACGTTCTTCTACCAGCTCGGTCACGAGTTCTACAAGCTGCCGCCCGAGCGCGGCCACCCCCTCCAGGCCTGGGCGCAGCGCATGGGCATCGGCGTGAAGACGGGGATCGACGTGGGCCCGGAGGCAAAGGGCCTGCTGCCCACTCCCGAATGGCGCAAGGCGACTTACACGCGCAAGACCGACAAGTGCTGCTGGGAGGTCGATCGGCTCTGGAAGCCCGGCGACTCGATCCAGCTCGCGATCGGCCAGAAGGACCTGCAGGTGACGCCGCTCCAGATGACGCGCTTCTACGCGATGGTCGCGAACGGGGGAACGGTCGTGCGGCCCCACCTCTTCGCCGACGTGGAGCAGCCCGGCAACAAGCGCACACCGGGGCGTGTGCTGCACACGTACACGCCGCCGCCCCAGTCCAAGGTCCGGCTCGATCCAAACGCTCTCGCGGTCGTCCGGGACGGCCTCTACCAGGCCACGCACGCCGACTACGGCACGTCGTCCTCGATCTTCGGCAGCTTCCCGATTCCGGTCGTCGGCAAGACGGGGACCGCTGAAAAGGTCGTCCAGCTACCAACCTTCAAGGGGCTGATCGACCAATCCTGGTGGTGCGGCTACGGACCGTACGACAAGCCGGAGATCGTCGTCTGCGCCCTGATCGAGAACGCCGGCCACGGCTCCTCGGCGGCCGCTCCCGCGGCGCTGCGCGTGTTCGAGCACTACTTCAAGGCGAAGGCGCCGCAGGCGTCGGTGGGTCATGGGGACTAGTTCGTGATTGAGGCCGTCGACACACGAGCGCGAGGGCTGCGCACGCGCAGGCGGGAGGCGGTCGAGGCGGCGTCCTTCGTGCGCCGGCTCGACTGGATCCTCCTGGCCGCGACGGGTGCGCTCGCCGGCTACGGGCTCTGGGCGATCGCGGGCATCACGCAGAAGGACATTCCGGGGGACGCGAACTACTACGTCGTGCGCCAGGGCGTCTACGTCGCGCTCGGGGGTGTCGGACTGCTCGCGGCGATCCTGATCGACCCGCAGCTCTACCAGCGCTACAAGCGCGCGATCTACGGCGGCACGGTCTTCGTGATGCTCGTCGTGCTCGTAGCGGGCACGGTCACGCGCGGCTCGCGGCGCTGGCTCGACTTCGGTTTCTTCCGGTTCCAGCCGTCGGAGTTCGGAAAGCTGCTCTTCGTCCTCTTCCTGGCGGGCTTTCTCGCCGACCGGTACAAGCGCGTCGGCGAGAGCAGGACGGTCGGCACGGCGATCGGGTTCGCGTCCCTGCCGATCTTCCTCGTGTTCGTCCAGCCGGATGTCGGGACCGCGCTCGTGTACACGATCGCGCTCGCCGGCGTCCTCTTCGTCGCCGGGACGCGATGGATGCACCTGGCTGTGCTCGGAGCCGGCGCTTTCCTGATTGCCGCGTGCGTCTTGTGGCTCTTGCCCAAGGGCGGCGTCCACCTGCTCAAGGACTACCAGGCGAAACGACTGACCGGCTTTCTCAACCCGTCGGACGATCCAAAGGGGGCGACCTACAACGTCACGCAGTCCAAGAACGCGGTCGGCTCGGGGCAATGGAGCGGCCGCGGGGTGCAAGGGGCGACGCAGACGAACCTCAACTTCCTGCCCGAGCACGCGACAGACTTCGTCTTCGCGTCGCTGGCGGAGGAACGCGGGTTCGTGGGCGTCTCGGTCCTGCTGCTCCTCTACCTACTCGTCGTCTGGCGCGCCCTGAAGGTGATCGCAGTCGCGCGTGACTCGTTCAGCGCAATTGCGGCGGGCGGGATCGTCGTCGCGCTGCTGTTCCAGATCTTCGTGAACGTAGGCATGACGATCGGGATCGCGCCGGTAACCGGCATCCCGCTTCCGTTCGTGAGCGTGGGCGGCTCGTCGATGATCGCGAACCTGCTCGCGATCGGCGTGCTCGAGGCAATTCACGCCCGCGGCATGCTGGGCCGCCGCCGCTAGCGGGCCTTAACCCGCGCCCCTCCAAACGACGCTCGTCAGCGACTCAGGTGCACACCGCGCCGGTGGCAAAGCGAGGAAGAGGCGTCGCTTGCGATGCCGCCTGGAGGCCGTACCGGCTTTGCCGGTGCGGCCGTGCTAAACGACGCCAGTTGGGAGACCACCGCTACACATTGCGTGCCGTCCGAGGCTGGTCCTACGCTTCCGGAATCAGCGCCGAATCTGTGACTGGAGGTGACGGGATGGCCGCATGGCGACAAGCCGAGGAGTTGCTCTGGATCGAGGAGGCCGACGCCTGGTTCGAGTACCTGGAGGCGACACGCGGGCAAACCGAGGTGCGCTACCAGGAGGTCGAGCCGTGGGCCTACGCACGCCTCCGGCAACGTTTGCGCGCGATCGGCACGCGTCGGGCAAAACTGCGTCCTGCCGCCGCATAGCAAGCGCCCGTGGGGCCTTCCAGAGGCGCTGCTACCCTGCAGGTACGGCTATGCCGAAGTTTTCCGTACTACACACGCAGCGCGCGCTCTCCCCGGGACTTCCGGGTGACCGAAGCGCGCGCGCCAGACAAGGAGATTTCATTTGCTCAAGTTGTTCCGGCGCAAGAAGCGCCCCGATGAGCCTGCGCCCACCCAGGGCGCTACCCGAGACACCCCAAAGCCCGCAGTAGCGGACAAGCCCGCGCAGGCGGGCACAGAAGCAGCGCGGGCGCGACGCCGACGCGGTAGCCGCGGCGGCCGGGGGCGCAAGAAGACCGGCACGCAGACCCAGGCTCAGGGTCAAGCGCAGGTCGAGAAGAAGACCGCTCCGCAACGAGAGCGCGCGGCGGCCGAAAAACCCGATCGCAAGGCGCAACAGCAGCGCTCGAAGCGCAGCGGCACACGCCGGCGTACGCCGCCGAGGCGGCCACCGCTGCCGGCCGCCAAGCGAGAGCTGCTCGTCTCGGTCGACGTGCTCGAGCAGCGCGTCGCCGTGCTGGAGGACGACCGCCTTGCGGAGGTCTACCTCGCGCGCCCCGAGCGACGGTCGATCACCGGCAACATCTACAAAGGCGTCGTCGACAACGTTCTGCCGGGCATGGAGGCCGCTTTCGTCGAGGTCGGCCTCGAGAAGAACGGCTTCCTCTACGTCGACGAGATCGTGCGGCCCGACCTAGAGGGTCGTCGCCACGGCAAGAAGATCCAGGACCTGATCGCCCGCGGCGAGGAGGTCATGGTGCAAGCAGTCAAGGATCCGATGAAGTCGAAGGGTGCGCGCCTGACGACGGAGATCTCGCTGCCGGGACGCTTCGTCGTCTTCGTCCCGAGCGGCGAAGGCCTCGGCGTCTCGCGCCGGCTGGAGGACGACGAGCGCGTGCGGCTCCGCGACATCATCAAGGGCCTCAAAGTGGACAAGGGCGGCATCATCGTTCGCACAGCCGCCGAAGGTGCCTCCGCAGAGGACATCGAGCTCGACCTCGTGTTCCTCCAGCGACTCTGGAAGACGATCCAAGACAAGGCCAAGAACGCCGAGACGCCGGCGCTGATCTACCAGGAGGCCGAGCTGCCTCTGCGGGTCGTGCGCGACCTGTTCACCGAAGACTTCGTGCGCCTGCTCGTCGACGACGAGCGGACGATGAAGCGAATCGTCGGCTACCTGAAAAAGACCTCCCCGCACATGGTCGAGCGGGTGTCTCGTTACCGCGACAAGACGCCCCTGATGGAAGCGCACGGTGTCGATGCGGAGATCCGCTCGACGCTTTCGCGCCGGGTCGACCTGCCCTCAGGCGGCTATCTCGTCTTCGACTACGCCGAGGCCTTCACGGTCATCGACGTCAACACGGGCCGCTTCGTCGGCTCGCGATCGAAGACGTCAGGGGGGCGGCTCGAGGACACGATCACGAAGAACAACCTCGAGGCGGTCAAGGAGGTCGTTCGCCAGCTTCGCTTGCGCGACGTGGGGGGCATCATCGTGATCGATTTCATCGACATGGCGAACCCGAAGAACCGCGCCACCGTCGAGGAGGCTCTGAAGACCGAGCTCGAGCGCGACCGGACGAAGACCTACGTCGTCGAGATCTCGCCGCTCGGCCTCGTCGAGATGACGCGTCAGAACGTCACCGACGGTCCGCGCGAGATCCTCACGCGACGCTGTTTGGTCTGCTCCGGCGACGGAGTTGTGCTGTCCGAGGCTTCCGTCGCGGTCGATGTCGAGCGGCACCTGCGCGGGTTGGCAGCCGGGTCCCGGCACAAGGCGTACAAGGTCGCCGTGAACAGCCGGGTTGGCAGCCTCCTGATCGGCTCGGGTGCGCAGCGGCTCGTGGAGATCGAGGCGCAGACGAAGCGCCGTTTCCTGCTCGGGCTGCGTGACGACGTTCCGGCCGACCACTTCGAAGTGCTCGGGCAGGGCACGGTCGAGAGCCTCGCTCCGAAGGACGCGCCGGTACAGGAGGGCGCCGAGGTGAAGGTGAAGCTCGGCGAGGTGGGATTGCACGATGTCTCCGCGGGCGTGGGGTCACTCGACGGGTACACGGTCTGCGTCGGAGACGCGGCGAAGCACGTCGGCAAGAGCGTGAAGGTGAAGATCGAGCGCGTGCTCGACGGCACCGCGTACGCGACGCTCGTCGAAGCGAAGGCCGCTGGAGAAGGGCCGATCACCGCGGAGAGCCAGGCTGAGAAGCCGACCCGGCAGCCTTCGGGCCGTAAAAAGCAGGAGGAGACGGCCGAGCCGAAGCCCAAGGTTGAGCCGAAGGCCAAGGCCGAGCCGAAACCGATGCTTGAGCCGAAGCCCAAGGCCGAGCCTGAGCTCGAGGCCGAGCCCGAGGCGGCTGAGGAGGAGAAGGTTTCCGGAGAGACGCCTGACGCGGATAAGCCGAAGCGGAAGTCACGCCGCGGCTCGCGCGGCGGCCGCGGGCGCAAGCGGAAGCCCGCGGGGTCTCCAGCTGCCCAGACGAACGGCGGCGCACCGGCCGAAGGTGAAGCGCCGAAGATCCACATACCCGGCCCCGAGCTCGGCCGCGCCAACGCCGAGCCGGAGACTGTGCAAGTCCAGGCCAGCGGGAATGGCCCAGCCGCAGGCGACGGCGCCGAGCAGCCGAAGCCGAAGAAGAAAACCCGCCGCGGCAGCCGTGGCGGCCGCGGCAGGCGGCGCAAACCCGCAGGCGCCGCGCAGGCCAAGTCCACGGACACGCCGGCGTCAGACTGAGCCGATTGGGCTCAACCGCTCCAGTCAGGGGCGTCCTTGTCTGCCTGCCGTGACGTAAGTCTCCGCACGTGCTTCCCGTCGGCGCGGACGACGAAGATCTGATCGCGGCCGTCCCGGTCGCTGCCGAAGACGATTAACCGGCCGTCCCGCGACCACGCGGGTGCGAAGTCGTTGCCCGGGCCGCGAGTCAGTCGCCGCACCCCGGTGGCGCGGCCGCCATAGTCCACGCCGACCACGTAGAGGTCGCCCCCGTGCTCGAAGGCGATCGCCGACAGGTCCGGCGACCAGGCCGGCGTCCGCTCGTCGCCGCGCAGGTGCAGTAGGCGATGCAAGTCGCTGCGGTCCTCGTTGATCAGATAGAGGTCGAAGTCGCCTCCGCGATTGCTCTGAAACACGATCGGGTTCACGGCGGAGTACGACGGCCACTCGTCATCAGCGTCGTTTTGCGTCAGGCGAGGCGGCTTGCCTCGGCCGCTCGAGTGGACGAGGTAGAGCTCTGGGTTGCCAGTCCGGGTGCTCACGAACGCGATCCCTCCGCGCCGGGGAGACCAGTCTGGTTCTCCGTCGCGCGCCGCATTGGTCGTCAGTCGACGCCTGCCGGCGAAGACGTCGGTGTTGCCACCTGGGTTGCTCTGCAGTGCGAGCCGGCGGGCGTCGGGAGACCAGCTCGGCGCGAGGTCGCGGCCGTGCTCCGTCGACCCGACGTGACGCAGCCCGGTCCCGTCGCCGCGCATCGTGAAGATCCCGTAGCCGCGGTCGACCATCGGAAACGCGATCGGCCCCTCGGCGGCGAGCGCGCGCCGCTCGCTCTCGCTGGGCGCGGGTGTGCGGACGGTATGGCCGTCCGCCGTCAGGCCGAGGCCGGCGAAGACCGCGGCGCACGCTGCGCTCAGGATCACGAGCGGAGCGGGCATCGGCGCAGCGTCGAGCGGGCGCCTCGTCGTCAGTCGTCGGAAGAAGAGCAGGTAGACGAGCAGGCCGGAGCCGATCACGGCAATGAACTCCGGCGTAGCCGCCGGCACGAGGACGCTCGGGATCGACCAATCGAGCCAGCCGCGCTTGACGAGTTGCTCGCCCCAGTTGTCCTGCACGAAGTTCGCCAGCCCGTACGCGAGCATCACCGCCAGATAGACGGCAAGGAATCCCTGCGCCCCGCGCCGGCGCAGCGTTCCGAGCGGCCGGGAGAGGAACAGCGCCGCGAGCGCGAGCAGCGAGCCGTCGAATCCGTGGTGGTGGCCGAGGTGCACGGCCGGCCGCAGGTTCGCCTGTCCGAAAGGAGCCCACGGCTCGCGCGCGATGAAGATCCATCTGACCACGGGGGCCCGCTCGGCGTAGACCCCGAACTCGCCGGTCACGTAGTGGAGCGAGAAGAGCCCGATGAGGACACCGAGCACCAGGCGGGCACGGTCGCCCGGGGCGCGCGCCACGAGGCTCGTTCTGGATCGTCGCGCAGCCAGGACCGTCAAACCGAATGCGAGGGCAACCCCCAGCGCAGGCAGCGCGTTCACGTAGCGCGCGTCGAGGTCGTGCTGGTCGACCACGCCCGGCCAGGCGACCACGGCGCACAGGGCGATTGAGAGCGCCGTCAACGCGGTTTCCAGCAGTCCGGTGAGCCGGTCGTAGGCGATCAGCGCAAGCGCGATCGCGACCAGGGCAGCCGGAAAGTTGAGGAACACGAGCGCGCGTCCGGCGCCCGCGCTCGGACCGCTCGTCGAGACGTGGTAGAGCTGCCACGCGGGGAGGCGGGCGTACGTCCAGAAGATCGCGCCTACGAACACGCCCAGCAACGACCAGACCGCGAACGCCTCACCGAGCCCGAGCCCGGTGCGGGCGCGGCTTTGCGACATGGGACGAATCGTCGCTAAACTGCCTTCCTCGCGGGCCAAACGCCCGCGTTTCGCACGCTATGGCCTACGCGATCATCTCACTTGGCGGCAAGCAGTACCGCGTCCAGGAAGGCGAGCGGTTGCTGGTGGACCGCCTCCCGCACGGAGAGGGCAAGACGTTCCATCCGGACGTGCTCTTCACGGGCGGGGACGGCAAGCCGAACCTCTCGCCCCGCGTGCAGGTGACCGCCAAGGTCCTGGGCGACCGGAAGGGCGGGAAGATCCGCATCGGCAAGTACAAGGCGAAAAAGGGCTACAAGCGCCACACCGGCTTCCGGGCCTCGCTGTCGGAGATCGAGATCCAGTCGATCGGCTCGAAGACCTCCGAGGCAGAGAAGCCGGAGGAAAAAGAGCAGCCAAAGGCGGAGGCGAAGCCCAAGGCCCCGGCCAAGAAGCCGGCTGTGAGGAAGGCTCCTGCCCGCAAGCCTGCGGCCAGGAAGACGACGACGGAGAAGAAGTAATGGCTCACAAAAAAGGTCTCGGTAGCTCCAGGAACGGGCGCGACTCCAACGCGCAGCGACTCGGCGTGAAGATCTTCGGCGGCCAGGACGTGAAGGCCGGCATGATCATCGTCCGCCAGCGCGGTACGCGTTTCCGCCCCGGCCCGGGCGCCGGCATCGGCAAGGACGACACGATCTTCGCGAAGCAAGCCGGTCGCGTGGAATTCAAGACGAGTGGCGAAAAGCGCACCGTGTCGATCGTCCCCGCCGCTTCGGAGTAGGGCGTGTTTCACGACCGCGCCCGCATCCGCGTGCAGGCGGGGCGCGGCGGAGACGGCGCGCTCAGCTTCCGGCGCGAGAAGTACGTGCCCAGGGGCGGTCCCGACGGCGGTGACGGCGGGCGGGGCGGTGACGTCGTGCTCGTCGCCGATCCGGACCTACGCGACCTCTCGCAGTTCGCCCGCGCGAAGCGGTTCGAGGGTGGTCGCGCCGGCAGAGGCGGCGGCTCGCGCAAGCACGGTGCCGACGGGCCCCGCGCGGAGATCCTCGTCCCGGTGGGCACGCAGGTGGTCGATGAAGACGGACAGCTGATCGCCGATCTTGCGCATCCGAAGGCTCGCGTCGTGCTGGCGCGCGGTGGTGCGGGAGGTCGAGGGAATGCGCGCTTCGCCACCTCGACCCGCCAGACGCCGCGCTTTGCCGAGGTCGGTGGTCCGGGCGAGCAAGCGGACATCGAGCTCCGGCTGAAGCTGCTCGCCGACGCGGCTCTCGTCGGCTTGCCCAACGCCGGCAAGTCGTCGCTGCTGGCGCGGATCTCCAATGCAAAGCCGAAGATCGCGGACTATCCGTTCACGACGCTCGAGCCCATGCTCGGGACCGTCGACGCACCGGACGGGCGGCAGCTCGTGGTCGCGGACGTGCCCGGACTGATCGAGGGCGCGAGCGAGGGTGTCGGCCTCGGCCACGAGTTCCTGGCCCACCTCGAGCGGGCGCGGCTGCTCGTCCACGTGATCGACGCGGCTGCGGGCGACCCGGTCGAGGCCTTCGCAACGATCGACCGCGAGCTGTCCGAGTACGGTGCGGGGCTCGAGTCCCGGCCACAGGTGATCGTCCTGAACAAGGTCGATCTCGGCGAAGTTCCTGAGTTTCGGCCGGACGACGAGCGGGTGGTCGACGTGCTGCGCACGTCCGCGGCCACGGGGGAGGGGGTCGAGGATCTGAAGCGCCGCCTGTTCGCACTCGTGCCGCCCGAGGAGGAGCGGCCGGCTGCCTCAGCAGACGACGATCTCGTGGACTACCTCGTCTACCGCCCGAAGTCGACGCGCGCCTCGTTCCGTATCTACCGCACCGACCGTGGCTTCCGGGTGAGCGGGAAGACCGCCGATGACGAGGCGCTCGAAGAGGCTCTGCGCGCCGCGGGCGCGAAGCCCGGCGACGAGGTCGAGGTCGAGGGCGAAGTCCTGGAGTTCCAGTGATCGGAATCCTCGGCGGCACGTTCGACCCGCCGCACAACGGCCATCTGGCCCTGGCGGAGGCGGCGCTACGGGAACTCGACCTGGACGAGCTCGTCGTCCTGTTCGCGGCGAACCCCGGCCACCGCGACTCCCAGACGGACGCCGAGACGAGGCTACGCCTGACGGAAGCCGCTTTTGGCGGCCTGCCCGGCGTGAGGGTGGAGCGCGACGACCATCCGTTCACGGTCGATGCTGTGCGGGGCGGCAGGTTCGGCGACGCGGTCTTCGTCGTCGGTGCGGACGAGGGCGCCGCCTTTCCCGCCTGGAAGGATCCCGAGGAGGTCTTGCGCTGGGTCCGGCTCGCCGTCGGGACGCGCTCGGGCTACTCGCCCCCCGATCTCGAGCGCTACGGCGATCGCGTGGTGCCGTTCGAGCTCGACTCACCGCTGATCTCCTCAGAGGAGATCCGTGGGCGCGTCTCGCGCGGTGAGCCGATCGACGACCTCGTTCCGGCCCCGGTGGCGCAACTCGTCGGCGAGCTCAGCCTCTACCGGGATTGACGACAGCCCTCGCTACACTTGGCCGGTCCACGCACAAGGAACTGATC
>JALYTD010000069.1 GCA_030854475.1 Actinomycetota bacterium
CCTCGATCGCGAACGCCGGCCGGCCGAACCCCTGCGCCCACGTCAGCAACTCCAGATAGCCAGCCGAGCCCGCGGACACCTGCAAGCTGCCTAGCTGGCGGCCAAGCACGTCGCAGGCGACCGCCAGATGCGCGTGCTTGTGCGTGTCGACCCCGATTGCCACCGACCACTCCATCGCCTAACCTCCTCGAACGTAAGGACAGAGAGACTGGCCTCGACAGGGCTGTGTCGGGCGACGACGCAGGCTTCTATCAGGTCATCGGCCAGTCGTACGGGACGCGGCGGGAGACAGGTCCGGGGAAGGGCATCGCTGCCGGCTTGGTCTCGGGTCATCCCGCCGCAACTCCGCACTCTCCACCCGCGGCCGGACAACAGCCGCCTCAGTCACGAACCTACACAGCTTGGTCTGGAGCGCCCCCGACGGCGGCCGAATGACAGCCCATGCCTTAACTAGACTTCGCGGTCGTGCCCTCGACCGTCATCGTCGGAGCGCAGTGGGGTGACGAAGGCAAGGGCAAGATCGTCGACCTGCTCGCCCAGCATTCGGACTTCGTGTGCCGCTACCAGGGCGGGCCCAACGCCGGCCACACGATCGTCGCCGACGGCGAGACCTACAAGTTCAAGCACATGCCCTCGGGGATTCTGTGGGGCAAGGTGTGCGTGCTCGGGGCCGGTTGTGTGATCGACCCCGGCGTCTTCATCGAGGAGCTCGACGACCTCGAGGCGCGGGGGATCTCCACCGACGTCGTGAAGCTCTCGACGAACGCGCACCTCGTCATGCCCTGGCACGTGGCGCTCGACCAGGCCTCGGAACGGCGGCTTGGCAAGCTGCAGATCGGCACCACCCGGCGCGGGATCGGCCCCGTCTACGCCGACAAGGCTTCACGGGTCGGGATCCGCGTCCAGGACCTGTTCGACACGAAGATCCTGCGACAGAAGATCGAAGTCGCGCTCGCTGAGAAGAACGTCTGGCTCGAGCGCGTCTACGGAGCGGAACCCCTCGACCTGGAGGAGGTCGCGGCGCGGGCGGAGAGCTGGGCGCAGCGGCTGCGGCCGTACATCTCCGACACGTCGCTGCTCGTCGACCGTGCGCTCAAGGAGACCAAGTTCGTGCTCTTCGAGGGTGCTCAGGCGACGCTGCTCGACCTCGACCACGGCACCTATCCCTTCGTGACCTCGTCGAACCCGGTCGCCGGTGCCGCGGCCACTGGCGTCGGCATCGGGCCGAACCGGATCGACTCGATCATCGGCGTTGCCAAGGCCTACGTCACGCGTGTCGGCGAAGGGCCTTTCCCGACGGAGATCGAGGGGCCCGACCAGGAGCGAATGCGGGAGCTCGGCGGCGAGTACGGCACGGTGACCGGGCGCGAAAGGCGGTGCGGCTGGCTGGACCTGGTCGGTTTGCGCTACGCGGTGCGCGTCAACGGCATGACCTCGCTTGCGATGACCAAGCTCGACGTGCTGTCGGCGTTCGAGGAGTTGCCGGTCTGCGTCCGCTACCGGCTGCCGAACGGTGAGGAAATAGATGAATTCCCGGCGCACCAGAGCGATTTCCACCACGCGGCGCCCGTCTACGAGACGTTACCCGGCTGGAGCGAGCCGCTGGATAGCGCGACGTGCGTCGCCGACCTGCCGGCCAACGCCCGTGAGTACGTCGAGTACGTGCAGGAGCGCCTGGAGGTCGAGGTCTCACTCGTCGGGACGGGCCGAGACCGCGAGCAGGTGCTCACCCAGCGCGACCTCGAAACGATCGCCGGCCGCTGATCGCGGAGGTGACCGTTCCGGCCCAGGCCGGGGTCTGACCCCCGCCATGGCTGGAAACACCACCGTCCTGCCGGGACGAAAACCGATGTCTGACACCGAGGGAGCCCTGCACGGCGGGCCCAAGTGCAGGGGAAGTCACACTCTCGTCACACGTTCGTGACACTTCTGTTTCCGTGTCTGACACCTTTATCGGAGCGGCGGCCACGCCGGCTTTCGACCGGGCCGAAACGGCTAGCCGGCGACCCAGCGCCAGAGGCCGAACACCACTGCCGACGCCACGAGTACGAGCAGCGTGTACGAGAGCGGGCCCAGCGCCAGGCGCTGACGCAGAGTGCGCCGCTCCGGCCCCGGCCAGAGCCGAATCGCCCGCAGGTCCTCCCGCGTGTTCACATTGACGAGCAGCCGTGGGTCGATCTCGACCACCCGCGCATCCAGCTCCTCGGCCGCGTCCTTCAGGGTGAGCTCCCCCCTCGCTAGCCGATCCTCCAGCACCGGCAGCGCCCCTTTGGAGAACGCCCCCGGCAGCGGCCCTCTCTGGGTAACCGCCGCGTCGAGACAGGCCGAGGCAAGGCGGTCGAGAGCCTTCGCCGTGATGAGCGGAGCGTCCACCGGCAAGAAGACCGCCCAGTGGTAGGACGCGGCCCGCAGCCCGGCGATCACGCCCGCGATCGGCGCGCGCACGTCGGTGCCGTCGTCCAGGATCGGGAACGGCAAGTCGAGCCCGTCGGCCACCTTGCCGACCGCGATCCTCTCGTCGCAGGCCTCGCCGAGGATCCGCCAGCCGCGTTCGGCCAGGGACTCCTCGCCCAGCTTCGCCAGCGCCTTCGGCGATCCGAACCGCCGGCTCGCGCCGCCGACGAGCAGGACACCGGTTACGGGACGATCCGCCAGGCCTCCGTATAGACGTTGACGCGACCCTCGCGCGCAAAGCCGCACAGCGTGATCCCGCGGTCGTGGCCGAGCTCCACCGCGAGGCTCGACGGAGCCCCGACTGCGACCATGATGGGGCACTGGGCGACCGAAGCCTTCTGCACGAGCTCGAACGAGAGCCGTCCGCTGACGCAGAGGAGCGAGTCGTAGAGCGGCAGGCGCCCGTTGAGAAACGCCCAGCCGATCACCTTGTCCATCGCGTTGTGCCGGCCGACGTCCTCGCGGATGCACAGGAGCTCCCCGAACTTGTCGAACAGTCCGGTCGCGTGCAGGCCGCCGGTGACCTCGAACGCCGCCTGGGCGCTCCGCAGACGGTCCGGCAGCTCGGTCGCGAGCGCCGCCGGGATGCGGAGATCGACCGTGGCCTTCGGGGCCTCGACCTCGACCGCTTCGAGCGCGCCCTTCCCGCACACGCCGCAGGACGACGACGTGTAGAAGTTCCGCTCGAGACGCGCGGGGTCGAACTCCTCCGCCTCGACCTCGATCGTGTTCGCGGCCAGATCCTCCGGCGGCGCAGCGCGAACCGGCGCGATCGCCTCAGAGATCAGAAAACCGAGCGCCAGCTCCTCGTCGTGCCCCGGCGTCCGCATCGTCACGGCGACCGCCCGGCCGTTGACCCGGATCTCGAGCGGCTCCTCAACCGCCACCTGGTCGCGCTCCGCGACGTCGTCCGGCAATCGGACGACCTCGACCGATGCCGCTGCATACGGCGGCGCTTTCATCACGGTCAGTGTAGGCCCGCGACCAGCACGACCGCGACGACGGCCGGCACGGTCGACCCGACGACGAGCAGCCGCATCAGCGCGGGCCGCATGTCGTAGACGCGCGCGAGGATCAGCAGGTGGAAGGCGCAAGGCATCCCGGCGAGCAGGTAGAAGGCACCCGGCACGTCGGCGCCGAGGATCTTGCCCACCCCATAGAGGACGAGTGGGCCGCCCGCGAAGCGGATCAGCAGCGCACCGCCGGCGCGGCGCAGCTCGGGCCCGGCGTGCGCGGGGGGTTCAAGCGGAAGTGACAGGCCGAGCAGGAAGAAGCCGACCGGGCCGACAGCCTTCGACGTCGCCGTGCCGAGGTGGTCGACGAGCGGGAGATCCCAGCCCGCAGCGCGCAGCACAAGCGCCACCACCATCGCGACCAGCGGCGGGTTGACCAGCAACGCGCGCAGCGGCCGCTCGGCCTCGCCCGCACGCCGCCCGTGCGTTCGTGCGACGGTCGTCGTCACGGCCGTCGCCGGCACGAGCCACGAGAGCTGGTCGTAGAGAACCGCGAGCTGGAGCCCGTGCGAGCCGAACGCAAGCTGCGCCATCGGGAAGCCGAGGAAACCGGTGTTCGGGCAAGCCGCCGCGAGGGCCAGCGCGCCGCGCTCGTCTCGGCTCGTCGAGACGAGCATCGCGTACGCGTAGCTGAGCACCGCCACGATCCAGGTCGCCGCGATCGCCGCGCCAAGCGCGAGCAACAGGTTGCGATCGACGTCGACGGTGCGGAAAACGACGTATACGAGCACCGGCGCGATCGTCCAGAAGTAGGCGATCCAGGTCGCCTCGCGCAGCCGTTCGCTGCTGCGCGCGCGTTGAACCGCGACACCCGCGACCACACAGCCGAGCAGGAGTAGCGCGGCGCCCACCGCGGAAGGCTAGGCGCCCTTGAGCAGGTACTCGTACAGGTTGCGGTAAGCAGTCAGAGCGGCGCCGATGTCGGCCGCTTCACCCGCCTCGACCGCTCGCGTGATGCGTCGCGCCTCGAGAAACTCCGCCACGAGCTCGGGCTCGGACGACTCGAGCGCCGCCTCCTCCGTGGTCGGAAACCCACGCCCGACCATCATCCGCTCGATCAGGCCGTCCAGCTCCGGAAGCGCCTCCGCGGGCGCATCGACGACGAGGGGCTCGAGACTCTCCCACTCGGTTTTCCACTCGTGACGATCGGCCCCGGGTTCGGCCACGCGCAGGAGGATACGCACCTCCGACTCCTTTGAAACACTCCGGCAAGTGAGGGTCTTGGTCGTCGGGTCGGGCGGGCGCGAGCACGCGCTGGCGTGGAAGCTCGCCCAGAGCGAGCGCCTCGAGGAGCTCCATGCCGCTCCCGGGAACCCCGGCATCGCCAACCTCGGCCACTGCCACCCGGCGCGGGCCGAGGATCGCGAGAGCCTGCTCGAGCTGGCTCGCTCGCTGGAGATCGACCTGGTCGTGATCGGGCCCGAGGCGCCGCTCGTCACCGGCGTTGGCGACCACCTCCGCCAAGCGGGACTCGCCGTTTTCGGCCCAAGCGCCGCGGCGGCGCGAATCGAGGGGTCGAAGAGCTTCGCGAAGGAAGTCATGCGCGCCGCAGGAGTGCCCATCGCCGAAGCGCTCCCGGTCGCGCGCCCACCGTGCGTGGTCAAGCTGGACGGCCTCGCCGCGGGGAAGGGCGTATTCGTCTGTCGTACCCAGCAGGAGCTGGACGCTGCTCTGCAGGCTCTGGCGGGCGTCGATGCCCCACTCGTGATCGAGGAACTACTCGAAGGCGAGGAGCTTTCCCTGTTCGCGCTCTGCGACGGTCGCCGCGCCGTGCCGTTGGCGCCGGCGCAGGACTTCAAGCGCATCGGGAACGGCGATACCGGCCCCAACACCGGCGGGATGGGGGCCTTTTCGCCCGTTCCGGACACCGGCCCGCACGAGGTTGCGGAGCTGATCGACCAAGTGCACCGTCCAGTTCTCGCCGAGTTAGCAGAGCGGGGCTCGCCTTTCATCGGCCTGCTCTACGCCGGGCTGATGCTGACCGAGGACGGCCCGCGCGTGCTCGAGTTCAACTGCCGGTTCGGCGACCCGGAGACGCAGGCGATCCTGCCTCTGCTGGAAGGCGACCTGCTCGAGGCGCTCTGGGGCGCGGCAACGGGCGAGGTCGGCCAGGACATCGCGACAGCCGAGACCGCGGCGGTGACGGTCGTCGCCGCGGGAGGCGACTACCCCGCGCGAAACGACTCCGGCACGCCGATCGAAGGCATCGAGGACGCGGAAGCCACCGGCGCCCTGGTCTTCCACGCAGGCACGGCGCAGCGGGACGGCAGGCTCGTCACGAACGGCGGGCGCATCTTGAACATCACCGGTCTGGGACCCGACGTTGCCGCGGCCAGGTCAGCGGCCTACGAGGCGCTCGAGAAAATATCGTTCGCTGGGATGCGGTACCGAACCGATATCGCCGCTTCGGCAGGGGCTCGAGTCGGTGGCTGACGGGCCGCTGGTCGGGATCCTCGTCGGCTCCGACTCCGACCGCGAGCGGATGCAGGCGGCGATGGACGAGCTCGACCAGCACGGGGTCACGCACGAGTTCGAGGTGCGCTCGGCCCACCGCAACCCCGACGCTGTCGCCGAGTACGCACGCACGGCGCGCGAGCGCGGCGTTCGCGTCCTGATCTGTGGCGCGGGCCTGGCCGCGGCGTTGCCCGGCCTCGTTGCCGCCCACACCGACCTGCCGGTGATCGGCGTGCCGCTGCGCTCGTCCATGAGCGTGCTCGACGGCCTCGACGCGCTGCTCTCGATCGTGCAGATGCCGCCCGGCGTCCCCGTGGCGACGGTCGGCGTCGACAACGCGAAGAACGCGGCCGCGCTCGCCGTGCGCATCCTCGGTGCCTGACGCGGATCTCGCCCAGCTGGCGTCTCGGCTCGTCGCGATCGATTCGATCAATCCCGACCTGATTCCGGGAGGCGCCGGCGAAGCGGAGATCGCGCGCTTCGTCGCCGAATGGCTCGAACGCGCCGGGCTCGAGGTGGAGCTCTGGGAGGTGGCGCCGGGCAGGCCGAACGTGGTCGGTGTGGCCCGCGGCCGGGGTGGCGGGCGCTCGCTGCTCCTGAACGCGCACATGGACACGGTCGGCGTCGCAGGGATGGAGGGCGGGCACGAGCCGCGCGTCGAGGGCGACCGGCTCTACGGCCGCGGCGCCTACGACATGAAGGCGAGCCTGGCGGCGATCATGCTCGCGGGGGCAGCCGCGGCCGAGCGGGGACTGGCGGGCGACGTGCTCGTGACGGCGGTCGTGGACGAGGAGGTGGCCAGCATCGGCACCGAGGCCCTGGTCGAGCGCTACCGCGCCGACACGGCGATCGTCACCGAGCCGACCGAGCTCGGCGTCGCGATCGCGCACAAAGGGTTCGCGGGCTTCGAGATCGAGACCAGGGGCGTGGCGGCGCACGGCTCACGGCCGGACCTCGGCGTGGACGCGATCCGTCTGATGGCACCGGTCCTCCAGCGCCTGGACGAGCTGGACGAGCGCCTGCGGGCCGGCTCGACTCACCCGTTGCTCGGCA
Source organism: Actinomycetota bacterium (assembly GCA_030854475.1). Taxonomy (GTDB): domain Bacteria; phylum Actinomycetota; class Thermoleophilia; order Gaiellales; family Gaiellaceae; genus JALYTD01. Next base: position 6,975 of record JALYTD010000069.1, read on the forward strand.
CGGGCTCGCTGCACGCGTCGCTGATCGAAGGCGGGCAGGAGTTCTCGAGCTACCCCGAGCGCTGCCTGCTCACCGGCGAGCGGCGCACGCTCCCGGGCGAGTCGGCCGACGAGGTCGAGCGCGATCTCCGGGACGCTGCCGGCGACGGAGAGCTCCGCCTCACGGTCGGACGCAGCCCGTTCGAGGCCGCCGAGGACGAGGAGATCGTGCGGCTGGTGCGCGAGCACTCGGGCGGCGAGCTGATCGGCGTCCCGTTCTGGGCCGATTCGGCGCTGATCGCGGGCGCCGGCACTCCCACCGTCCTCTTCGGCCCGGCCGGTGAGGGCGCGCATGCGGTAGTCGAATGGGTCGACCTCCCGTCAGCCGATCGTGTTCGCGAAGTGCTGATCGAGGTGGCCGCCGAGTTTTGCGCCTAGTTGTTCGTCCCAGAGAGGTTGTTGACGCGCTGAAGCAGCGTTAGCCCGCCGAGGGCGCGGTGTCGACGGTGGCGATTGTACGAGTCGAGCGTCGGCGGGAGCGCGGCGGCGCGCTCTCGCTCGTGCTCGTAGCGGCAGGCGTAGGCCCAGAGCTCGAGGGTGTGCGGATGAAGCGCTCGACCTTGCCGTTGGTTTGCGGCCGGTAGGGCCGCGTCTTGCGAACGCCGATCCCGCGCTCGTCGCAGGCGACCTGCCAGCGGCGCTTGAAGCAGGTGCCGTTGTCGGTCAGGACGCGCTCGATTCGGATCCCGTGCCCGGCGTAGAAGCGCTCGCAGGCCCCGAGGTCGCCTTGAACCAGGCGTCTCCCGCCGGCGTCGGGACGCGCAGCACCGTCGACCACCACCGGATATGAGGCTGCTCGATCTCGCCCGCCACCTCGACGTGCTCGCGAATCCAGGCTGTGGCCTCGGCCAGCCACTCCAGCCGCACCCAGATCAAGTCGTCGTGCTGAGCGCTACGCGCGGACATCGGCGAAGCGTACGGCCGCCGGGTCCGCCGCTAGGATCGGACCAGTGATCGCGCGTTACTCCCGTCCGGCCATGGCCTCGATCTGGTCGGACGAGGGCAGGCTCGGGCGCTGGCTGGAAGTGGAGCTCGCGGCGCTCGACGGCTGGGCCGAAATCGGGGCCGTTCCCGCGGAGGCCGCCGCCGAGATCAGGCGCGTCGCACAACCTCCCAGCCCCGAGCACGTCGCCGAGATCGAGGAGCGCACACAGCACGACGTTGCCGCGTTCGTCGACGCCGTGGCCGAGCAGTTGGGAGAGCAGGGTCGCTGGTTCCACTACGGCCTCACCTCCTCGGACGTGCTCGACACGGCCACAGCCCTGCAGGTTCGAGACGCCGGCGAGCTGATCCTCACCGGGCTCGGGCGCGCACAGGCGGCGGTGACCAATCGCGCGGAGGAGCACAAGGACACGCTCACGATCGGCCGCACCCACGGAGTGCACGCCGAGCCGACGACCTTCGGTCTCAAGCTCGCCGCCTGGGCGTTCGAGCTCGACCGCGCCCACACACGCGTTGCACGCGCCCTCGAGACCATGCGGGTGGGCAAGCTCTCGGGCGCCGTCGGCACGTACGCCTCGGGCGACCCTGAAGTCGAGCGAGTTGCCTGCGAGCGCCTCGGCCTCGACCCCGCCCCAACGTCCACCCAGATCATCCAGCGCGACCGGCACGCCGAGCTGCTGGCGACGCTCGCCCTCGTCGCAGCCTCGCTGGAGAAGTTCGCGCTCGAGATCCGCCACCTCGCGCGAACCGAGGTCGGCGAGGTGCAGGAGCCGTTTCGCAGCGGCCAGAAGGGCTCCTCAGCGATGCCGCACAAGCGCAACCCGATCGTCTCGGAGCGCATCTGTGGGCTCGCCCGCGTCGTGCGCAGTCATGCGCTCGTGGGGCTCGAGAACGTTGCGCTCTGGCACGAGCGCGACATCTCGCACTCGTCCGCAGAGCGCGTGGTGATTCCGGACGCGTTCCTCGCGCTCGACTACATGCTCGACCGCTTCGCCTGGCTGATCGAAGTGCTGATCGTCCGCCCGGAGCGGATGCTCCGGAACCTGGAGTCGAGCCACGGCCTCTTCTTCAGCCAGCGCCTGCTGCTGGGGCTCGTCAACTCGGGCGTCGCGCGCGACGACGCGTACCGCCTCGTGCAGCGCCACGCCATGCGCGCGTGGGACGAGGAGCAGAGCTTCGAGGGGCTCGTGCGCGCCGACAGGGAGATCGCCGGGCGCGTCGACCTCGACGCGGTCTTCGACCTGAGCGTCTACACCCGTTACGTCGACACGATCTTCGAGCGCCTGCGTGCGCTCGAGCGAAAGGAGGAGCCGGTCCATGTCTGAAGCGGTTCACCTCGGTAGCGGCAAGGTCCGCGAGCTATACGCACTGGACGACCAGCGCCTGCTGCTCGTCGCCAGCGACCGGATCTCGACCTTTGACGTCGTCCTGCCGACGGAGATCCCGGACAAGGGGCGCGTGCTCACCGGCCTCGCGGCGTTCTGGTTCGGACGTACGGGCGAAATCGTTCCGAACCATCTCGTCAGCGTGCGAGACGACGGCCGCTCGACCGAATGCAAGCGCCTGGAGATGCTGCCGCTCGAGTGCGTCGTGCGCGGCTACATCACCGGCTCCGGCTGGAAGGACTACCAGGCCTCGGGCGTCACCTCCGGACACGTCCTCCCCGAGGGTCTTCAGGAGTCGGACCGCCTCCCGGAGCCGATCTTCACCCCTTCGACCAAGGCCCTCGAGGGCCACGACGAGAACATCGACCTCGAGCAGGCGGCCGACCTCGTCGGAGCCGAACGCCTCGAAGAAGTCGAGCGCGTCTCCCTCGAGCTCTACCGTTTCGCGGCCGAGCACGCGCGCAAGCGCGGGATCATCATCGCCGACACGAAGTTCGAGTTCGGACGCGACGAACGCAACAGGCTCGTGCTCGCCGACGAAGCGTTCACGCCCGACTCGTCGCGGTTCTGGCCTGCCGGCGAATACGAGCCCGGCCGGTCGCAGCCCTCGTTCGACAAGCAGTTCGTGCGCGACTACTGCGAGACCCTCGGGTGGGACAAGACGTATCCGGGCCCCGAGTTGCCGGACGACGTGGTCGCCGGAACTCGCGCGCGCTACGTGGAGGCGTTCGAGCTGCTGACGGAGATCCCGTTCGAGGATTACCTCGACGACCCGAAGGTGGTGCTGCGGTGAAGGCCACCATCCTCGTCAGGCCCAAGCCCGGGATCCTCGATCCCCAGGGACAGGCGGTGCAAAGCTCGCTGCGGCAACTCGGATTCGCCGTGACGGACGCGCGTGTCGGCCGCGTCGTGGACATCGAGCTCGCGAACGGAGATGCACAGCAGGCGCGCGCCGAGCTCGAGCGCATGTGCGAGCAGCTGCTCGCAAACCCATTGATCGAGTCCTACGAGATCATCGGCGAGGCATGACGGCGAAAGTCGCCGTGATCGTCTTCCCGGGCTCCAACGACGACCGGGACGCCGCGCTCGCCCTCGAAGGGCTCGGCGCCGAAGCGGAGCTCGTCTGGCACGCCGAGACCGAGCTGCCCGACGTGGCCGCAGTCGTCCTCCCCGGGGGGTTCTCGTACGGCGACTACCTCCGCAGCGGAGCGATCGCACGCTTCGCACCGGTGATGGCTTCCGTCAGCGGGTTCGCCGCAGACGGTGGCCTCGTGCTCGGGATCTGCAACGGCTTCCAGGTGCTGTGCGAAGCCGGGCTGCTGCCGGGCGCACTGCGGCCCAACGCCTCCCTGTCCTTCATCTGCCGTGAAGTTCCGATCCGCGTCGACCGTCCCGACACGCCGTTCACGTCGCGCTGCGCGGCGGGGCAGACGCTGACGATCCCGGTCAAGCACGGTGACGGCTGCTACGTCCCGCCTCCGGATCTCGACCCCGCGCAGATTGCCTTCCGCTACGAGCAGAACCCGAACGGCTCGGTGGACGCCATCGCGGGCGTGGTCAACGAACGCGGCAACGTCCTGGGCCTGATGCCTCACCCCGAGCATGCCGTCGACCCACTAGCCGGCTCGACCGACGGCGCACTCGTCCTGGGCTCGCTCGTCGACTCGGTCCGTGAGCGCCTCCTGGCCGGTCTAGCCGGCTAGACGCAACGCGGCAGCGAGCTCGGGGTGCTCGGCGAGCCCTGTCAGCAGCCGTTCCACGTCCTGCGGTCGCAGAGTCACCGGCCCGCGGCGCCCGACCCCGCCGGTCGAGTAGGCGAACCGGACGAGCCGTTCCCCCTTCGCACCCTCGAGTAGCTGCACGACCGAGGTGAAGCGTTTACCGCCCGCACGCTGCGGGAGCGTCAACTCGTCGACGAGCTGCGCCGATCCCCATGGGGTCGCTGTCTTTCGCATGAAAAGACCGTAGCGCCCGCAGATTCACGTGGGTGTGACCCGTTCGAGGCAGAAGTGACACAACTGCGAAATCCCACATTCGAGGGACGCTGGGCGCCTGCGCGCCACGCATGCTGACGTAGGCATGCCTGCGGCCATGTCCCATAGGGGTCTCCTGATCACAACCGCGTTGATCGGTTACGCGACCGTTTTCGCGAACTTCATGCTCTTCGAGACTCCGGGGCTCGGGATCGGCCACTTCTACTACGTCTCTGTCGCTCTCGTCGCCCTCGCCACCGGCGCCTGGTGGGGCGCCGCTGCCGGGTTGCTCGCCGACGCGCTCTATGCGTGCGGCATCGTCCTCAACCCGAAGATCCCCTCGGCCGAGGTGCTCTCGACGAGCACCGGCATCCGGCTCGTGACCTTCGCCGCGATGGGCGCCCTGATCGGCTGGTTCGCGCAGAACAACAGGCAACTGGTCGAGCACCTGCGCACCGCGGCCGACCGCGACTTCCTCACCGACCTCCTGAACACGCGCGCGTTCGACGGACGTCTCGAGGCGCGCCTCGAGCTCGCAAAGCCCTTCGGGCTCGTGCTCGGTGACATGGACGGCCTGAAGGAGATCAACGACAACGAAGGCCACGCCGTGGGCAATGACGTCCTCAGGCGGGCCGCCGAGGTTCTCAAGACCGTCGTCCGCGCGGAGGACGAGCTCGCCCGAGTGGGCGGCGACGAGTTCGCCGTCCTCACCAGCCTCCCGGGCACCGACCAGGTGCGCGCGTTGTGCGGCCGCCTCACCGCGGCGCTCGCGTCCGAGGGGATCGCGATGACCTTCGGCTGGGCGGTCAATCCACGCGACGGCCGCGACGCGCTGGCGCTCTTCCGTGCGGCCGACGAGCGGCTCTACGCGCAGAAGCTGATCCGCCGGCGCCTGATCGACGCAGAGATCGTGCAGTTTCCCGCCGCCCGCGAAAGCTACGGGCTGCGCTCGATCCGCTAAGCGGTCGACTCTTCGCTCGCGAAGACCTTGCGCCGGACGTCGGCTAGCTCGTCGGCCGTCATGCCGTGCTCGAGGGCTGTTCGCTCGATCAAGCCCCAGTTCTCGGCGAGGAACTTCGCGTGGGAACCGAGCGGCTCCTCGCCCGGCTGAGGCTGGTCCGCTTCGAGGAGGCGCTTCGCCCGGGACAGGAACCAGACCCCCGCACCGAGCACCACGGTGGTCGTCAGCGCAAGCAGCATCACAACGTAGGCAGTCACCGCGGTTTTATCGGCAGGGGCACCGCCGCGCCCAAGGGATACTTCGGCCGTGCGCCCTGACTTCACCTCCCCACCCAATCTCTTCCCCGGCGCGCCTTACGAATACGCGGCGATTGCGCCCCGGGAGGGCCGGCTGGTCTTCACGGCAGGCGCCTGCCCACTGGACGAGGCGGGCGTGGTAGTGGCGCCGGGCGACTACGAGGGCCAGGCGCGGGCAGCGGTCGAGAACCTCCGTACCGCCCTCGAGGCGGCGGGATCAGGGCTCGGACAGGTGCTGAAGACGACCGTCTACGTCGCTGCGCAGGAACACGTCGACCTCCTGCGGGTCTGGAAGGTGGTCGAGGAGAGCTTCGGCGAGTCCCGGCCGCCGAGCACGCTCCTCGGTGTGTCGCTGCTCGGCTACACCGGCCAGCTGGTCGAGATCGAGGCAGTCGCGCTCACGGCTTAGACGACAACCGGGGCCGTCGCGATACTGGGGCCATGTGGATCAGGGCGGCAGCCATAGTGACGGCCACGTTGCTAGCAGCGGGTTGCGGCGGTAAGAAGCCGGCCAAGAAGGCCTCGTCGGATTGCGGCTCGTTCGGCGGCTCGACCGCCGTCCAGACGGGTGGCAAGCCGAGCGACACGATGCTCCTCACCGACGTGCAGCCGAAGGTAAAACGGTGTGCCGACACCGTCACGTTCCGGTTCCGGCCCGACCGGGCCGAGGAGCCGGGCTACAAGGCGGAGTACCAGCCAGCCACCCAGGCGAAGGTCCAGGACGGCTCGGGGGCAATCATTCCGGTCGCCGGCACTGCGTTTCTCGTGATCCGGCTCGAGCCGTCCGCGACCGCCGACCTGACCGGCGAAGTACTGGAGATCACTTACAGGGGCCCGCGGCGGTTCAAACCGGCGGGCATGCGCCACGTGCAGGAGATCGTGAAGACCAGCGACTTCGAGGGCGTCGTGGCCTGGGTGATCGGCCTCGACGAGCAGCGGCCGTTCAAGGTCTCGCCCAGCACCTCGCCCAGTCTGGCCGTCGAGATCGGCTAGTTGCTTCCGAGCGCGTAACTACGTTAAGTTCCCGTCGTGCTGAAGCGGCTCTCGCTGCTCATGGCCATGGTCGGCGTCGCGGGAGCATCCCTCGCGACCGCCGGCGGATCCGGGTATGCCTGGCATCTGACTCCGACCGGATCGGACGCGCGGCTGCGCGGTCTCTCGGCGGTCAGCGCGAACGCCGCCTGGGCGAGTGGCAGTCTCGGGACGGTGCTTCGCACCGTGAATCGCGGCTCCACGTGGGAGCAGGTCGGCCCTCCGGGCACGCAGGACCTCCAGTTCCGAGACGTCGAGGCCTTCGACGCCAACCGCGCCGTGATCCTGTCGATCGGCAACGGGCCCGACTCGCGCATCTACGTCACCTCGGACGCCGGTCGCCACTGGAGCTTGACCTTCGTGAATCCCGATCCGAACGCGTTCTACGACTGCATGACGTTCTTCGACGACCGGCGCGGGCTCGCCCTGTCCGACCCGCCTGACGGCCAGAAGTTCCGCATTCTCGCGACCAGCGACGGCGGGCGTCATTGGCGAGTGGTCGATCCGTTCGGCATGCCGCAGGCGCTACCGGGCGAGTTTGCGTTCGCGGCGAGCGGCCAGTGCATCACCTCCGACCATGGGCACCGCGCCTGGTTCGGCACGGGCGGCGGAGCCCAGGCCCGCGTGTTTCGTTCCAACGATAGAGGTCAGACCTGGAAGGTCAGCCCGACACCGATCCGGAGCGGCCCTGCGGCCGGCATCTTCGCGCTCGCGTTCCGCGGCCAGCAGCACGGGCTCGCAGTCGGGGGCGACTTCCTCGCGCCGACGGCCTCTCCCGACAATTTCGCGCTGACGCGGGACGGAGGCACGAGCTGGCAACTGGTTCCCGGTGCGCCCCCCGAGTACCGCTCCGGTGCAACCTGGGTCGACGGACACACGGCCATCGCCGTGGGTCCCTCGGGCAGCAATGTGAGCCAGGACGCGGGCCGCACCTGGCAGCGCTTCGACGACGGCAGCTTCGACACGACCGACTGCGCACGCCCGAACGCCTGCTGGGCCGCGGGCGAGCACGGCCGGGTCGCCTACCTGACGCGCTAGCGCAAGCAATGCAGAAAAGATCGACGGACGCCGGAGCGGTCCGGCGTCCGTCGCTTTCTCGACGAGCTTTCGGCTAGCTCCTGGTCGAGTTGCTGGTCGTCGCCAGGTAGCAGCCGGCCTGGGCCTGCGGCAGTTGGAGGCGCACCTTCAGCCGCTTCTTGAGACGGACGCGCTTGGTTCCCGTCGACACGGTGGTCGGCGCGGCGCCCGAGGCCTGCCCGGTCTTGAAGGTGACCCGCGTGACCGTCTTCCACTTGCGCGTCGACGCGTTGTAGCGCTGGAGGTTCACGTACTTCGAGGCGAACGAGACCCCGGCGGTGAGCGTCGCGCGGTAGCGCGATGACGTCAGCTTCTTGAGCCGAAGCTGGGGCTTGACCGTGACGCCGGCGTTCGGGCTGGTGGCGCCCTTGAACTTCGCGCGGTAGGCCGTGTTCACCGTCGGCTTGGCGGCGAAGCTGAACGCGCCGCCCGTGGTCGTCTTGGCGTCGGCGACGGCGGAGAACTTCGTCTTGCCGCACTCTTGCGCCTGCACCGTGATCGTCTGACCTGAGCGCTGCGTCGATAGCACGCCCGTGAGCGCGCTCGTCGCCCCGTAGACGACGGTCGTCGGCGCCGCTTTCAGCGTCAGAGTCGCAGGGGCTGCGCCGGCAACGGCAACAACCGCAAAACCGGCGATCACTGCGAGCGAGGAAATGAGCTTCTTCATTTCTGGTTTCGACCCCCTTTGGGTTTGCAAAGAGAAGACGCCCATTCGGCTCAAAAATTGCGGTGTGCTTGACGGCGCGAGTGTGAGGCACTTGCCCAGAATGGATCCTGAGGAATGGGATTGGTCGCGGCCGGTCGTCGATCAAGACGTCGGCAATCCCGGGTATGCGGGCTTGCGACCGCTTTGCTCGATCAGCTCGATCCGGTAGCCGTCCGGATCCTGGACGAAGCAGATGCGAGCACCACCTGCCCGCACCTGGTAGGGCGGCCGCTCCGGCTCGATGCCCTGCCCGGCGAGGCGCTCGAGCGCGCCGTCTAGATCGTCGACCGTGAGCGCGATGTGCCCGTAGCCGGTGCCAAGCTCGTACGAGTCGACGCCGAAGTTATAGGTCAGCTCGAGCCGGTCGTCGTCGCCGGGCAAGCCCATGAAGATGTTGATCGCCTCGTCGCGGATCGGCAGCTCGCGCCGCTTCTCGAGGCCGAGGGCCTCGTAGAACGCGACCGATTGCTCGGGATCGGTGATCCGGTAGCAGGTGTGGATCAGCTCCATCAGCGTCCCCATTCTGTCGGTGGCCGGCAGTGGCCGGGCTCAACGTGCCAATAGTCGCGGGCCTCGGCCACCAGGCCGTCGCTGCCGAAGCGCATTCGATGGGTGCCGGCAATCGTCGATTCTTCGCCGTTGGGTTCGACGAGCAGGGCCCAGTACTCAACCGCCGCGCTGTCGCCATCCTCGACGGGCGTGCCGAACCAGACCTCGGGCGCCTCGGCCTCTGGCACGACCCTCCGCATGTAGACGCGTGCGTTCTCCAGCTCGCGAAACGGCTGCGAGCGAAACACGCAGTCCTGGGCGTAGAGCTCTGCCGCGGCGTCGCCGTCCCCCGCGCGCCAGGCGCGCTCATACGCCTGGGCCCAGGCGTCCCCGCGGCTCACGAGGGGCCGATCAGCTCGTAGAGGTTTCCGTCGGGAGCCCGGAAGTAGACCCAGCCGATCGAGCCCCCGCTGGACTGGAGCGGCTGCACCTCGAGACCCGCCGCCTCGAGCTCGGCGATCGCCGCCTTCAAGTCGTCGACCCGAAACCCGCCTGCGACACCGTCCGGGGGATGCCCGCCGCCGGCATGCCCGGGGCCGAAGATCTCGAACAGGCTCCCGTCGGGAAGCTTGTATCCCGCCATGCCGTCTTCGCCGAACTCGCGCTCGAGGCCGAGGACGTCGTGGGCGAAACGAGTCATCTCCTCGAAGCGCTCCGTGCGCGTTCCGAGCCAGATCAGCCCGAGCACCTTCACTCGAAGCTGACGACGAGCTTGCGGATCGCCGCGCCGTCGTGTGAGATCTGGAGCTCCCCCGCGCGCACGCCTGGTTCCCTGAGCCACGCATAGCCCGCCGCGACGTGGCCCGCTTGCTCGCCTACATCCAGCAGTTCCAGCTCGTCGTCGGGCGGCTGCTCCCGATAGGCCGCCGCGATCTCCTCACGCCCCCGGAACGGGCCGACCGGAACGCCGACGAGCTCCATCTCGGCGTCGTCGTCGAACTGCTCCAGCATCGGCCCGAAGTCTCCGCTGCGAACCGCGGCATTGAACAGGTCCACGTGCTCGTCGAGCAACTCCCTTCCGGTCACGATTCGAGATCTTCTCGCACCAGCCCGTACATCACACCGTCAACCCACTCGTCGTTGCGCAAGTAGGCCTTGCGGCGCGTGCCCTCGTGCACGAACCCCGCGCGCTCCGCGTGTCGCTGCGCCCGCTCGTTGAAGCCGTAGATCTCGAGCTCGAGACGGTGGTAGTCCAGGTCGTCGAGCAGGTAGCGCTGGAGCAGCCGCGCGGCTTCGTCGGCGACGTGCCTGCCGCGGAAGTCGGGGTGAACCGCAAGGTTCCCGAGGGCGACGATCCGGCTACGGCGGTTGCGCACCTCGTAGCCCATCAGCCCCGCGCGCAGCAAGTCGGAGCCCTGCTCCACCTCGATCAAGATGCGCCCGAACTCCTGCGGCCCACGTTCGGAGCGCTCGATCTCCTCCAGCAACGACTCGCGGTCCTTGGCACGGACGACGGCCAGAAACGGCTCGACCTCGGCATGGTTGAGCAGTTCGACGAGGAAGTCGACGTCGCCGGCGCGAGCTCGACGAATGCGGATGCCGACGCTCATGGCCGAACGGGGGCCGGTGCCTCTCGGCCGAACCGCACCGCTCCGGAGCCCACGGCGACACCCGCGAGGATCAGCAGGAGGCCGCCGATCTTCTGCGCCGTGATCGACTCGTCGAGGAACACGGCGCCGTAGAGCAGCGCGGTCACCGGTAGCAGGTAGGTGACCAGGCTCGATCGCGTCGCGCCTCCCGCCGCCAGAAGCCGGAACCAGACGAGCATGGCGAGCGCGGTGCCGAGCACGGCGAGGGCGACGACGCTGGCCAGCGGCTTCCACGAGGGCAGGTGGCCGGGCGCCTGGGCGAGCCCGAACGGGAGCAGCGCCACGAAGGCGCCCAGCACGCCCGTCGTCGCCAGCACCGGCCCGCGGACGCCGGCCATCAGGTCCTTCCCCCACAGCACGGCCGAGCCATACGACGCGGACGCCACGACCACCGCGAGCGTCCCTCCGACCGCCCACCAGCCGCCGTCGGGATGGACGCCCGCGAGCACCACCACTCCGACCAGACCGAGCAGCACGCCCGCGAGTCGCAGCCCCGACGGGCGCTCGTCCGGCCGGAAAGCCGCCGCCAGCAAGATGACGAAGATCGGCACCGTCGAGTTCGCGATCGCAGCCACGCCCGAATCGACGTGCTGCTCACCCCAGGCGATCAGCGTGAAGGGGATCGCGCCGTTGAAGATTCCGAGCGCGTACGCCTGCCAACCGGCGCGGCGCAACTCCCCGAGCAGGCCCGACCGCCAGAGGTAGAGCAGCAGCACGACGCTCGCGATCGCCACGCGCGTGAGCATCATCGTCGCCGGCTCGAATTCGCGAACGCCCACCTTGATGAACAGGTACGACGCGCCCCAGAGCAAGGCCAGGACGGTCAGCAGCGGGAAGTAGGCGCGCGACACAGCCGGAGGCTAGCCGCCGGTCACGGGCGCTTCGCGCCGACGCGACGGTCGGAGCGCCCCCGTCCCGAGTGCCACGCCCGCCAAGACGAGCGCGAGCCCTCCGACCGCCGCCGCCGTCAACTGCTCACCCAGCAGCCCCACGCCGTAGAGCAGCGCGAACGCCGGCACGAGGTAGGTGATCAGGATCCCCCGCGAGGCACCGGCGCCGGTCAGCAGGGCGTAGTAGAGGATGTAGGCGATCCCGGTTCCCGCGATGCCGAGCGCGAGCATCGAGGCGGTCACCTTCCAGCCGGTGACGTGGTCGGGCAGGAAGAAGAGGCCCGGCGGCAGGGTCACTAGCGTGGCGGCCGTGAGGGTCGCGAGCGCGATCACGAGCGGTGGGATGCCTTGCAGCCGGCTCGCGGTGTAGAGCGCGGCACCCGCGTAACAGAGAGCCGAGAAGACGACCGCGAGCGCGGCGCTCACGTGGCCGCTGGGCTGCGCCCCGACAAGCAGGGCGACGCCGCCGAAGCCGACGAGGAGGCCGACGAGCCGGGAACCGGTCACCTGCTCGCGCTTGCTGAACCGGAGCGCGAGCACCGCGGCGAAGATCGGGGCCGACGCCTGGATCGCCGCCGCGAGCCCCGAGTCGATCCTCGTCTCGGCCCACGTCAGCGAGAAGATCGGAATCGCAGAGTTGATCAACCCGGTCAGGACGAGCGGCCCCGTATGCCGGCGGATCTCGTCCACGGTCCGGCGGACTCCCACATGCAGGGCCACGATGGGCGCCAGCGTCAGTGCGCCGAGGGCGAAGCGGAAGCCGACGAGCGTCAGCGGATGCAGCTCGCGATCGCCGATCTTGATGAACATGAAGGACGCTCCCCAGAGGCCGCCCAGCACCAGAAGCATCACGAAGTGACGGCGGCTCATGCCTCTTCGAACGCGTCCGCGACCCGTCCTGTGAGACGGCTAGACTCGGCCCCCTGACTCCGGTCGCCGAACAGCCGCTGCACCGGGCCCTCGGGCTGACAGACGGAGAGCTTGATCGCATCTGCGCTTTGCTCGGCCGGGAGCCCAACCGGTTCGAGCTCGCGGTCTTCTCGCTGCTGTGGTCCGAGCACTGCGGCTACAAGCATTCGGCCCTTCTGCTCAAGCGTCTGCCTTCGACCGGAGACCGCGTGCTCCAGGGCCCCGGGGAGAACGCCGGCGTGATCGACGTCGGCGAGGGGCTTGCGGTCGCGTTCAAGGTCGAGTCGCACAACCACCCGAGCGCGGTCGAGCCGTTCCAGGGCGCGGCGACGGGGGTCGGCGGGATCTTGCGCGACATCGTCGCGATGGGGGCACGTCCGATCGCGCTGCTCGACGGCCTGCGTTTCCGCGACCCCGGGTTCATGTTCAAACGTGCGGTGGCGGGGATCGGCCGCTATGGCAATTCTGTCGGCGTGCCCACCGTCGGCGGCGAGGCGGTCTTCGACGAGGCGTATGCCCATAACCCTCTCGTCAACGCGATGTGCGTCGGAGTTCTTCCGGCCGAGCGCCTGACTCGCGCCGGAGCGAGCGGCGTCGGCAACCTGCTCGTCCTCTACGGGGCGACCACGGGACGCGACGGCATTGGCGGTGCAAGCGTGCTTGCCAGCCAGGAGCTCGGGGACGGCGCTGCCGACAAGCGACCCTCCGTCCAGATCGGCGACCCGTTCACCGGGAAGAAGCTGATCGAGGCGAGCCTCGAGCTCGTCGAGGGCGGGCTCGTCGAGTCCCTGCAGGACTGCGGCGCGGCCGGTCTGGCCTCCTCGCTGGCCGAGATGGCGCGGGACGGGGCCGGAGTCGACGTGTCCCTGGACCTGGTTCCGCTGCGAGAGGAGGACCTCGAGGCCTGGGAGGTCATGATCTCCGAGAGCCAGGAGCGGATGGTCGCGGTCGTGGTGCCCGCGCAGCTCGCGGCCGTCGAGGCTGTGCTGGACAAGTGGGAGCTGCACCACGCCGCGATCGGCGAGGTCACCGACACCGGTGAGTTGCGCTGCTTCCACGACGGCGAGACGCTCGCGGAGATTCCGGCCGGGCTGCTCACGGACGACTGTCCGCGCTACGAGGTCGCGCGCGAGCCGCGACCCGCATCACCGCCCGGAGCCGTCGACGAGGCCAACCACGCGAGCAAGGCGTGGATCTACGAGCAATATGACCAGCTCGTGCAGTCGCGCACGGTGCGCAGGCCGGGGTTCGGCGCGGCCGTCCTGCGGCTGCTGCCCTCGTTCCGGGGGCTGGCCGTGTCCCTCGACGGGCCGCCGCTGGGCGAGCGTGATCCGTTCCGCGCGGGTGCGCAGGCCGTGCTCGCTGCGGCGCGCAAGGTCGCCTGCGCGGGGGGGCAGCCGCTCGCGCTGACCGATTGCCTGAACTTCGGCAACCCGGAGAAGCCCGAGATCGGCTGGGAGCTCGAACAGGCGATCGAAGGGATTGCGCAGGCGGCCGAGGCGCTCGGCGTGCCGATCGTGTCGGGGAACGTCTCCCTCTACAACGAGACGTTCGGGCAGGCGATCCCGCCGACCCCGGTCGTCGGTTGCGTCGGGCTGGTAGCCGACGTGCGCGAGCTTCCGCGGGGCTGGCGCTCCGGCGACGCCGTCCTACTCGCCGCGGCCGGAGACGACCTCGAGGAGCAGGCGTCACTGATCGCATTCGCGTGGCGGGCCGCACCGGTGCTCTCGCTCGCCCACAACATCAGCGACCGCGGCCTCCCGGGCGCCCTGGCCGAGTCCGCCGGCTGGAGCAGGACCGACGCCGAAGTCGACGCAACCGGCGGCGGCGGGCTCCTCCTAGCTTGTGCTCCAAAACACATCAGTCGCCTCGACTGGCCCGTGGAGCAGATCGGGACGGTGCCCTGATGTGCGGCGTCTTCGGCATCCGTTCGACGGACCGCGATGTCGCGCGCGTTTCGTTCTTCGGTCTCTTCGCGCTCCAGCACCGCGGCCAGGAATCGGCAGGGATCGCCGTCTCCGACCGCGGCCGCCTGACGGTTCTGCGCGACATGGGCCTCGTGACGCAGGTCTTCTCCGAGGAGAAGCTGCGCGGCCTGCGCGGCGACGTCGCGATCGGTCATACGCGTTACTCGACCACGGGGTCGACCCACTGGGCCAACGCGCAGCCGCTCGTCCAGCACGGGCGCGCCCGCACCGTCGCGCTCGGCCACAACGGCAACCTGGTCAACACGGCCAAGCTGCGCGACGAGCTCGCTGCCGACGGCGTCAGGCTCGCCTCCACGTCCGACACGGAGGTAATCGCGGCCCTGATCGCGAACGACCCGGCGCCGCTTCAAGACGCGGTCGCAAATGCGATGCGGCGCCTGGACGGCGCGTATTCGATCGTGGCGCTCTCGGAAGGAAAGCTGATCGCCTTCCGCGATCCGCACGGCTTCCGGCCGCTCGTGCTCGGCACCCTCGACGGCGACACCGTGGTCGCGTCCGAGACGTGCGCGCTCGACCTCGTCGGAGCGGAATTCGACCGCGAGGTCGCGCGCGGCGAGCTCGTGGTGATCGACGACGAAGGCATCCACGCAACGGTCGCCGTTCCGGAGGCGGACGGCGGCGCTCTCTGCATCTTCGAGTTCTTCTACCTCGCGCGCCCCGACACGCGCCTCGCCGGCGTCGAGGTACACGGCGCGCGGGTGCGGATGGGAGAGCGGCTCGCCGAGGAAGCACCGGTCGAGGCCGACCTCGTCTTGCCGATCCCGGACTCTGGCACCCCGGCAGCGATCGGCTTCTCGCGCGCGACCGGGATCGCCTTCAGCGAGGGCCTGATCAAGAACCGCTACGTCGGGCGCACGTTCATCCAGCCCGACCAGGGCCTGCGCGAGCAGGGCGTGAAGCTGAAGTTCAACCCTCTCGCCGAGGTCAACGGCAAACGGGTCGTCGTCGTCGACGACTCCATCGTGCGTGGGAACACGACGGGTCAAATCGTGGCGATGCTCTTCGAGGCCGGCGCGGCGGAGGTCCACGTTCGCATCTCGTCGCCGCCCGTGATCTCGCAGTGCTACTACGGCATCGACCTGGCCGAGGAGGACGAATTGATCGCGGCCCGTCGCACGGTCGAGGAAGTGCGCGAGCACATCGGCGCGACGTCGCTCGCCTACCTGTCCCTCGACGGCCTCCAGTCCTCGACACGCCGGCCGGAATCGACGTTCTGCCGCGCCTGCCTGACGCGGGAGTATCCGACGGCGGTGCCCGAGCCGGACGCGCGCGCGAAGCTCAGGTTCGAGTCCGCGCGCGCGTAGCTCGGCGATTCGCTAGGGGCTCGTGTCGCTCGGGTCGCGCTCGTTGACGCGGCTCGCCTTTGCGATGCCGCGGCTGATCAGATACGCGAACGTGACCGCGGTCCAGGAGGTGAGGAATGCTTGGTCCTCGATCTCCTTCGCCCAGGCCCAGAGCGCGACCATGATGAGGCTCACGACTACGTAGAGGCCGAACTCGGGATTGCCGAACCCGATGTAGCGCTCGAGGTTCCGCGTGGCGTTGCCGCCGCCGCGGTACCCGTAGCCCGGGCCGTAGCCAGGCCCTCCCTGATAGCCACCTTGGTAACCGCCCGGGGGTGGCCCCGGTTGCGTCGGCTGCTCTGGAGGCGTCGTCGCCATGCCAGCTCTCCTTTCTTCAGGCCGCTAGGCCGGGAACGTAAACGATCTCCAGCTTGATGCCGTCGGGATCGTAAAAGAAGACAGCGTAGTAGCCAGGGGAGTACGAGTATTCCTCCGGCCCGCTTTCGATCTCCACGCCTCGGCTTCGTAACCATTCGGCACGTTCATTAACCGTGGCCCGGGACGTCGCCTCGAAGGCAATGTGGTGCAGACCGACCTCGTAGCGGTCTGGCGGTTCCGCCCGCTCCGACTGCGCCTCCCGCAATCCAAGGGACGTGCCGGGGCCGCTGAGGTAGCGGATGGTCTCGCCACGCTCGCCCTCGACCTCGCCGACTCCCTGCCAGCCGAGGGGGCCAAGCAGCTCGCGGTAGAACGGCAGGCTGCGCTCGATCGACGAGACGACCAGGTCGACGTGGTGGAGGCCCGTCGAGCGCATGACTCCGAGTTCCAGGGTTCCTCGGGGAGACCGGTGCTCCTCCACGAACACCACTTAAAATCGCGGCCTCGTGGAGCTCTTCCACTACCACCTCGTGACGAGCAAGGTGCGCGAGGTCGAGGCGCGGTACATCGGGAAGCTCGGCTTCAAGCTGGTTGCCCGCTACGGGAGGATCGGGGACGAGCAGACGTACTTCGAGGCGGGGGTGCCCTGGGAGGAGCTCGACCGCCTCGGGTTCAAGCTACGGCTGTCCGAGCTCGAGCGCGGAGCGGTGAACGTCGTAGCACAGCCGGGACAGTGGGAGGTGCCCCGGATCGACCACCTTGGCTTCGCGCTCGACGACGAGGAGTTCCACGACGTGCTGGAGCGCGCGCGCGACTCGGAGCTCAGGATCCAGGAGCACGGCGGGCGGCGCACGTTCGTGACGACCGGTGCGGGCTACCGGCTGGAGGTCCACCCGCCACGCGACTGGCTCCAGGCGCTCCTGGCGGGAGCGAAGGAGCTCCGCGTCGGAGAGCTCCAGCTGCGCTCCAGCGACCCGCTGGGCCAGGCTGAGGCGCTCGGCCAGCTACTCGACCTGCCGGTGTTCGACGGCGTCGTGCGCGTAGGCGAGGCAACCGTGACGTTCATGGGCGACGGGCCCGCGGGGCGTCCCGAGCTGGACGCCGAGCTCTTCGCGTGACCCGAGAGACTGTCCCCTCGGTTGCGGGCCGACGTGCCGCTTAGAGTTCGGCCGTGAGCGAGGACCGCAAGACGTACGAGGACGCGGGGGTCTCGCTGGCAACGGCGGCGGGGGTCGTCGAGCGGCTGCGGCAGGCTGCCGAGTCCACGGGGGCCGCGAATTTCGGCGCCTTCGCCGGCCTCTTCCGGCTCGACGACCAGCGCATGCTCGCAGCCTCGACCGACGGTGTCGGCACGAAGCTGATCCTCCTGCGCGACGCAGGCCGGCTCCGCGATGCGGGCCGTGACCTCGCGGCACACTGCATCAACGACGTGCTGACCACAGGAGCGAAGCCGCTCTTCCTGCTCGACTACGTCGCCGCGAACGAGATCGAGCTCGAACAGGTGGCCGAGCTCGTCGAAGGAGCAGCAGAGGTCTGCCGCGAGACCGGGTGCGCGCTGATCGGCGGCGAGACGGCAGAGCTGCCCGGGATCTACCGGGAGCAGGAGCTCGACTTCGCCGGCACCTGCGTCGGCATCGTCGATCACAGCGAGTTGATTGACGGATCTCGGATCAAAAAAGGTGACCTTCTTATCGGCTTCGCCTCTGCCGGTGTGCACGCGAACGGATTCACGCTAATCCGGCGACTAATCGCCGAAGGAGCGCGCTACGACGGGGACGATCTGCTGGCGCCCACGCGCCTCTACCTGGACGACGTCCGTACGCTACGGGAGCGAGTCCACGTTCATGGCCTAGCTCACGTAACTGGGGGCGGAATTCTCGGCAACCTCGAGCGGGTCATCCCGGCTGGGCTCCAAGCTCGAGTCGATTCCACGGCGTGGCCCTGGCCGCCGGTATTTCATTGGCTACTGGAGTGCGGTGTGTCCGAACGAGAAGTACGCGCGGTCTTCAACCTCGGAATCGGATACTGCGCAGTCGTTCCGAAAGGCTCGTATGACGCTGGCCTCGTGATCGGAGATGTTGTTCGCACGAAAACCGACGACCGGGCGATCTTCTTCGAATGATCGGCGTGCTCGTCAGCGGCGAGGGCACGAACCTGCAGGCGCTGATCGACGCCGGGCTGCCGATCTCTGCAGTCGCCTCGAACAACACGAAGGCTCACGCGCTCGACCGCGCCGTACAAGCGGGCATCGAGGCCGGCGCCTTCCCCGCAGTCGAGTTCGAGAGCCGAGAGGGGCGCGACGTCCAGCTGGCGGACTGGCTCGAGGAACGCGGCGTCCAGCTCGTGGTCTGCGCGGGCTACATGCAGCTGCTCACGCGCCCATTCCTCGACCGGTTTCCCGGGCGAATCGTGAACACGCATTCGGCGCCGCTGCCGGAGTTTCCCGGGGCGCACCCGATCGAGGACGTGCTCGCCGCAGGCGTGGACGAGACCGCCGCCACCGTCCATTACATCGACGAGGGAGTCGACACGGGCCCGGTGATCGCCACGGAGCGCGTGCCGGTGCACGAAGGCGACACGGTCGAGTCGCTGCGTGCCCGCGTCCAGGCGGTGGAGCATCGCCTCCTCCCACGGGTCGTCGGCGAGTTGATCGCTTGATCGAACGCGCGCTGATCTCCGTCTCCGACAAGACAGGGCTCGCAGACTTTGCGCGGGGTCTTGACGAGCAAGGCGTGGAAATCGTCTCGAGCGGTGGAACCGCCGCCTACCTCGAGGAGCTGGGCGTCAAGGTGACGAAGGTCGAGGACATCACCCAGGTGCCTGAGCTGCTCGGGGGCCGCGTCAAGACGCTCCACCCCAACATCCACGCAGCGATCCTGGCGCGCCGGGACAAGGAGGACGACCTCCAGACGCTGCGCGAGCACGAGATCCGCCCCTTCGACCTCGTCTGCGTCAACCTCTACCCCTTCGCCGACACGGTGGCGCGCCACGGCGTCCGGGAGGAGGAGGCGGTCGAGGTGATCGACATCGGCGGCCCGGCGATGCTGCGGGCGGCGGCGAAGAACTTCGCCCACGTCGCGCCCGTGTGCAAGCCGGAGCGTTACGGGCCGATTCTGGACGAGCTCCGGGAGAGCAACGACCTCTCGGCGGACACCCGCCGCGAGCTCGCCGCCGAGGCATTCGCGACCACGGCCGCGTACGAGGCCGCGATCGCCTCCTGGTTCGGCGACCGCGAGACGTTCCCGAGCATGTTGACCCGCTCGTTCGAGAAGGTGACCGACCTCGCGTACGGCGAGAATCCTCACCAGCGCGCCGCTTACTACGCCGAGGCAGGGGCGCGGCGCCACCTGCTCTCTCGCGTCGATCAGCTGAACGGCCGGGAGCCGTCGTTCAACAACCTGAACGACCTCTCGGCGGCGCGGATGTTGATCCGTGAGTTCGAGCTGCCGTGCGCCGTGATCGTCAAGCACGCGAACCCGTGCGGCGTCGCGCTCGCGGGCTCGATCGAGCAGGCCTATGCCCGCGCGCTGGCCGCCGACCCCCAGTCGGCCTACGGAGGCGTGGTCGTCCTCAACCGGCCCGTCAGCGAGGAGCTGGCGCAGGATCTCGTGCAGCAGTTCATCGAGGTGCTGTTCGCGCCCGGCTACGACGACGGAGCACTGGAGACGCTGAAGGAGAAGCCGACGACACGGATCCTCGCCGACCAGGAGCGCCGCCTGGCGAACCCGGGCGAGCGAGACTACCGGCGCGTCCTCGGCGGGCTCCTCGTCCAGGACCGGGACTGGGACGTCGAGGACCGGGCCGGCATGGAAGTGGTTTGCGGCCAGCCGTCCGAGATGGTGTGGGGTGACCTGCTGTTCGCCTGGCGCGTCTGCAAGCACGTGACCTCGAACGCGATCGTGGTCGCGCGCGATCTCCAGACCCTTGGGATCGGCGCGGGCCAGATGAGCCGCGTCGACGCGGTGAGGATTGCGCTCGACAAGGCCCGCGAGCATGGGCACGAGCTCCGAGGCTCGGCGCTCGCCTCGGATGCGTTCTTCCCCTTCGCTGACGGCCCTGAGCAGGCGCTCTCGGCCGGCGTGACCTCGTTCATCCAGCCAGGCGGGTCGAAGCGCGACCCCGAGGTGATCGACGCGATCGAGCAGGGCGGCGGCGTCATGGTCTTCACCAACCGACGCCACTTCAGGCACTGACATGGGCCCTGAAGACCTCGAGCTCCGCAACCACGTCTACCGGCGTTTCGTCGAGTTGGGTCGAGCGCCCACCTCCAGCGAGCTCGCGGACGAGCTCGCCCGCCCCTACGACGAGGTCATCGCGGGCCTGCAACGGCTCCACGAATTCCATGCGGTCGTGCTCGAGCCCGATCAGCCTGAGATCCGGATGGCGAACCCCTTCTCAGCCGTGTCTACGCCACACCGCGTCTGGACCGACGATCGGCTCTGGTCCGCGAACTGCGCGTGGGAGGCCTTCGGGATTCCGGCAGCGCTCGGCGTGGACGGCCACGTCTCGAGCTCGTGCCCCGACTGCGGCGAAGCGATCGAGATCGACGTCGTCGGGCAGCGCCCGGTTCCAGACGACGCCGTCGTCCACCTACTCGTCCCCGCAGCGCAGTGGTGGGACGACATCGTCTTTACCTGAAGCACGATCAACTTCTTCCGGTCGGAAGAGCACGTGACGCGCTGGCTCCGCGAGCGGCGACATGGTCCGGGAGCGACGATCACCGCCGGAGAGATGTGCGACCTCGCCCACGCTTGGTGGGGCGACCGTCTCGCGCCGGACTGGCGCCCACGCACCCGGGACGAGAACCAGGCGATCCTCGACGGGCACGGGCTAAGTGGCGGGTTTTGGCAACTGCCGTGATCGGAATAGCCTTCGCGGCAACCGCGTTGTGCCGTCCAACACGACCCAGCGGGAGAGCCGTTGAGCACGCCTGAGACCGCACCAGACCCCCGGCGCTGGCTGATTCTCGCCGTCGTCGGGACGGCGTTCTTCATGACCATCCTCGACGTCGCGATCGTCAACGTCGCGATCCCGTCGATCCAGACGGACCTGCACATCAAGGAGAGCACCGTCCAGTGGGTGGTCACGGCCTACGCAATCGCGTTCGGCGGGTTCCTGCTCCTCGGCGGGCGCATGGCCGACCTGCTCGGACGCCGCCGCATCTTCGTCGCCGGGCTGATCCTGTTCACGATCGCTTCACTGGCCTGCGGTCTGGCCAACAGCGCGGAAGTGCTGATCATCTCGCGCGCGGTTCAGGGCCTCGGCGCCGCGATCATCTCCCCGGCCGCCCTCTCGATCGTGACGACGAGCTTCCCTGAGGGCCCCGAGCGAAACAAGGCGCTCGGGATCTGGGGCGCGCTCGGTGGCTCGGGCGCCGCCGCGGGCGTGCTCTTCGGCGGGATCCTGACCAAGTACCTGGGCTGGGAGTGGATCTTCTTCGTCAACGTCCCGGTCGGCGCGCTCGTTTTGGCACTGACACGCCCGATCGTGCCCGAGAGCCGAATCGAGGTCGCGGACCGCCGCTTCGACGCCGCCGGAGCGTTCACCGTCACCGGCGGGCTCACGTTGCTCGTCTACGCGATCTCGAAGGCGCCCGACGTCGGCTGGAGCTCGGCGCGGACGATCCTCCTGCTGATTGCCGCGGTCCTCCTGCTGGCCGCCTTCGTCGTGATCGAGCTCCGCGAGCGTGCGCCACTGATGCCGTTCTCGATCTTCCGGAACCGGAGTCTTTCCGCAGCGAACATCGTGGGTTTCCTGATGGGGATCGTGATCTTCTCGAACTTCTTCCTGCTCACGCTGTACGTCCAGCAGGTGCTCGGCTGGTCTGCCCTGAAGACCGGGGTCACCTTCCTCGCCACCGCCGGGACGACGGTGATCTGGGCCGGGGTGTCGCAGGCGCTGGTGACGCGTGTCGGGCCACGACCGGTGATGACGGCCGGATTGATCATCCTGGCGGCGGCGCTGTACTGGTACACGCGGATCCCGATCGCAGGGCACTACTGGCCGGACCTGCTGCCGGCGTATCTCGTCTTCGCGATGGGGATGGCGTTCACGTTCATCCCGGTCTCGATCGCCGCGCTCGCAGGCGTCTCTCCGCAGCAAGCAGGACTGGCCTCCGGACTGCTGAACACGAGCCAGCAGGTCGGCGGCGCGATCGGGGTGGCAGTCGTGACGACGATCTTCACGACGCGGTCCAACTCGCTCCTCAAGACGGGGCACACAGCCTCTGAGGCGTTCACCTCGGGTTACCAGGACGCTTTCTGGGCGCTCGTGGCGGTTGCACTGGCGGGAGCGCTGATGGCATTCGTCCTGCTGCGGCGTGCTCGCTTCGAGTCGGCAGGCGAAGGCGAGCCCGCTCGCGCGGCCGCGTAGCGGGTTCACTACGCTTCCGCGCGTGCCTCGCGAGTACCCGACCGTGCTCGAGCTTGTCGGCGAATCGCCGATCGTCCGGCTCGACAAAGTCGGCAGCGAGGTCGAGCCGACGATCCTCGCGAAGCTCGAGTACATGAATCCGGGCGGCTCCGTGAAGGACCGGATCGGGCTCCCGATGATCGAGCGCGCCGAGCGGGAAGGGAAGCTGAAGCCGGGTGGAACGATCATCGAGCCCACCTCGGGCAACACGGGCGTCGGACTCGCGATCGGGGCCGCGATCAAGGGCTACCGCTGCATCTTCGTGATGCCGGACAAGATGAGCCAGGAGAAGATCGCCCTCCTCCGGGCCTACGGCGCCGAGGTCGTGATCTGCCCGACCGCCGTTCCCGCCGACTCGCCGGAGAGCTACTACTCGGTGTCCGACCGCCTGGCGGAAGAGATCCCGGGCGCCTTCAAGCCCGACCAGTACTCGAACATAGCCAATCCGGAGGCCCACTACGAGCAGACGGGCCCGGAGATCTGGGAGCAGACCGACGGCGGCCAGATCGACGCGATCGTGGTCTCGGTCGGCACCGGCGGCACGATCTCCGGCGTCGGCAAGTTCTTCAAGGAACGCAAGCCGGAAGTGCTGATCGTCGGCGCCGACCCGGAGGGCTCGGTCTATACGGCCAAGGACGAGAGCGACGTCCACCCCTACCTCGTGGAGGGGATCGGCAAGGACACGTGGCCGAAGACGATGAACCCCGACGTCGTGGACGAGTGGGTGCGCGTCTCCGACCGGGACTCGTTCCTGACCGCCCGGCGCCTCGCGCGCGAGGAAGGGATCCTCGCTGGAGGCTCCGGCGGGACCTCCGTCTGGGCCGCCCTGGAGATCGCCAGGCGGCTAGGCCCTGGGGCCCGCGTCCTGACCATGATCCCGGACAGCGGCCGGAACTATCTGTCCAAGTTCTACGACGACAACTGGATGCTCGACCACGGCTTCCTCGACCGGCGAGCGCCGGTGCCGACCGTCGAGCAGGTGCTGCGCGCGAAGCTGCTCGAGGAGTCGGCGGTGCCGGCGTTCGTCGTGATCGGCTCGCATCAGAAGGTCGGGGAGGCGATCGAGTTGATGCAGCAGTACTCGATCTCCCAGCTCCCCGTGATGCGCGACGGCGCCTCGGACTCGCTCGCGGACGTCGTCGGCTCGCTCCAGGACCGCGACCTGCTCGACCGCGTGTTCAAGAACCCGGACGCGCTGCACGAGGACGTCGCGACCGCCATGCAGCCACCGTTGGCGACGATCGACATCACCCAGTCGCTCGACGAGGTCTTCGGCACGCTGACCGGCCGCACGAACGCGATCGTCGTCGCGCGCGAGGGCCGGCCTGTCGGCGTCCTCACGCGCGCCGACCTGCTCGAGTACCTGGCTCACCAGCGCGAGAGCTCCCGGCGGTAGGCTCACCTGCGCGCTCCGCCTGAGCTTCGCGGCGGCCTCGCCGTCCGCCTCGCCAGCCTTTTCTTCGGCCTGTTCCTGTTCGCGACCGGGATCGTGGCGCTGCTCGAATCCCGCCTTGGGCTCTCTCCGTGGGACGTGCTCAACCAGGGTCTCTCGAAGCACTCTCCGCTCTCGTTCGGTGAGGCGAACATCGCAATCGGCGTCTCGGTCGTCGTGGTCGTCGTGCTGCTCGGAGCGAAGATCGGCTTCGGCACCGTGGCCAACGCGGTCTTGGTCGGCGTCTTCGTCGACCTCCTGCTGCACTTCGATGTCGTCCGTGATCTGAGCCACTCGGACCTGGTCAGCAGGATCGGTCTGCTCGCCGGGGGGATCGCCTTGATCGGCGTCGCCACGGCCTGCTACATCGGAGCCGCCATGGGCGCGGGGCCGCGCGATTCGCTGATGATTGTGGTGTGGCGGCGCACTGGCATCCGCGTCGGGATCGTCCGCGCCGTGATCGAGATCTGCGCGCTCATGGTCGGAATCGTGCTCGGCGGCACGTTCGGCATCGGCACGATTGCCTTCGCGCTGCTCGTCGGGCCGGCCGTCGAGAGCTCGTTCTTCCTGCTCGAGCGCACGCCGCTCGCCCGGCCGCCTAGGCCGGCCGCATGAGATACGTGATGCCGCCTTCGAGTGTGCGTCCGTCGCTCGTCTCGAGGCGTTCCGTGACCGTGACCTCGACGTCTGCAACGCCTGACGCCGGAAAAGCGGTGAGCCTGACTTCGCGCTGCTCCCCCGGCCGAAGCTCGACCGAAGACTGATCGAGGCCGCGCAGTGATGCCTCGACGCCCGGGGGCGCACTGACGTCGAGAACGGCTTTCGCCGGCGAGTCGGTTGGGTTACGGACGACGAGCGTGCGGTTGAGCTTCCCGTCGACGATGTCCATGTTCCGGGCCGTCACGTTGCCGTTGGCGGCGACCAGGAGATCGGCCGGAGTGTCGAGTGAGGGCGCCTCGATCCCCGGCACTTTGAGCACGACAACAATGCACTGGTGCCCGAACGGGATGGGCGGAAGCTCGAACCGGGCGATCCTCGCGCGCTGCGCTTCGATCCGGTCGAGGACGACGGTGTCGATCGCTCGCCAGCCGCTACCGGGGCCCGAGAGACGGGGAAGCGTCGTCGTCGCAGGGCCCGCGTACAGGGTCAGGCTCGGGTCCTCAATCGCGTCGACCTGCCGATTCCAGACCTCGACGTAGACGATTTGCGCTGCACCCGCGACCGAGCCCTCGTCGCGTAGATCGGCGAACTCGGCTGCGGTCGTTGGAGCTTTACCGTACGGAGGTGCGTCGACCTTGATGTCGGGGCTGCGCCAATGCTCGGGACCCGCCCCCGCCGAGTCGCGCAGATACGCGTGGACGTTCGTTGAAGGCTTGGCGTCCCGCTTGGCCGTAACAGGGGCAGAGTGCTTGCTTGCGCAGCCGGCGACAATCAGCAGCGCGGCGAGCGTGGGGAGGGCGAGACGCCCGATGCCGCGCCGCGCTCTCATGTCTCCTGCTCGAGTTCGCGCTTGAGGTTGTCGAGGGCGTCCAGCTCGCTCCGCATCGTGCGCAGGACGACCGGCGTCATCAGCCGCTTGAGCCCGCGGAGCTTTGCCCGGAGCGAGAACGTCACGCGGGTTCCACCGTCCTCCTCGGCGAATTCGTAGCTGCCCTCTGGCCGCACCGGGCCCGCGATCGTGCGGAAGGCGATCCTCCGGTTCGGCTCGAGCTCGGTGATCTCGATGTCGGCCGGGACCGGCCTCCCGCCGGGGCCCTTCACCGTCTGGTGGTAGGTCGCTCCGCGGCCCTGTCGACTGATCAGCCGAATGTCCGCGACCCCTGGCCGCCACCTAGCATCGTTCTCCTTGTCGGCGACGAAGGCGAACACTTCGGCAATCGGCCGCTCGATGACGACTGAGTGCTCGGCGGAGGGCATCGGTTGCCGCGTAGCATCGCAGCATGAGCGCCGTCGAGCCACTTCGCGCTAGTCTGGAACGGGCTTTTCCCGACGCGGCGGAGATCGTCGTCAAGGACCGCACAGGCGGCGGAGACCACTTCCAGGTCGCCGTCACGAGCGCTCGGTTCGACGGGCTCTCGTTGGTGGAGCAGCACCAGCTGGTGTACGCCGCCCTCGGCGACCCGCTCCGCGACGGCACCATTCACGAGTTGCGAATCCGGACGAAAGGAACCCAGTGAGCGAGCTCGGCGAGCAGATCAAGGAAGTGATCGCGAACGAGGAGGTGACTGTGTTCATGAAAGGCACGCCGCAGTTCGTGATGTGCGGGAACTCCGCCCGCGCTCTGGAGGCGCTCCGCCGGGCCGGCGCGCCCGTCACAGCGGTGGACGTCCTTCCCGACCCCCGTCTGCGCGAAGCGCTGTCCGCATTCTCCGGGTGGCCGACGATCCCGCAGGTGTTCGTGCGCGGCGAGCTGATCGGCGGCGCCGACATCGTCGAGGAGCTCGCTCAGAGCGGAGAGCTCGAGCGCACACTCGAGGAGAAGCTGGGCGCCGGCTACCGCGACCGGGCCGGCGAGGGCGTCGTGGAGCTTACGCCCGCGTAGCGAAAACCGAGCGCCGCGATCGCGTCCATCTCGATCAGCGTGCGCTCGAGCGACTCCGTCGCAACGCCGTCGAGATAGCGATACAGGTAGGGCGCCCATTCGAAGTGTCGCGCCTCGAAGCGCTCGTCCAGCGCCGTGCGCATCGCTTCGAACCCGTGCAGGTCTTCGTGCTCCCTTACCCAGCCGTCCGGGTCCAGCTCCTCCGGCTCGGCGCCGGTGGCCAAAAGCACGCGACGTTCCGACTCGTACCAGTCGGCCGTGCGGGCGTCCAGCCGGTCCCAGGCGAACTCGTCGAGGATGAGCAGCGGGGCGAGGAGCGCCAGCTTGTCGAGGGCCGCGCCGAGGTCGTGCATGTGGTGCAGAGAACGCGACGCGACGACCGCGTCGAAGTGATGTAGGTGTACACCTACATCACCTTGCAGTTCGAGTTCCTCGAGCGTTACCCGCTGGAAGATCGCTCCCTCCGGTGCGGCCGGATCGATGGCGAGGACGTCGTGGCCGGCCGCGTCGAGCGTGTGGGCAAGCTCACCCGCTCCGCAGCCGACTTCGAGGAGACGGCAGGGCCGAGGAAGCTGTGCGAGCACGAAGTCCGTGAAATCCGAGGCCATCAGGCTGAGCCTCGCAGAAGGGCGCCGGCCGGCGGTTCGGGCCGGCGCGTCGGACCTCGATCTTCCGCGGGCGATGATCGCGCGCGGTCCGCAGGACCCGGAGGTGCAGAGTCGCCTGCGCCGCGTCCTGATCATCACGCGGTCGACGTAGGGCTGATGTTCTTGATCGTGTTCGACATGGTGGTCAAGCCGTTCAGCTAGCGGAACCCGCGTAACTAGACTTCCAGCGTGGACTTCGAGACGCGCGCGATCCACGAGGGGCAAGAGCCAGATCCCGCCACCGGAGCGGTCACCGTGCCGATCTACCAGACGTCCACGTACGTCCAGGAGGCGGTCGGTGAGAACAAGGGGTACGACTACTCCCGCGCCGCGAATCCGACGCGCACGGCGCTTCAGATCTGTCTCGCCGGCCTCGAGGGAGCCGAGCACGGCGCCGCATATGCATCCGGGCTCGCAGCCACGACGACACTCATGCACCTCGTCAACCCCGGCGACCGCATGGTCGTGGTCAACGACGTGTACGGCGGCGTCTATCGCATGTTCTCGCAGGTGTACGAGCCGAAGGGGTATCTCTTCGATTGGGTTCCGTCGCAAGAAATCAACGAGAACCTCGCCCCCCACCTGGACGAGCGGACGCGGATCGTCTGGCTGGAGACGCCTACGAACCCACTCCTGAACATCGTTGACATCCGTGCTGCCGCGGAAGCGGCGCATGCCGCCGGCGCGCTCGTGGTCGTCGACAACACCTTCGCCACCCCGTACCTCCAGCGGCCGCTCGAGCTCGGCGCCGACATCGTCCTCCACTCGACGACGAAGTACCTGGGCGGGCATTCCGACCTGATCGGCGGCTTCCTCGCCACGAATGATCCGACAGTCGCCGAGCGCCTGTACTTCCTGCAGAAGTCGCTCGGCGCCATTCCGGGCCCGTTCGACTCATGGCTCGTACTGCGCGGGATCAAGACGCTCGCCGTTCGCATGCGCAAGCACTGCGAGAACGCTCACGCAATCGCGGCTTTCCTGGAGCGGCATCCACTCGTGGAGCAGGTGCTCTACCCCGGCCTGCCAAGGCATCCGGGTCACAAGATCGCGGCGCGCCAGATGCACGACTTCGGCGGCATGATCTCGTTCCTGGTCGAGTCCGAGGAGGAAGCGGTCGGGCTGGTCGGCAGGACGCAGATCTGGAAGCTTGCCGAGAGCCTCGGCGGGGTCGAGAGCCTGATCGAGCACCCAGCCCGGATGACCCACGCGTCCACCGCCGACGCGCCGTTCGCCGCGTCGCCGAACCTGATCCGGCTCTCGGTCGGGCTCGAGTCGGCCGAGGACCTCGTCGCCGATCTCGAGGCCGCGCTCGTGCGCTCGGCCGCCACAACGGGCGCTTAGAAGGCTGACCGAGCCGCTCGACCTTCGCTTCCAGGACACGCCGCGAATCATCGGCGTCTACCTGATCGAGACGGACGACGGACCGGCGCTGCTGGACTGCGGACCGGCGACCACCGTTCCGGCGCTGAAGGAGGGACTGAGCGGTCGGGGGCTCGAGCTCGGCGACGTTCGCCACCTTCTCCTTTCGCACATCCATCTCGACCACGCCGGGGCGGCCGGCGTGCTCGTGCGGGAGCACGCCGGGCTCCAGGTGCACGTGTCGGAGATCGGCGCGCCGCACCTGGTCGACCCGGCACGTCTGGAGAAGAGCGCCCGCCGGCTCTACGGCGACACCTTCGACAGCCTCTGGGGAGAGCTTGCTCCCGTGCCGGAGGAGAATCTGCACGTCGTCGGCGACCGCGTCCTCGGGCTCGAGTGCTTCCCGACGACCGGCCACGCGTCGCATCACATGTCCTACCTGAGCGATGACGGGACGCTGTACGCCGGCGATGCGGCAGGGGTGCGCGTTCAGCCGGGCCGCTTCGTCGTCCCGCCCACTCCCCCGCCGGAGTTCGAGCTCGAGGCCTGGCTTCGCACTCTGGACGAGCTCGAGCGGCGCGCGCCGGACCGACTCGCGCTGATCCATTTCGGAGTTGCCGACGACGTTCCGGAGCACCTCGCGGAGCTGCGTACCCGGCTGGTCAACTGGGCCGAGCGCGTGCGTGACGGCGCAGACGAGGCGGACTTCGTCATCACGGCGCGAGCCGACCTCGGGCCCGAGGCGGAGCTGTACGAGCGGGCCATGCCGCTCTGGCAGTCGTACGCCGGCTTGCGCCGCTACTGGGACAAGCAGGAACCGAGGTCCGCTCATTGGAACGGGTAGAACCGGCTACCTCCCCCGTCCCGGCTTGAGTCGGAGCTAGGGACAGCCCTTCACCGGCACGCGGTGAGGCGCCTGATGCGGCTTCCGTCGGCGCCCATCACGAAGATGCCCGCCGAACGGCAGTTGCGCCTCGCCGTGAACGCGAGTCGGCCGTCATCCGGCGCCCAGGCCGGCTCGTCGCCGACCGCGAGCGTACGGACCGAGCCGCCCCGGAGGTCCGCGACGTCCACGTGGCAGGGCCCGAAGGTCGGGCAGAGGGAGAACGTCAGGCGGTGGCCGTCGCTCGACCAGCGCAGCGGACTGCTGTATGCCGGCCTCGTCCTCGTCAGCGAGCGCGCGGCCGTCCCGTCGGCGCCCGCGACCGCCGCCTCGAATCCGTACTGGGTCTTGAGCCAGAACGCGAGTGAACGCCCGTCGGGAGACCACGCCGGCAAGGTTCCTGCGAGGTGCAGCGGAACCAGATCCGTTCCGTCCGCGCGGACGACGTACAGGTGATCGAGGCCGCCGGCAGTGGCGGCTCTCACGAATGCGACCTGCTTCCCGT
This sequence comes from Actinomycetota bacterium, assembly GCA_030854475.1. Taxonomy (GTDB): domain Bacteria; phylum Actinomycetota; class Thermoleophilia; order Gaiellales; family Gaiellaceae; genus JALYTD01. The sequence goes on from JALYTD010000069.1 coordinate 36,750, forward strand.
CCGGCGACCACACGGGCGAGTGGTCGTGCTTGCCGGTCGTCAGCCTCCGCCGATCCTTGCCGGAGACGTCGACGCTCAGGATCGGACCGGTCTCTCCGGCCGAGTACGCGAGCCGCCTGCCGTCGGCCGACCAGGCGGGATGATTGCCCACGCCGATCTTGTGGGCCCCGTTGCCGTCGGCGCCGATCACGCGGAGACGTCCATCGGCGACGTAGGCGATCCGCCGGCTCGCCGGCGACCAGACGACCTCGGTTGGAACGACTGCGCGGGCCAGGCGCTTGCGATGCGTTCCATCCGGTCGTTGGACGACGATCTCGCCCGCGGGCCCCCGGGCGCTCAGGAACACGAGCTGTCGGCCGTCGGGCGACCAGGACGGTGACGAATAAGCGGTCGGCAGCGGCCGGGATGCGGCGCTTGCGGAAAACACCGCGAATGCAACCCCGGCAAGCGCCGGCAGCTTCATCACTCGCGCAACGTTATCCGGCCCGGGCCGATTCGACCGTCCGGGCACTGGTTCGCGCATGTGGCAGCACGTCCGCGTAACGGTGCCTGGCACCCGGACACGTCCCGTCGGCCACTGCGCTTTGCAGAGGAAGTCACACTTCGGTCACAGTCTCGTGACGGTCTCGTAACGGTGCCTGGCACCGGGACGCGTTGGCCCGAGGCGCGGCCGGGGGAGACAGTTCCAGCGGCGAGAGGTCAGACCGAGGAGGTGGCGCGCTCGATGGCTGCTTCGTACGCGCGCTCGTAGTCCGCCACCATGCGCTCTGGCGCGAAGTGCTCTTCGACGTAGCGCCGGCACTCGATCGGATCCAGGGCGTCCGACTGCTCGATCGCGGCGGGCATCTCACGGTAGTCGTCGACGACGATCCCGCTGCGGCCGTCCTCTACCACCTCGGGCACGGCGCCGCGGCGCGTCGCGATCACAGGCGTGCCGCAGGCCATCGACTCGATCATCACGAGGCCGAACGGCTCCTCCCACTCGATCGGGAACAACGTCACACGGGCGTGCTGGAGCAGCTCCACCTTCTCTCCGTGCGTGACTTCGCCGAGGTACTCGATGTTGCCGCCCAGATGCGGCTCAACGAGCTCGTGGAAGTACCGCTCCTCCTTCGGGTCGTGCTTCTTGCCCGCGAGCTTGAGCGGCAGGCCGGTCTCCTTCGCCATCCAGATCGCCCGGTGAGCCCCCTTGTCCGGGCTCATGCGTCCGAGGAAGAGCAGGTAGTCGCCCTTGCTGGGCTGGCACGGGTAGTGCTGCGGGTCGAGCGCGTTGTAACAGTTCGCCGCCCAGTTGAGATCCGGCTTGGGCTTACGCTGGTTGAGGGAGATCGAGATCAGCCCGACGCGCGGAACGAGCTTCCCCATCTGCTCGTAGACCTCGCCCGGCTCTCCGACGAGCGGGCCGTGAGCCGTGTGGAGCACCGGCGTCTCCACGAGCCCGCCGAGCGTCGCGCCGAGATGGCCCGAATGGTCGTTGATCACTTCGAAGTCGTCCGCGTGCGTGTAACAGGCGAATGCGTGCCGCAGCTCCGGAAGCGAGCGGCCGATCAACTCGCTCGGCGGATCCTCGTACACGGCTACCAACTCCGCTTTCGTCCGCGAACCGCCCGCAGCGAACAACGTCACCTCGTGGCCCGCATCGACGAGCCCGTTCGCCAGCAGCGCGACGACCCACTCGATACCGCCGTAGCCTGACGGCGGAACGGCGAACCATGCCGGTGCGAGGATGGCGATCCTCATGCCTCGTCAACCGTGACCCGGCCGGCCTCGACCCGCACGTCCCACTGGCGGTCGAAAGCGCGAAGTCCCGTCAGGCGCAGCGAGCGCCCCGCCCATGAAGGCAGCTCGTCGGGAGCATGGCTCTCGAGCTGGTGACGGGCGCGATCCGGGACGAGCCCGAGCAGCACCTGGAGCAGGAGCACCGGGGTTCCGGCCGCCCACGCCTGCGGCCGCGCCGCGGTCGGATAGGCGATCGGGAACGGCGTCTCCTGCCGCGGGAGGCCGGCGAACACCTCCGGAAGCTGCCAGCTGAAGTGCCGGGCGGCAGTCAGCATCCGCCGGATGATCCGCTGCGTCTCGGGCCAGCGGCCTGAGCGCGCGAGCCCCCAGGCGATCAGGGAGTTGTCGTGCGGCCAGACCGTTCCGTTGTGGTACGAGAGCGGGTTGTAGCCCGCGTCGGCGGAGGACATCGTTCTCACTCCCCACCCCGACCAGAGCTGATCGCCCATCAACGCGTCGACGACGGCCTCGATCCGCTCGTCCGGGACGATCCCGCTCCAGAGCAGGTGCCCCATGTTGGAGCACATCGAGTCGACCTTGCGCTTGTCGCGATCCAGTGCGAGTGCGTAGTACCCGCCGCGCTCCGGGACCCAGAACGCTTCGTCGAAGCGGCTCCGCAGCTCGCCTGCCTCGCGCTCGAGCCGGTCGGCGAGACCGCGGTCACGCCACACCTCGCGCGCGAGCTCGGCCGTCCGCCGCTTCGCGTCGTACACGTAGCCCTGCACCTCGCAGGGCGCGATCGGCGTCTGCGCGAGCGTGCCGTCCGCGAAGCGCTGCGAGTCCCACGAGTCCTTCCAGGACTGGTTCTCGAGCCCGCGCTCGGTGCGCCGCTCGTATTCGACGAAGCCGTCACCGTCGCGATCGCCGTACTCGTCGATCCAGGTCAGCGCCTTGAGCGCCGGCTCGCGCAACTCACGCACGATCGCGGCGTCGTCCGTCCAGCGCCAGACCTCGGAAAGCAGGATCAGGTAGAGCGGCGTGGCGTCGATCGAGCCGTAGTAGGCGCGGAACCATTTCTCGGCCGCCTTGCCGTTGCGAATCTCGTGGACGATCTTGCCCGGCTCGGCGTCGATCTCGGGGTCGTAGTCGGTCGCCTGAAGCTCGGCGAGCACCTGCAGCGCGTTCCACGCGAGCTCGGGCCCGAACAGAAGCGTCTGGAGACACGTGATCAGCGTGTCGCGGCCGAACACGGTCATGAACCACGGCATCCCCGCGGCCGGCAGCCGGCCGATGCCGCCGCTGCGCCGCATGCGGAGCGAGGCCAGGTCGGAGACCGACTGCGAGAACGAGTGGTCCAGCTCGTCCCAGTCCGCACGGATCTGTGGGACACGCAGACGCCACGCGGCCAGCGATTCGCGAACACGAGTCATCTCGTCCCCGAAGCGCCGTTCCGCCGTCCGCGGCGAGAGCTCGTCCCCGTCGCCGGCAGCGAACACGTCGACGCGAAGCTGCCAGCGCTCGCGCGGGGCGAGCTCGACGCGGTAGCGCACACGTGACCCGTCGACCTCCCCACGCTGCGAGAGGATCACCTGCGTCCGGGCGAGCTCGCCGTCGGTGTCGATGAGCAGGAACTGGTTGTGCTCCGCGTCGTACTGGGGGTCAACCGGCGGCGGCAGGGGCTCGGCGCGCTTGGGGTCGCCGAGCGCGAAATCGTGGTGCTTGACGGAGAGGATGTCTGCGAAGTCCGTGCCCAGCTCGAGCTCGAGGTCGAGCCCCTGCGGCACCATGCTCTGGTTCTGGAGCGTCAGCTGGTCCTGCATCCCGTCGCCGACGAACCGTTCGCGCGTGATCGAGATCACGTCCTGAGCGAGGGTCTCGGAGATGGGGTTGCGCATGAAGAACGCCGCCGAGAAGTACTCGACCTTGCCGTAGGAAAGAAGCAGAGGTCTCGTGCCGTTGATCGTCAGGCGCAGCTTGGAGAGAAAACGGGTGTCGTCGCTGTAGAAGCCGTGCGTCTTGTCGTCGATGTCGCCCTGGTCGTCGCAGATGCAGAAGGTCGAGCCCTCGAGGATGGTCACGTCCATCGGCTTACCTGCGCAGAATGCGGACCGCGCTCGACTGAGCAAGCGCCTTGACGACGATCTCGTCGATGTTCACGTGCACCGGCCGTGTGACGGCGAAGAGCACGCACTCGGCGATGTCCTCCGGCTGGAGCGCGTCGACATCCTGGTAGACCTTGCTCGCCTGCTCCTCGTCACCCCGGAAGCGCACCTCGGAGAAGCTGGTCTGGACGAGCCCGGGGTCGACGGTGGTGACCCGGATCGAACGGCCGAGCAGATCCTCCCGCAACGCGTACGTGAAACCGCGCACGGCGAACTTCGAGGTTATGTACACGGCGCCACGCTCATAGGCCTGCCGGCCGGCCACCGAGCCCATGTTCACGATGTGGCCGCCCTCACGCAGGTGCGGGAGGCACAGGCGCGTCATGCGCAGGACTCCGTGGACGTTCGTCTCGAGCACGATCTCCTCGTCCTCTTCCTTGCCCTCCCAGAACGGATCCCGTCCCAGGGCCAGTCCGGCGTTGTTGACGAGGATGTCCAGGTCGCCCAGTTCCTGCACAGCCTCGTCGACGAACCGCTCGCAGCTCTGCGGATCGGAGACGTCCAGCTCCAGCGCAACCTCGGTCTCGAGGCGGTCCGTGCGCCGCGCTCCGCCTGCGACCCTCGCTCCAGCGTTCGCGAGCGCCCGCGCCGTCGCGGCGCCGATCCCGCTCGACGCCCCCGTGACGACCGCCGTCTTCCCCTCTAGCTCAGGCACGGCGACGGACCTTAACGACGCCCGCGAGCCGCGAGCGGGAGCGATCCGCGTTCGAGGCGCGGCGGCCCGCCGGCATGCTCGACCTGGAGCGTCGAATGTGTGAGCTGGAAGCGCTTCGCGAGCAGCGCTGCGACCCGGCGCCGGACGTGGTGGCAGTCGGCCTCGCCCTGCACGAGCACATGGGCGGACAGGGCCGGAAAACCGCTGCCGACCGTCCAGACGTGGAGATCGTGGACGTCAACGACGTCCTCGAGCGCGAGGATCGCCTCGGCCACGTCCCGCGGCTCGGTGCCACTCGGCGATACCTCCAGAAGGATCCGGGTCGCGTCGCGCAGGAGCAAGCCGGCCGACCAGAAGATCAGGCACGCGACCGCAAGGCTGGCGAGCGGGTCGAAGCGGTCCCAGCCGGTGACGAGGATCAGGGTCCCCGCGACCGCGGTCCCCGCAAAGGCGGCGAGGTCGGTGACCACGTGCAGGAACGCGCCTCGGGCGTTCAGGCTGCGGCGGCTCGGCCCCGCAAGCAGCGCCACGGCGGCGAGGCTCACGAGCGCGCCCGCGAGCGCCACGCCGACGACGATTCCCCCGCGCACGTCCGTCGGGTTCATCAGACGCTTGACCGCGGAGTAGACGATCCAGGCGCCGACGAGCACGAGCGCGATCCCGTTCACCTGAGCGGCGAGCACCTCAACCCGCCTGAAACCGAACGTCCACCGCCCGTGCGCCGGTCGTCCGACGACGGCCGCGGCGAAGAGAGCCAGGCCCAGCGCGGCGGCGTCCGTGAGCAGGTGGCCGGCGTCCGCGAGCAGCGTCAGCGACCCCGCGACGAGGCCGAACACGACCTCCGCGGCGAGCAGCGCGACAACGAGTACGAGCGCGATCGCGAGCGCCCCGCGCCCCCCTTCGGCATGCCCGTGGTGGTGCCCCGGAGCCATTGCCTCACTAAAGCACTTGTCGGGAGGGTCGGCTACCGCTTGACAGCGGCTGCGATCGCCTGCGCCAATTCGAGCCCGTTGGGAGACCCGAGGCCCGACGCGTAATCCCAGCCGGCCGTCGCCGGGTGGTACCGGTTGCCGCCCCGGATGACGTCATGGAAGAGCTGGACCTGCGGGCTGGCCGCGAGACGGTAGAGGACCGGGTTCAGGAACGGGAGCTTCCCGGCGCCCCGCTGCTGCGCGTTCTGCGCGACCAGTGCCGTGTAAGCGGCCCAGAACGGTGCCGAGGCGCTCGTCCCGCCGACCGGTTGGGCTTGACCCTCGAAGACCACGTAGGTGCCGCTCCCCTGCGAAGCTGCGCTCGCGACGTCCGGGATCTGGCGCTTGCCCGTCGAGTAGCGGTTGTCCACGCCCGGGACCGACTTCGTCTGCCAGGAAGGCCGGGCGAAGCGCTCGCTCACGCCGCCGCCCCCGCCCCAGGCCGAGAGCGTGTCCTGCCAGCCGGTCTCTTCGAGGTAGTTCCCCTGCTTGTCGATGTCGAGCAGCGTCCCGCCGACCGCGATCACCGACGGGCTCTGCGCCGGCCAAGCGACGCAAGGCTCGTGGACCGTGATGTCGATCTGCTGGCACTGGAAGGCGCCCTGGTCGCCGGTCGCGACGAAGGTGTTGATTCCCTTGGCGAGCGCCGCGGCGAACGCGTTCTCGCTGGCTTCCATGTCGGCGTCCGAGAACAGCTGCTTCGGCCCCAGCGCGGCGGCGTCGGGAGCCCCGTAGCTGATCGAGATGATCGTGGCGCGGCCGTCGCTGACGATCTTGTTGACACCGGCCACCATGGCGGCCACGAAGGCGCGGCCCCAATCGTTGTAGGTCTCGACCTTGGACGTGTCGGTCGGCGACTCGTAGTTGAGGACCGTGGCCCCAGGTGCCAGCCCGTGGATCGTCTCGACGTCGAGCGCGTCTTCGGCGTGGGTGTCCGTCGTGCCGCCGTTCACCGGCACCCGCTCGATGCAACCGGCCTTCACGGTCGCGGTGCAGACGCCCGGGCTCGAGATTCCGACGGCGCGGTCGAACCTGCGGACGTCGGAGTCGTTGAACGTGGTCTCGCTCCAGACGGCGACGGTCTGGCCCTGGCCCCGGATACCGCGTTCCCAGAGCTGGTCGATCCCGTAGGCGCGGGCAAAATCTGCCGGCTTGAACCCGATCTGGGTCGGCTCGGCGAGGCGACTGTCGAACGGTCGCGTGTTCAGGCCGGCGACGCCGGTGACCGCGGCGGCGAGCGCGCGTGGGACGCGCGGCTTGGAGGCCGGTGAGTGGAACTTGCGTCCCTTGGCATCCCGGTACTCGTTGAGGCGAACGGCGAAGACGCGGCGGAGAGCCGAGGCAGGCCCCCGGACCTCGAGCGTCGTGCGCTGCGGGTAGCTGGCCGTGACGGCTAGCCCCTGCCGCTCCAGTCTCCGGGTCACCTTGCGCAGGACCGCGCCGTCGAGACCGAAGCGCGTGCCGAACTGTTTCGCGTCGATGTAGTGCCGGTAGCGCGGAGAGGCCGGGTCGTTCACCTCGCGCAGGAAGCGCGCGAGCCGCTCCTTGCCGGGCAGTCGAAGGACCAGCGTGAAGGCGACCGTCTGCGCCGCCGGGGTCGGCCCGAGCAGGCGCTCGCCCCGCGGCGACGGCGTAGCACGCTTGCCGGGGCGTGCGACGGCAGCCACGGTCACGGCGGCCCCCAGCGCGGCCACGAGCAGCACGGCTGCGACGGACCGGCGGCTCACTTCGCCTCCGAGGGCCAGCGGAACGTGTTCACGAGCAGATCGGCAGCACCGAGCTCACCCGCGGCGATGGGCGACTTGCGGCTGTTGTCCGTCTTCTTGCAATCGACGCTCACGAACGCGACGAAGGCGCTCACGCCGTCCTTCGTCGCGGCCATGGCGGCCGTGTCCACGGGGACGGTCCCGCCCTGGTTGCTCGTCGCGTTGCCGCAGTAGTCGCCGCCCATCCCGGGCTGGTACCCGACGTTCGGCCGCAGCAGCGCGCGGGCAGGATCGTTGGAGCGCTGGAGGCTGAGGTTGCGCTCGAGCGTGGAGATCTTGTCGTCGAACAGGCCCTTGTAGTCGGTCCCGCGCTTGCCCGAGACGACGACGGCCCCCGCGTTGGACTCGAGCACGATCGTGTCAGCGCTCTTCTGGGACACCGACCAGGCAGAGGAGTACTCGATCGTGAACCCGGCATTGCTTTTCCAGACGGTTCCGCGCAACGCTCTGGACTGGCCCTTCGGCGGCGGGCAAGGTTGACCGAACGCGCAGGCGGGGTGGGCCTTGGCGGGCTTCAGCAAGCTCACCACGAGCAACGCGCCGAGGACGATCACGACCAGCGCCCCGATCGCCGCGCCGATCATGATCGGCGTGCTGAGACGACCGCGGGCCTCTCCGCGAGGCGGCAGCGCGGGAGCCGGTGCGGCCACCGCGGTCACGCCGTGCCCTCCTTGGGCGTGGCGGGCTTGACGGCGCGTTTGGGAGCCACCTTCGGGAGCGCCCTGAGCGAGATTCCGCAGTTGATGCAGAAGCTGTGCTGCGGCGTCGTGTGATGGCAGTTCGCGCAGGTGATCTCAGGCCCGACCTCGATCTCCGAGGCCTCCTGGATCAGGCCGACGTGGATCACCTGCCGCAGCCACACGAGCGCGATGGCCGCGAGCACGAGCAGCAGGACCAGCGCCGCCGTTCGCCAGGGCACGTAGAGCAGGACGAACGAGGCAGCGACCATTAGGGCGGCTGCCGCGAGGCTCGCGAAGAACGGGTCTCCAAGCCACCCCAGCGCTGCCCGGTCACGCGCGGGGGCCCGGTAGCGCAGCCACAGCGCGCCGGCCGCCGAGCCGATCGCCCCGGCGGCGAGCACCGGCATCGCGACGGCAAACTCGAGCAGGTAGACGATGCGCGGATACACGAGCCCCTCCGGCCGGAACCCGGCGCTGAAGAGATCTGTCGACTGGGCCAGGACCTGCGCTCCCACGAACGTGACCGCGCAGGCGGCGCCGAAGGTCGCCCCGTCGAGCGTGTCGTTGAACTTGCGGTAAGGAAGCAGGATGAGCGGGCCGGCGAGCATCAGCGCGGTCGCGAGCAAAGGCAGTCCGAGCCCGCGTACGAACAGGCGCTTCTGGGTCGACTCGGCAACCGGCCCGAGGTGAGACGGCGAGATGTAGCGGCCCAGCAGCCCCACGGCGACCCCGGCAGCCGCTCCCCAGAGGACGGTCAGCGCGACGACGCGCAAGGGCTCGTCCTCGTACTCGTCGACGTCGTAGAGGTAGATCACGACCAGCAAGGGAACGAGGACAGCCGCCGCGGCCAGGGCGAGCGGAAACAGCCTCAGGAGCTCGAGCGCGACGACGAGCGCGATCCCGGCGGCGAGGGCGACCCGGAAACCGATCATCGACCCGCGGGTCAGTTGCGGGAAGAGCGTCGAGATGGTCGCCGGCAGCAGACGCCGCTCGTTGGGAGCAGCCGCGAAGCCGCGCCGGCCGCCTTCCGCGAGGTTCGCGCCGCAGCGGATGCAGAAGTTTCCGCCCGGAACCTGCTGGCCGCAAGACGGGCAGGCGACTGTTTCGTTGGTGTGCTCGCTCATCTCAGACCCCTCGGACTGGCGCGCAGACTAACGCGCTCGGCGGGTCTCGTCCAGCACTGACCTTGGCCATAGGTTCCCAGCCATGCACAATGACGCCGTGCCGGGGACGACAGTAGTCGCGCAGGAGAAGTCACCCGCGCTCGAGCGCGTGATCGCGCCCGTGCGCCTGTACGGGATCAGGAGCTTCCTGATCGCGGTGTCCGTCGTCGGGGTCGTGGCCGGGATTCTGTCGGCGTCCACGATCACCTTGCCGCTCCTCGTCTACGTCGGTATGGCGGTCGGGGTCTTCCTGCTCGCCGTCCTGGCGCTCACGTTCTCCCAGCCGCGCTACAAGTTCCTCCTCTTCTCGCTTTTCTACCGGCGGCCCGTGAAGCGCGACGCGGCCGGACGGCCTCGTTACCGCCACCTGTACGGCGAGGCACCGGACGCCGCCGTGCTCCAGGTGGCCGCGGGGCGCAAGATCGACCCGGTCTACGAGGGCGGCTTCCGCGCGCTGCTCGACTCCCATGATCCGATCGCGCTGATCGCGACGAGCCCGCGCGACGTGTCCGACCCGACGAAGCTGCCGGCTGGAATGTTCAACCCGCGCGGCTCGCGAACCGACTGCGCCGTGGACCCGACCGAGTTCGGGATCGCGCTCGACCCCTACGTCTTCGAGCGCGAGCGATCGGAGGGGACGCAGGACACCGACCACATGCTCGCCACGAAAGACCTCGTCTACCTCGCCAACCTCGGGCAAGCGCTGCGGGTCGAGGCCGGAACGAGCGCGGCCTCCGAGCCGTTCATCTGGCCCGAGCACTGCGTCGATCTGCCCTTCCTCACCAACCACGATCTCTGCGTCGTCGGCGGTGGGGACACGAACTTCTGGCATGCCGCCCTGTTCGAGCCCGTCTACCAGAGCTTCAACGACCCGCCGAGCACTGTGCCGCTGGCCGTCGACCTGCGCGAGCTCGAGAACCCGTTCTACAGCTCGCGGACGATCAACGTCCGCCTGGCCGGCCGCGAACGCATCCCGGGGCTCGAGGGGGCGCGGCGCTTCGAGCTGGACGAGAGAAACTTCCCCACCTGCGGGATGATCCTCGCCGTCGAGAACCCCTACGCTCGGGCCTCCGAGCGAAACCACTGGTGCGTCTTCATCGCCGGGACGCGCAGCCTCGGCACTGCGGGCGCCATGCTCGGGCTCGCGGCGATGATCGAGCGGATGCGCGCCGACGAGGGCGTCAACTACTTCAGTGCGGTCGAGACGAGTGAGCCCGGCGTGCTCGGGCACGTCAGCGCGCTCGTGACGAGAGTGACCGAAGTCGAGTACGCGGCCGAGACCGGGCGCGACCGGGCCCGCTACGCGGTCGCCACGGACCGCCCCGACCCCGAGTACCGCGACTCCTTCATGCCGCTGACGGTCGAATATCTGGACAACCTCGGCGAGACACCCGAGTGGAAGCTGCTCGTGACGCTCCGTGCTCCCGAGGGCGACGGCGACCAGGCCCAGCAGAAGGAGGCCGGCCGTGTCGCCGTTTGACCCACTGACCTCGCACTACAAGATCGGGGTCAAGGCGATGCTCCAGGGACGCGTCGTCCCGCTCCTGGGGGCCGGCGTGAACCTCGCGGGCCGCGCCGAGGATCAGGCCTGGGCCGAAGGCTCGCAGTTCCTGCCCAGCGGCGGCGAGCTCGCCGCCCACCTGGCGGACGAGTTCGGCTACCCCGACGACATCGACGGTCACGATCTCGTCCGGGTCTCTCAGTACGTCGAGGTAATGGCCGGGTCCGCACCGCTTTACGACACCCTCCACCAGGTCTTCGAGGCGACCAGCACGCCGACCGTGCTGCACCGTTTCCTCGCGAGACTGCCGAAGACGTTCCGCGACCGCGGACAGACACCGAAGTTCCAGGTGATCGTGACCACGAACTACGACGACGCGCTCGAGACCGCGTTCCGCGGGGAGGAGGAGCCTTTCGACGTCGTGAGCTACATCGCGGAAGGCGAGGAGCAGGGCCACTTCCTCCACTGCCCGCCGGACGAGGAAGCGCGGGTGATCGACATTCCGAACGAGTACGCCGGCCTCCCGGTCGACGAGCGCGGCAATCCCCAGGAGCGCACGGTGATCCTCAAGATCCACGGCGCGGTCGACCGAGACGACCCCTCGCGCGACAGCTACGTGATCACGGAGGACAACTACATCGACTACCTGACGCGTTCGGAGATCTCCAGCCTCGTCCCCGCCAGCCTCGTCGCGAAGCTGAAGAACAGCCACCTGCTCTTCCTCGGCTACTCGATGCGCGACTGGAACCTGCGCGTGATCCTGCACCGGATCTGGGGTGAGCAGAAGCTGAACTTCGCCTCCTGGGCGATCCAGCTCCACCCCGACCCGATGGAGCAGCAGTTCTGGAACCTGCGGGGTGTCCAGATCTTCGACGTCTCCCTCGCCGACTACGTCACGGCGATGGACGAGCAGCTCGCCGAGGCGGGGGCGAAGGCCACGGACAAATGAGCGAGGGCACCCCGGGCGTTCCGCCCAGCCCGTACAAAGGCCTCACCCACTACACCGAGGAGGACACCGGGTTCTTCTTCGGTCGCGAATCCGAGCGCAGCGTGATCATCGCCAACCTGATGGCCTCGCGCCTAACGCTCGTCTACGGGGCGAGCGGCGTCGGGAAGAGCTCGCTGATGCGGGCCGGGGTCGCCCGACACCTGCGCGATCTGACGAAGAAGGATCTCGACGAGTTCGGCGAAGCGCAGTTCCTCCCGGTCGTCTTCGCCGCCTGGAAGGACGACCCGCTCGGCGAGCTCATCGGCGCTGCCCAGGCCGCCGCGGAGAACCTGCTCGGCCGCCGCCCCGAGCTTCCGGAAGGGCGGCTCGACGAGCAGCTGGCGGCGCTCGCGGAGGAGCTCGACACGACGCTCCTGATCATCCTCGACCAGACCGAGGAGTACTTCCTCTACCACCCGACCGACGAGGGGCAGGGGAGTTTCGCGGGCGACTTCCCGCGCGCCGTTAACCGCCGCGACCTGCGCGTGAACTTCGCCGTCTCGATCCGCGAGGACGGGCTCGCGATGCTCGACCGTTTCAAGGGCCGGATTCCGAACCTCTTCGAGAACTACCTGCGCATCGACCACCTGAAGCGCGAGGCCGCGCGGGACGCGATCGTGAAACCGATCGACGAGTTCAACCGGCTGTATCCGGATCAGCAGCCGGTCGAGATCGAGCCCGAGCTCGTCGAGGCCGTGCTCGACCAGATCCGCACGGGTGCAGTCGTGCTCGGAGCAGCTGGGGAAGGCGCCGTGAACGGCGGCAAACGGGCGCAGGTCCCGGGCGCGGACGACGACCGGATCGAGACGCCGTATCTCCAGCTCGTGATGAGCCGCCTGTGGAACGAGGAGCTGAGCGAGGGCTCACGCGTCCTGCGCCTGGCGACGCTGGAGCGCCTCGGTGGCGCGCAGAAGATCGTGCGGACGCACCTCGACGAGGCGATGTCCGATCTCAAGCCTGCCGAGCAGGATGCCGCTGCGACGATCTTCCGCCAGCTCGTCACCCCCTCGGGCACGAAGATCGCCCATACGGTTCCCGATCTGGCCGACTACGCCCGGGTGCCACCGGACGAGCTGTCCCCGGTGCTGGAAAGGCTCTCCGGAGGAGACGTGCGCATCCTGCGCCCGGTCGCGCCGCCGCCCGGGCAGCTGGACGGCGGGCGCTACGAGATCTTCCACGACGTCCTGGCTCCCGCGATCCTGGACTGGCGAGCCCGTTACGTCGAGGCGAAGACGCGCGAGGAGGCGGAGCGTGAGGCGAAAGAGGCGCGCGAACAGGCCCAGCGCGAACGGCGCCGGGCGCGGATCTTCCGAGCGGTCGCGCTTGTCGCGATCGCCTGCGCCGTGCTGGCGGCGATTCTCGGGCTCTTCACCTGGCGGCAGAAGCAGACCGCCCGCTCCAAGGCGCTGGCCGGACAGGCACTCGCCAACCTCGCGGTCGATCCTGCCAAGAGCATCGACGAGGCTCTCCAGGCACTGCGGGTCAAGCGAACGCAGGACGCCGCAGATGCCCTGAGGCGCGCGGTTTCGGAGTCACGCGAGCGCCAGATCCTGAACGTCAAGGGAGGAACCGTCAACGGCCTCGCAGTAAGCCCCGACGGCCGGCTGATCGCAACGGCCGGAGAGGACGCCAAGGCGAAGCTGTGGGAGCGCAAGACCGGACGCCTGGTAAGGACGCTCGCCCAGACCGGCGCTGTCAATGCCGTGTCGTTCAGCGCGGACGGCCGCTTCCTCGCGACGGCAAACAACGACAAGCGGGCGAGCATCTGGGACGTCGGCAGCGGGAAGCGCACAGCCCTGTTCCAGCATCGCGCTGCGGTCGACAAGATCACGTTCAGCCCGGACGGCCGTGACACGTTCACCGTGAGCGGCGGCGCCCTGCAGAAGTGGGACGCCCGCTCGGGGCGCCGGCTCTGGTCGCACCGTGCCCCGGGTGGCGATGGAGTCACAGCAGTCGGCGTGAGCCCGTCCGGAGAACAGCTTGCGACCGGCAGCGAGGCCGGCAACGTGCAGATCTGGGACGCGCAGGGTGCTCCGCTCGCAAACAACGCGCGGAACTTCGGCGTCAACGAGATCACCTCGGTCGAGTTCAGCCACAGCGGCAAGCAGGTCGTCGTCTCGAGCGGCAGCGGAGTGTCCGTCTGGGATTACGGTTCGTCGGGGTACTCGCTGCTCGCGAGCGCAGGCGGTCTTCCCGTCGATGCTCGGTTCAGCCCCGACGACGAGCTCGTCGCCGCCGGAAACGCAGACGACACGATCCGGGTCTTCGACTGGCGCACGCAGAAGCCGCTCTTCGAGCTGAGAGGGCATGCCGGGGCGGTCAACGGCCTCGCGTACACCCCCGACGGCCGCTTCCTGGTCAGCGCTAGCGACGACCGCACGGTGCGGGTCTGGGACGCGAGTGTGGGCCAGATCATCCGGACCCCCGACGCGGTGTACGCAATCTCCTTCTCGGACGACGGCTCGTTGATCGCCTACGGCGGCTACAACTTCGCCCGCGTGGCGCGGACGGGCGCGACGAAGCCCTTCGCGACGCTCAGCCCCGGTGAGGACTACGTGCTCGGCACGGCATTCCGACCGGGCTCGGACGGCCGGTTCGTCGCCGTCGCGTTCAAGGACTCCGTCCAGCTCTGGGACATCAACCGCGACAGGATCGCCTTCCGGCTGCGGAACCGGTCGGGGGCGGTCGTCAACGGGCTCGCCTTCAGCGCCGACGGAAAACGCCTGGCGACGGCTGACGACGACGGCTTCGCCCGCGTTTGGAACCTCGAAACCCGCCAGGTCGAGCACAACCTCGCCGGCCATCGCGGCGGCGTCAACTCGGTCGCCCTCAGCGCCGACGGCAAGATCGCGGCCACGGGCGGAGCCGATCAGACGGTGCGCATCTGGAACGTGGCGCGCGAACAGCAGCTGCACCGCGTGAGGGCGTCCGGAGAGGTGAAGAGCGTGGCCCTGAACGAGAAGGCCGGCCTTGTTGCCGCCGCGAGCGCGGGGCTGGCGACGGGCCTGTGGAACTACGAGACCGGCAAGCTGGTGCGGACGCTGCCGACGAGCTCGGTCAACGGTGTGG
>JALYTD010000102.1 GCA_030854475.1 Actinomycetota bacterium
ACCACGATCTGCGCGCGCGGGAAACCGTCCTGCTCGACGAGGGCGACGATCGCCCGCGATCCGCGCCGGCCGTCGCCGGCCTGGAACCTCACGGTGCCCGACGCTGCGCGAGCCAGCCCGATGATGCGGTTCGTGTCCGGTCCCTGCTCGGCGAACCGGACCGTCTGTCCCGCGATCGGCCGCACCCGGTAGACGAGCCGCGCGGCTCGTCCCGCACCCCGAACCACTCGCGCCTGCACGGAGGGCTTCGGGTGGCCGTCGCCGGTGAGGACGCGGTCGAGCGCGACACCCGGCGGCGCTTCGACGCGCCAGACACCGGGCACCGGCGACTTAAGCGAGATTCCCGTCTCCCCGAGGCCGGGGAGGCGGAACGAAGTGAGACCGGGACCCGAGTCAGTGGTCGCGCCCGGCCGGGGCGTCGTGATGCGACGGCCCTGCGGGTCGACCAGCGTCACTGTCGGCCCGCCGGGTCCGAACGCGGCGACTCCGTACGAAGGCACGCCCGCGGGCACCGTGAACGTCGCCACCTGGCGCAGTCCCGAGGAGGTCATCCGCATGAATACCCCGCTCGGCTTCAGGTCGCTGATGTCGCAGTCCGGCAGCATCAGCGACAGGTGCTTGCCCCACTTGTACGAGAAGCCGCCGTCGACGCTCACGCCGGGAAGCAGCGGAACCAGGGTCACGCAGGCGCCGATGCCGATGCTCGAGACGATCGTCTCGGCGTGCACGAGGTTGAACCCGAGCGCCGACACGGTCGCATCGCCCGAGGCGTAGAACTTGCCCGTCGCAAAGTCGACCGCGCCGTCGATGCCGGCGTAGACGCGGATCGTTTTCGGCGAGCCCACGTCGATGTGCGCGCCGAAGCCGAAATAGCCCGAGGTCTTGTAGACGGCGCGCACGTCGGCGACCTGGAAATCGACCAGATAACCCGTGCCGCTCACCGTCAGCACGCCCGGCAGCCCGCAGGAGCCCTTCGGGAACGCATAGGTGACGTTCCCTTCGATCCGGACGAGCGTCGCGCCGAGCAGCCGTGGCCCGCCGCTGAAGACCACACCGCCGCCGATCGTCGTGGGATCGGAGCAGCTCGTGAACGCGTGGGCGTGGAAGTTGATCTCGTTCAGGTAGACGACGCTCGCGACCGGGAGGCCCGGGCTCCCGAAGGAGAGGACCGCCGTCGCATCCGCAAACTCGCCCTGCCGGAACAGGAAGGTCGAATCGAGCTTTGAGTTGGCGACCACCGGGAGGTAGATCCCGACGTGTCCGCTGAGCACCTCGGGGTCAGCGGTGTACTCGATGTCGATCGGCTTCAGATGTGCGATGCCGAAGAAGGCCTCGTCGACGTGGAGATGGAAGTGGCCCTTGTCGATCACGAGGCCGCCGGACGAGTTCTGGTCCGTGCGCAGCACAACGCTCGAGGATTGGCCGCCCCCGAGCGCGCCGTCGACGGGTTGGGGCAGGACGAGATTGACGGGTAAGTCGGCAGCCTCCCGCCTGAACTGAGGCGTCACGTAGCCGGACAGCGGGAGGCCCATGAGTCTCGTACCGAACCGGCCCGCCTCCAGCGTGACCGGATTTCCCCCTCCGTCAGTGAGGCCGCCTCCGCCGCGCGGGATCACCCAGTCGAGCCGCTGGCGACCGAGCTTGACCGGGCCCGCAGCAACGGTGACCGGCCCTGCCGTGGACAGCGAACCGCGCGAAGGGTCGATCGTCAGCGTCGGCATCGCCGAGGGCCCCATCCACTGCGTCGGCATCGCTCCCCCGGGGGGATCGACGTCGAGGCCGTTGATCCGGACCGGCTCTGTGATCGAGTAGCTAAACCCGTGCTTCGCGAAGCAGCCTTGTTTTGCCAGCGCATGGGCGACGCCGAAGCGCAACTCGGTCGGACAGGTGCCGCCGCCCGCTTTGCCGAGCGGCGCCAGTGCGACCGCCATGATCCCCCCGCCGCTGGTCGAGGAGTTCCACACCGCGAACCCGCCCCCGTCGGGACCGGTACGGACATGGAGGTCGAACATCATCCCCACCGGCACCGTCGCCGCCTCGCGCACGGCGGACCATGTTCGGCCGTCGCGCGAGATTGCGTACTCGAGGTGATCGCCGCTGAGGTTCTCGCGCATCCAGACGGCATGCAAGTTCCCGGACCGGTCCTGCCAGAAGTCGCGGAACTTGAGCCGCCCCTTCGCCTCGGTGTCGAGCGTGACCGGAGCGCCGAACGTGCCGCGCTGCGAGTCGTACCGCGCGACCACCCAGCGCTGGACGCCCGCGTTGACGGCACCCGCGCCGTACATCATGAAAACGCCCTTCGGGCCGCCGCTCAGGCGCGGGTACGAACCGGGCCCAAGCGTCTTGGACGGCAGCCAGCTCGCCGTCGAGTTGACGCTGCCCGAGCCGCTCCAGCGGCGGTAGTAGACCGTCGAAAGGTCGCTGTAGGCCACGATCGGCGTCGTCGGATCGACCATCGCGGCCGAGCCGTCGTAGACCGTGTGGGGCTGGGGACCCGGCCTGGACACGTCCGAGTCGATCTGTGCCCGCTCGTAAACGGGCGAGCCACCCTCGAACTGCACGGTCTGGGCGAAGGTGCCCCCGCTCTCGGTGTCGGTCACGGTGGTGATCGAGTACGCGCCGGGCCCGAACTCGGCGTCGCCCGACGGCGCGTTCGACCCCAGGAGCGAAGGCCCCTGGAAGCTCGCACCCCCGTTCGCAGAGACGTAGCCATACGTGCCGGAGCCAGCCGAGCAGCAACGGTTCGTCAGTAGGACGACGTCGCCCTGGTCGGTGACCACGACCTTCGGCCCGACGAAGTCGTAGCCGCCGCCGTTGGTGGGCGCGAACGATCGCGCGGCCGAACAGGACGTCGCGTCTCGTTTCACCTGGCAGTAGTGGTCGACGTCGGGCGGGCCCGAGCTCGATTCCTGCCACGCCATGTGACCGCTGCCGTTCTCGTCCACGAAGAGCCACGGCCACTGGCCGCCTTCCGCCACGAGGAACGGCTTGCCGGTCCGAGGCGCCGGCGGCTTCGCCGCAGCCGACTGCGGCACGTGCCAGGCCGCCGCGGGCGCGGCCCCTGCGCAGACAAGCGCGATTGTCGCGGCGAACAGAAGGCGAACCTTCATTCGGCCTCCGATGGATTGCGGCGATCCGCCGTAAGTTCTACAAAGGTTCGAGCGCGTTGTGAAGGGCCACGTGCGGGGCCTAAAGCGGATGGCCGCATGCGCCGATGTTCTCTGCGAGATGTTTGGCGGCAAAAGCGTTGCGGTCGTCGTCCCTGCGTACAACGAGCAGGAGCTGATCGGCCCCACGGTCTCCGAGATCCCCGACTTCGTCGACGCGGTCTTCGTCGTCGACGATTGCTCCACCGACGCGACCGCGGAGCGGGCCGCGGCCGCGGATCCACGGGTGGAGGTCGTCTACCACGAGCAGAACGCCGGCGTCGGGGCCGCGATCGTCACCGGCTACAAGCGGGCGATCGCCGAGGAGATCGACGTCACGTGCGTGATGGCGGCTGACCGCCAGATGGAGCCCGCCGACCTGGAGAAGCTCGTGGGCGCCGTCGCGAACGGCGACACCGACTACGCGAAGGCGAACCGCCTCTTCACGACTCAGGCCTGGGACCTGATCCCGCGCTACCGCTACCTCGGCAACGCGATCCTCTCGTTCCTGACCAAGATCGCCTCCGGCTATTGGAACGTCGCCGACTCCCAGAGCGGCTACACGGCGATCGGTCTCGAGTCGCTCAGGCTGCTCGACCTCGACAAGATCTATCCCCGCTACGGGTTCCCCAACGACATGCTCGTGCACCTGAACGTCTGGAACCGCCGAGTGCGGGACTACCCGTCGCGCCCGATCTACGGGGTCGGCGAGCAGTCGGGCATCCGCCTGCGCAAGGTCGTTCCCACGATCGCGTGGCTGCTCGTCAAGCGGTTCTTCTGGCGCTTGAAGGAGAAGTACGTGATCCGGGACTTCCACCCGCTCGTGCTCTTCTACGGGCTCGGGTTCACGCTGCTCGGGAGCGGAATGCTCCTGGGCATGGTCGAGGCCGGCTTCCGGATCGCCGGCAACCAGGTCACGGTCGGCACCGCGGTACTCATCGCCCTCCTCTTCATCTCGGGTCTTCAGCTCTCCCTGTTCGCGATGTGGTTCGACATGGAGACGAACAAGGACCTGAGCCGCGACGCTCAGGTGATCGTCGTCCAGGCGGGGTCGGTACGTCCCGGTCAACGGCTCGTGCTGGTCGACGAGACTCCAGCGGAAGTCGCGCCGATCAACGGCGCGCGCCGCACTACAGCCGCAGCCAAGCGCCCTCGCAGACGAACTACGTCACGCGCCTAGATAAAGCCAAAGGCGTCGCTTGCGATGCCGACCTAGAGAGGCTGTGCCGGCTTGGCCGGTGCAGCCGTCTAAACCCTGTTTAGGCCGCAGCTAGCGGAACGCGGTTCGATTCCGCTTGCGGCGGTAAAGACTCCGTAAGGGCGGCCGGACGGCCGCCTGATCGCAAGTAGCATTTTGGGCTCGTGCCGACCGCACTCGTCACCGGTGGAGCCGGCTTCCTCGGCTCCCATCTCTGCGACTATCTGCTGGAGCGGGATTATCGCGTTGTCTGCGTAGACAATCTCGAGACGAGCACGCTCAAGAACCTCGAGCACATCCGCGACGACGCGTTCCTGTTTCTGAACCACGACATGACCGAGCATCTGGAGCTCGACGAGCCCGTCGACGTCGTCTACCACCTCGCCGCGCTGCCGAGCCCGATCGACTACCTCAGGCAGCCGCTGCACTCGCTCAAGGTCGGCTCGTACGGAACCCACCACGCACTCGGTCTCGCGAAGTTCAAGCGGGCGCGGTTCCTGCTCGCCTCGACGAGCGAGGTCTACGGCGATCCGCAGGTCCACCCGCAGCCCGAGACCTACTGGGGCAACGTGAACCCGATCGGCCCCCGCGGCGTCTACGACGAGGCCAAGCGCTACGCGGAAGCGCTCTCGATGGCGTACCACGGCCAGCAGGGCGTCGACACGTGCATCGCGCGAATCTTCAACACGTACGGGCCGCGGATGCGTGCCCACGACGGCCGCGCGATCCCGACCTTCATGCGCCAGGCGCTCGAGAACGAGCCGCTCACGGTCTTCGGCGACGGGTCGCAGACGCGCAGCTTCTGTTACGTCGACGACTTGATCCGGGGGCTCTACGCACTCGCGGAGAGCGGCGAGCATCTCCCGGTCAATCTCGGCAACCCCGAGGAGTTCACGCTCCTCGAGCTCGCGCAAACCGTTTTGAAGATCACCTCGTCCAAAAGCGAAATCGTCTACGAAGCGCTGCCCATCGACGACCCGCAGGTTCGCCAGCCCGATATCACCCGTGCCCAGCAGGTGCTGGGTTGGCGGCCCGAGATCGCGCTCGAAGAGGGGCTGCGCCGAATGCTCCCTAGCCAGGAAAGGGAAGGTGTAAATGTCTAAGCGACTTGTAACGCTGGCGGTGATGCTGCTCGTCACCGCGGGTCTCAGCGCGGGCGCTCAGGCCAAGCGAGGCATGCAAGTCGGCCTCTACGACAGCGCCCAGGTCTTCGCGAACCCCGACAAGGCATTCGCCGGCTTTAAGAAGGTGCGGACCCAGGTGGCTCGTGTCGATCTAGCGTGGGGCGGTCGCTTCGGGGTCGCCAAGCGCAAGCCGAAAAACGCGTCCGACCCGAACGACGCTGCCTACAACTGGTCGCTCTACGACCCCATCGTCGCGGCGGCCAACAAGTACAAGATCAAGATCCTCTTCAGCATCGTCACGACGCCGAGGTGGAACGGCGGCGGCAATCGCGGCAATCTCGCGCCGAAGAACTACAAGCTCCTCAAGGGCTTCGCGCGCGCGGCAGCCGCTCGCTACAGCGGCACGTTCAAGCCCAAGGGCTCGACCAAGGCGTTGGGCTCGGTCCGGCTCTGGCTGGCGTGGAACGAGCCGAACAACCCGATCTTCCTCTATCCGCAGTACAGGAAGATTCGCGGCCGATTCGTGGCCGTGAGCCCGACGACGTACGCGAAGATCTGCACGTCGATCTATGCCGGCGTGCACGCGACGAAGATCGCGCAGGAGCAGGTCGCCTGCGGCGCCACCGGCCCGCGGGGGAACAACGCTCCGCGCACCCCGCGCCCTTCGGTCGACCCGCTGTCGTTCGTCAGGGCCCTCAAGAAGGCGGGCGTGAAGCGGCTGGACGCGTACGCGCACCATCCGTACGGGGTCGGCCGAACGCTGACGCCTTTCTCGAAGCCGAAGCGCTACGACAAGAACACGGTCATGCTCGGGAATATCAACGACCTGATCAAGCAGGTGACCCGCCAGTGGGGCAAGAAGCCCATCTGGATCACGGAGTACGGCTGGCAGACGAACCCGCCCGACCGTTACTTCGGCGTCACCTGGCGACGGCAGGCTCGTTTCCTCTCTCAGTCGTTCGCGATCGCCCGGAAGAACCCGCGCATCTCATTGATGATCTGGTTCCTGATCCGGGACGAGCGGCGGCTTGCCGGCTGGCAGTCGGGCTTCTACACCGCGAACGGCCGCAAGAAGCCTGCCTACGACGCCTTCCGGCGCCTGCCACACTAAGCCCGTCTTGGCAGCTAAACCAGCGCACAGGGCGAACGGTGAGAGCCCCGTGACGCTGACTGCTCGCAGCGGGGACCAGCCGTACGCGGTCCCCGCTGACATGCGGGCCACGCCCAGGTTCTTCCCGGCCGGCGGGCAGACACGCGCGCTCGTTCGCCGCGCGTTGAGCGTCGCGTCGCTCGTCGCCCTCGATCTCCTGGGGGTCGTGCTCGGGCTGTACGCGGCGCTCGTGCTGCGCGAGTTCTACTACGGCCGTTCGCCGGCCTGGGGCTCGCTCTGGCACATCGAGACCGATTGGCTGCCGTTCCTGACGCTGATCACGGTGCTCGTCTTCGGGTACTCGGGGCTCTACGCCGAGCGAGAGCGGCGACCCGAGGTGGGTCGGATCGTGTCCTCGCTCGTCCTCATCGCGCTCGTGACGCTCGCGTTCGCGGTCGGCACCGGGCACCATTTCTCGACCTACGGGCTCGCGCCGACCGCGCTCGTCACCTCCGCGCTCTTCATCACGCTGCTGCGCGGGAGCTACGAGATCCTCAGCGCCGACCTGCTCCGCTTCTTCGGAGCGCGCCGATATGTGCTCGTCGCCGGGACCGGCGAAAACGTTTCCCGGCTCCACCGGATCCTCGGCTCAGGCCGCAGCGGGATCGACTACGAGTTCGTGGGAGCGGTCGCACCCTCTGCGGAGGGGATCGACCTCCCGGTGCTCGGCAACCGCGAGGCCCTCCCCCGCGTGCTCAAGGAGAACCGCGTCGACGAGCTGATCTTGACCGAGTCCGACTTCAACGAGTCCGAGTTGCTCGAGCTCGTCGACCAGGCGCACCGCCGCGGCGTGAAGGTCCGGGTCGTCCCGAAGACGACCGAGCTCCTACTCCACAACGCTGAGTACGTGCCGGGTCAGGCGCTGCCGCTCTTCGAGCTGCGGCCACCGGCCTTCATCGGCAGCCAGTGGCTGCTCAAGCGGACGTTCGACGTCTCCGTCAGCACGCTCGTGCTGCTGCTGGGGCTCCCGCTGTGGCTGGCGATCGCGCTCGCCGTAAAACTCACCTCGCCCGGGCCGGTGTTCTACCGCGACTCCCGGATCGGCTTGGGCGAGCAGGAGTTCGCGATGCTGAAGTTCCGGACGATGTATGCCGACGCCGCGGCGAAGCTGTCCCAGCTCGAGGAGGAGAACGAGGCGCCGGGGCCGTTGTTCAAGATCCACCAGGACCCGCGCATCACGCCGCTCGGTGCGTACCTGCGCCGCTTCTCGCTCGACGAGGTGCCCCAGGTGCTGAACGTCCTCCGGGGCGAGATGAGCCTCGTCGGCCCACGGCCGCTGCCGCTGCGCGACTACGACCAGCTCGCCGACTGGCACCGCAAGCGCTATCTCGTGCTGCCGGGGATCACCGGTCTCTGGCAGATCGCGGGCCGCTCGAATCTCGGCTTCGACGACCTCGTCCGCCTGGACTTCTACTACCTCGAGACGTGGTCGATCTGGCTCGACATGACGATCATGGTCAAGACGATCCCGGCCGTGCTGAGCGGCCGCGGCGCCTACTGACCACCTCGGTCGTCATCGTCGACTACCACGCCGGGCCCGCCCTTCGGCGTTGCCTCGGTTCCCTGGAAGCCGCCGGAGACGAGCTCGAGGTGATCGTCGTCGACAACGGGGGCGACGTCGAGCCGGCCGAAGGCTTCACCCTCGTCTCGCCGGGCCGCAACCTGGGTTTCGCGGCGGGCGCGAACCTGGGGGCCTCCCGGGCCCAGGGCGACGTGCTCGTCTTCCTCAATCCCGACACGGTGGCCGCCCCCGGGGCGGTGGGCGCCCTGGCCGCGGCGGCGGAAGACCGCGACGTCGGCATCGCGATGGCGCGGCTGCGACTGCTCGACGAGCCCGAGCTGCTGAACTCCGACGGCAACGTCGTCCACCTGAGCGGGCTCGCCTGGGTCGGCGGCCACGGGGCTCCGGCCGATCGCGTGACCGAAGTCCGCGATGTGGCGTACCCGACAGGTGCCGCGATGGCGATGCGCTCCCGGCTGTTCAACGAGCTGGGCGGCTTCACGCCGGAGCTGTTCATGTATCTCGAGGACCTCGAGCTGGGCTGGCGGGCGCGCCTGAACGGCTTGCGGGTCGTGGTCACGCCTGAGGCCGACATCTTCCACGAGTACGAGTTCGGCCGAAACCCGCGCAAGCTCTACCTGATCGAGCGCAACCGGCTCGTGTTCGTGCTGTCCTCCTACTCGTGGCGGCTGCTCTTCCTCCTGGCGCCCTTGCTCGCGGCTGCGGAGCTCGGGTTGCTCGGGCTGTCGGCCAAGGAGGGTTGGCTGAAGGACAAGCTCGCCGGCTGGGGGTGGTGCGTGCGCCACGCCGGCTGGATCGCCCGGCACCGCAGGGAGACTCAACGGCTGCGCCGGGTCCGCGACCGGGAGCTCGCCCGTTACCTGACCCCGGTGCTCGACCCGCAAGTGGTCGAGCTCCCGGGAGTGATCCCGGTGGCGAACGCGCTCATGCGCGGCTACTGGTCGGTCGCCCGGAGGCTGCTCTGAGCGGCGGGGGAAACAGCGACGTCACGGTCGTGATCACGTGCTTCAACTACGGGCGGTATCTCGAGGCCGCCGTCGAAAGCGCGCTGCAGCAGGAAGGCGGCGCACCTGAGATCGTGGTCGTGGACGACGGCTCCACCGATCCGGACACGGTGACGGCCCTCGACCGCCTTCCCCCCGGCGTGCGGGTCCTGCGCCGCGACAGAAGCGGTGTGTGCGTTGCTCGAAACGCCGGTCTCGCGGAGGCACGAACGCCGTACGTGCTCGTGCTCGACGCCGACGATCGCCTCGCCGAGGGCGTGCTCGCCGTGCTGCGGCGCCCGCTCGACGCGAGCCCGGAGGTCGGGTTCGCGTACGGCCACGCGCGCTTCTTCGGCGACTGGCAAGGCGTGCTCCGGTTTCCGCCGTACGACGAGTACCGGCTGCTCTACCGGCACATCATCGGCCTGTCCGCTCTGATGCGTAGCCAGGTCGTGACGGACACCGGGGGTTACGACCCGGAGTTCGCGCACTTCGAGGACTGGGAGCTCTGGGTGAATGCCCTGGCCCACGGCTGGAAAGGCATCCAGGTGGACGCCGTCACGCTCGAGTACAGACAGCATGCGGGCTCGAAGGTTCGTGAGGACCGGCGCTCCTACAGGCACGCGTTCCGGCGCTTGCGGTCGAAGCACGCCGCGCTGTACGCCGACCGGGCCCGGTTCGCACGGGCCAGCAGTCTCGGTCTGCTCGGTCGCGGCGCCTATCGATTCTTCTGGGGCCCGAGGCCCTTGCCCGCGCGCCTCGAGCGAGGCCTGCAGGATCTGCTCTGGAGACCTCGGAAAGCCAGAGTCGAGCCGTGACTCCACGAGCGCGCCGCGTTCTGCTCGTCGCCCAGCTGGCCCCTCCCTCGCCGCTCGTGGCCGCTCGCCGGGTCGCCGGCCTAGCGAAGTACGTCTCGCGGCTCGGTTTCGAGATCACGGTGCTGACGTCGCGAATCTCCGGCGAGGGAGAGATCGAGGGCGCCGCCGGAGTGGTCCGCACGCCCGACCTGATGTCGAGCCGGCTCAACTGGCGCCGGGGCCACTTTCGGGCGTTGAGCGGCTCGAGTGCAGCGACGTACGCCAAGCCGAGCCGACTGCAGTCCGTGCTCGTCCCCGACGTTGCGGCTGCGACCTGGGTGCCGTTCGCCGTCCCTCGCGCCCTGGCACTCGCGAGGCGAGACCGCGTGGACTGCGTGCTCACCACCGGCCCGGCCCACTCCGCCCACCTCGTCGGCCTGGCGCTGCGCCGGCGCGGGGTTCCGTGGATCGCGGAGCTGCGCGACGGCTGGACGTTCGACCAGCCGCACAGGTCCTTTCCGCTCGCCGCGCAACGCCGCCTGGACGCTGCTCTCGAGCGTTCGGTCGCGGAGCGCGCCGACGCGCTCGTCGGTGTCACGGAACCGATCGCACAGGATCTGCGCGACAGGTTCGGGGGGATCGTCGAGATGCTGACGAACGCGTTCGATCCGGGAGAGACCCCTGCGCAGGACGGAGACGAGCTTCCGCTCGATCCCGATCGTTTCTCGGTCGTCCATACCGGGCGCCTCGCCTACTCGGGCAGCACGCCTCGTCCCCTCGTCGAAGGCGTGCGCTTGCTCCGCAGGGAGCACCCGGAGGTGGCTGCTCGGCTCGAGGTGGTGCTGGCCGGTCCGCTCTCGGCCGAAGAGGCGGCTTTGCTCGAGGCCGAGGACGTTGCTGGGATCATCCACCCGGTCGGCACGCTGGGCCGCGGGCCCACGTTGGCGCTGCAGCGCGCGGCCGATGCGCTACTCGTCGTGACCGAAGGCCAGATCCGCCCGAGCGTGGCGACGGGGAAGCTGTTCGAGTATCTGGCTGCAGGGCCGCCGATTGTCGTGCTCGGGGAGGGGACGGAAGCGGCGCGAATCGTCGAGGAGGCAAAAGCAGGCTTCGCGGCTTCGGCCACGGACGCGCCGGCGATCGCCGCCGCTTTCGCGAGGGTTGTGACCTCCGCCCCACCAGGGGCGAGCTCGAGAGACGTGGAGCGCTACTCGTATCCGGCGATCGCGGGACGCTACGCGCAGCTGATCGAGCGCGTGATCGAGGCGAAGCCTCAGCGGCGCGGCAAGAACAGCGCCAGCGCGGCCGCGACGTCGCGCGGCCGGTAGCGCGCCAGCCAGTTGAGCACCGGTAGCGCGGTCGGCCCTCGCCCCTGCGGCAACTCGACCGAGTGCGACCTGACCACGGGATACGCGACCGGGGTGCCGACGTCGGAGTGGTCCCAGAGAAACTCCCAGCCGCGTTCCTCCAGGAGGTCGGCCAATCTTGCCGGCGAAAGCCCCTCTTCTCCAAGAGGGGCGCTCGCATGGCTGCGAATCACGAGCCGCTGACGCTCCGTGTCGACTTCGGCCGAGACCTCGAACGGCGGTGCTCCATTGAACTTGCCCGCCTTGGTGCGACGCAGGACGCCCAGTGCCAGCAGGTCGCTCAACGCCTGTCGCGGCGAGACGTGGTTCCTCGTCTCGGTCGAGCGCGCGTAGTCGAAGAGGAGGCGCCTTGCTCCGGGATCGGTTGCGACGAGCCGCAAGCCGGCGAGCATCTCCCCGTACCCGTCGCGGCCGACGCGCAGCACGCCGGCCAGCGGGGCGAGCACCGTGCGCTCGACGTGGCTCTCGGCCCCGGCGACCCGCTCGACGACACCGCGCAACGGGGTCGCCCGCCGCTCTCGGGGCGAGACGTGGTCGCTCAGCATCGTCTCCAGCGTGCCGGTCAGTTGCCGGCTGCTGAACCGGCCGCTCTCGTAGACGTCGTGGTACGCCTGCTCCGCGATCTGCGCCAGGCGCTGCTCGTCGCGCGCTGCCTCCAGCGCGTCGTCGAGGTTCGACAGGTCGCGGCGAACCGGGATGTAGTGGCGCTCGGCCTCGAGCACCCCGCTGTAGTGGCCCTCGACGAGAATCTGCGCGGTCTTCGTGACCACGGCTTCGAGGTGGCGAGGAGACACGGCGAAGAAGCGGTAGTCGTCCCAGCCCGGAGGCATCCGCTGCGCAAAGCCCTCGAACGTCAGCTCGGGGTCCTCGGCCCGCAGCTCGGCTTCCAGCTTCGGCAGCTCACCCCGCCGGTCGAGCGCGCTGGCTCCGCTCTCGGCGCCGATCGTCAGCCGGCCGGACGCCATGAAGTCCATCCAGGCATCGCCGAGGATGGTCTGTTGCTGCCGGGTCGAGATGTCGCAGCGAAGCTCGTGCGCCGGACCGCGTTCGGCGACAGCCTCGCCGATGCGGTGCTTCAGCTGGCCGTGGCTTCCGAGCCAGTAGGGCAGGTTCCGGGCGCGATAGACGACGTCGAGCTCGCGCTCCTCGTTCGGCCGTAGCCGCGGCTTCAGCCGCTCGGCCGCTGCGTCGTCGATGTACCCGGTGAGGAGGTCGTAGAAAGCGGCGCGCTTGGAGAGTCGCGGGTAGAGCTCGTCCCGATGAGACGAGTCGAGCACCGTTCCGACCACGCCGACCCCCAGCTCGTCGAGCCAGTCGTCGAGCGTCTCGGCGTGGTGGTACTCGTCCTGTGGAAGCGCGATCTTCAGAGCATCGAGCTCGGCCAGCCAGGCGCTGCGCTTCCGCCACGGCTCGAACCAGAGGCTCCAGCGCATGCACAGAAAGGTCGTGTGCAGGACGACCGCGTCGAAGTCGAGCTTGCCGAGCCAGCGGGGCACGCCGTGCACGGCGTTGTACGGCAGGACCCAGTCGGCTTCCGGCATGCCCTGCAGGGCATCGAGGTGCTGGCGGATCGTGAGGCGCACCGCGCGAGGGTGCGGGGTGAGATGGACTAGGAGCACCCGCCACATCGCCGGCAGGCCAGGATACCTGGGCCGGACCTCTATCCTTCGCGGCCGGGAATGAGCCAACAGGCCATCGATCGGAGCAACGCCGAGTTCTGGGACACCCTCTGCGGGTCGAATATGGCCCGGCAGGCGGGCATCACCGGGCGAGACGAGGATGACCTGCGCCGCTTCGACGACCTGTACTTCGAGCACTACCCGTACCTCGAGCGGTACGTGCCGGACAGCCTGGCGGGCAAGAAGGTGCTGGAGGTCGGGCTCGGCTTCGGGACGCTGGGTCAACTGCTGGCGAGTCGCGGAGCCGACTACCACGGCGCGGACATCGCGCCCGGGCCGGTGGCGATGATGCGCCAGCGCCTGGAGTGGCTCGGCCTTCCGACCGCCGGCGTCCGCGAGGCCTCGGTGCTCGAGCTGCCCTGGCCGGAGTCCACCTTCGACTACGTGTACACGATCGGCTGCCTGCACCACACCGGCGACCTGCTCCGGAGCGTCGACGAGGTGCATCGCGTCCTCAAGCCCGGCGGGCGTGCCGTCGTGATGCTCTACAACCGCCACTCTTTCCGCCGGATCGCGCACGCGACGCTCGATCGCCTCAAGGGGATGAGCCGCCGAGAGTCCGAGGACGCCTTCCGCAAGATGTACGACGCCGACGAAGCCGGGACCGCGGCCCCGCACACGGACTTCGTCTCGCGTGGGGACGTGCGCTGCCTGTTCGGGAAGTTCGAGCGGGTCAAGATCGACAGCCAGAACTTCGACGGTTTTCGCTACGGCATCAGGCGCGAGTGGTTCCTGAACAACCTGGGACGTGTCGTCGGCCTCGACCTCTACATCGTGGCCGACAAGCGGTCCTAGACTGCGTTAGCCGCGGCGGGGGAGCGGGACCATCCCGCGCACGAATCGCCCCAGCTCCCTGAACTCCGCTCCCGTCATCGCTCCCGAGACGCGCAGCAGCCCGACGAACGCAGCCACTGCCGCCAGCTTCAGCCCGACCGCGAGCCCAAGCGGGTCTAGCGGCAGAACGCCGACCACGCCGATCGCGCTCGCCAGGACGAGGATCGTGACCACCTTCCTCAGCTCGTAGGGGGTGGCGTAGAACTGCTGCCCCGTCCAGTAGTAGGCGGCGGCGAGGGCGCCGTAACCGACGGCCGTGGCGACCGCCGAGCCGATGAAGCCCCACGGCGGGATCAGCGCGAAGTTGAGCCCGATGTTGATCGCCGCGCACGCAATCGGGATCGGCATCATGATCAGCGTCCGGCGAGCCAGCGAGATCCCGGTCGCGAGCACCGTCGCTATTCCGTAGGCGATCGTCCCGAGCGCGAGTGGGCCGACGGCCTTGTAGGAGTCCGAGAACCTCGGCGCGACGACGTCGACGACCTCTTTCGCGAACAGCGTCAGGACGAGGCCGCCGAGGGTGAGGATGAACGTGAGGTACGTCAGCGTGCGGCCCCGCGCGAGCTTCTCCTGCTCCGGATCCTCGGAGTAGAGCGAGAACAGGAAGGGGCTCAGCGCGAGCAGAAACGCGTTCGTGCCGATGAGGAGCAAGCTCGCAAGGCGGTTCGCGATCGCGTACTGGCCCACCTCGGCCACGTCGCGGAGCCTCGCCAGGATCAGCCGGTCGACGAGCGCCAGCGCCCAGACGGAGAGCGTGCTCGGGATCAGCGGCAAGCCGTAGGCCGCCATCCGCTTCAGCTCGTAGCTCGACCAGGGGCCGATCACGCCCTTCCTGACGACGAAGAGCCCGTAGGCGGAGGCGAGCATGTGGCCGAACAAGGCGGCCGCGAAGAGACCCTTCACGCGCCAGTCGGTCGCGAGCACGACGGCGACGCCGAGCCCGCTGGTCGTGATCGTGTCGATCGCGGTCATCACCAGGTAGCTGGTCGCCTGCATCCGCAGCCTCATCGTCTCGGTGAGGAACCGGTACAGGCTCATGGCCGGGATCGTGGCCGCGAGCAAGAGGACGATCGTGGTGTCGCCGCGGCTCCCGAAGACCCAGCTCGAGATGTCGCCGCGCAGAGCGATCCCCACCGCGGTGAGCGCAAGCGACACGGAGATCATCGCCGTCAGCGCGGTGAAGAGAACGCTCCGGCGCTCCGTGGGATGCTCGTTGCGGTAGTCGTAGTAGCTGCGCAGAGCGGCGGCTGTGAAGCCGGCGTCGGCCACCGCCAGCGCGACCGTGAGCAGTGTCGAGCCGAGCTCGACGATCCCGTACTCGCCCCGTGTGAAGACCCGGGCGAAGACCGGCAGCGTCAGAATGCCGACGGCGGGCCCGATCAGCCCGCTGACGCCGTACGCAAGTGTCTGCCGGGCGAGGGGTGCGGTGCTCGGCTGCAGGGTCGGCGTTTCCGGCGAAGGCTGCGGTGGAGCCTCGCCGGCGCTCATCGCGTACAGCGTAATCGAGGCGGTGGCCTGCTAAATCAGCCGAGCAGCGGCTCGAGGGCCTCGTACACGAGAGCCGGGTGCGTTCGGGACAGGGGAACGAGCGACGTGAAGCTGTGCGCCCCGGCGATGCCGTGGTGCCCGACGGGAGTCGGCACGAGGCGAAGGAAGAGCAGCGGGACGGTGGCCCCGACGGGGCTGTGGTTCCACACGATCTCGTCGATGGCTCCGTCTTCGAGCGCGGCTCGGACCGCCGTCCGCAGGCCTGCCTCACCGTTTGCCGGCGGCGGTCCGGCTCTCGACTCGAGGAAGAGGAGCCTGCCCTCCGATTCGAGGCTGGGCACGATGTGGAACGCATCGCCGTCGCGAAGCTCGCGGCGCAGCGCCGCGAGCCGCCAGAGATCCTCACGGAGCCGCTCGCCGTCGCCGGCAGCGGCGCTGAGCCGCCGAACGACCGGGTCGCGGGCGATCAGCGCAGAGGCGGCCGCCGGGGTCAGCAGCCTGCCGGCCTTCTCCCGGAGCGACGAGTAGCCGAACGGTGAGCGCAGGCGACGGCGGAGGCCGGCCCGGCCGTACGCGGCCTTGCGGTCACTGGCAACCGGGCTCGACCGCTCCGCAACGAGCTGGTCGAACTCGCCGACGAACGTCTCCAGCGAGTAGCGGCCGGACTCGATCAGGTCGGCGTGTGCGCGTCCGGTGAGCGCGGCCAGGAGCCTCTCGTCCCGTAGCTGCTCGACGACGTCAGGCAGGTTCGAGAAGTCCTTGTAGAGCTCGATGTAGTGCACACCGGGCTCGACCACCCCGGAATGCCCCCCCGAGTACAGGATCATCGCCGTGCGCAGCGCGGCGGCCTCGAAGATGCGGGGTGAGGCGACCGCGATTCGCACCCGGTCCTCGTACGGCTCCAGAATCTGCTGCTCCACTTCGTCGAACGTCGCCGTCGGACGCCGGACCAGGTAGTCGCGAGTCCGAGCCTCGATCGACCCGTCGAAGTCGACGACCGAGGCCCCGCTCTCCGTGCCGAGGGTCGCGCGGCACGACGCCAGGAACTGGTTCCACGGTTCGCCGTAGATGCGGCTGGGCTCGTCCCACGCGATGTCGCAGCGCAGGTCGAATGCGGAAGCGCGGGCCAGGAACTCGCGCCCGATCTCGACCTTGTCGCGTCCCAGGCGGCCCAACCAGTACGGAACGTCGCGCCCGCGATAACCCACGTCGATCCGGCGCTCGGCCGGCGCAAGCACGGGTCTCCGTGCCGGCTCCGCAGGCGCATAACCGGCGAGGGTCGTCACGGTGGTGACCTCGGGCAGCCGCGGACCGTAGACCTGAGCCGCCACGTCGGGCGGCATGCACGTGTAGAGCAGGTCGATGCCCAGCTCCAGCATGCGCGCCGTCACGGCGTCGACCCACCGGTACTCGTCCTGGATGAACTGGACCTTCAGCCCCTCGAAGGCGGCGATCTTCTCAGCCAGCGCCTGCGGGAGGTACCGCTCCAGCGTGACGATCAGCGTGTAGTGCAGCACGACGACGTCGAACTCGCCAAGGTCGAGCAGAGCCGCTGCACGGGGCTGCTCGATCGGATTGAACGTGTAGATGCGGTGGCGGGAGAACTGCTCGAAGGCAGCGAGGTGCTGGCGCACGTTCCCCGTCTGCTGGGACTCGTCGCAGAGCAGCAGAATCGACCGAGGTTCGTGCACGCGCTCTAGGACGCGTTCCGGCGCAGTTCGTCAGCCATCGGGGGCGGAGAACGTTAGCGCGCCGTAAAGGACGTGTTCGAGAAGCTTTCCGCCACTCCGATTTCCGGCCTGGAAACGTATCCTTTGCCCCCATGTGCATCCGGCACAGCCCAGTCCGGTGGGGTCGCGCATGTGCGGTATAGGCGGCGCCGTCAGCCTCTCCCTCAGCGCTCTCCCGAACCCTGCCGGGACCGTCGAGGCGATGAACGGGCTGCTCGCCCACCGCGGGCCCGACGGGGAAGGCCGCTGGATCCACCCCCACGAGGTGGCGGCATTCGCGCACCGGCGGCTCGCGATCATCGATCTCGACACCGGCGAGCAGCCGATGACGGACGGGGCGAACTGGATCACCTACAACGGCGAGATCTACAACTACATCGAGCTCAGGGCGCTGCTCGGCAAGTACCGCTCCGCGACGCGCTCGGACACCGAGGTCGTCCTGCACGCGTATCGCGAGTGGCGCGAGGACTGCCTCGAACGCTTCCGCGGCATGTTCTCGTTCGCCCTCTGGGACGAGGAGACGCAGACGCTGTTTGCCGCGCGCGACCGCTTCGGCATCAAGCCGCTCTACTACGCCGAGGTGGGCGGCGTCCTCTACTTCGCCTCCGAGATCAAGGCGCTGCTCCCGTTCTTGCCCGCGGTCGAGACTGACGTCGAGGGCCTCAACGACTACCTCAGCTTCCAGTTCTGCCTCGCCGGCAAGACGCTGTTCATGGGCGTGCGCGAGCTGCTGCCCGGGCATTTCCTGCGCGTACGCAACGGCCGCGTGGAGACGCAGCAGTACTGGGAGGTCTACTTCGAGCCGGACTTCGAGCACACCCCCGCGTACTACGAGAACCGGATTCGCGAGCTGCTGGCGGAATCGATCGGGCTGCACCTGCGGGCCGACGTGCCGCTCGGCTCCTACCTCAGCGGCGGCCTGGACTCGAGCATCGTGGCCTCGCTGGCCTCTGCGGAGCACGGCCCGGGGCTGCAGGGATTCACCGGCAAGTTCGGCTTTCCCGGCTACGACGAGAGCCGCTACGCACGAGCGCTGGCCGAGGAGCGCGGCCTCGAGCTGCACGAGCTCGAGATCGGAGCCGACGACTTCGTCGAGCGGATCGAGGACGTCGTCTACCACCTCGACTATCCCGTCGCGGGGCCCGGGTCGTTTCCGCAATTCATGGTCTCCGAGCTCGCCGCGCAGCACCGCAAGGTCGTCCTGGGGGGCCAGGGCGGCGACGAGATCTTCGGCGGCTACGCCCGTTACCTGATCGCGTACTTCGAGCAGTGCATCAAGGGTGCGATCGACGGGACGATGCACTCCGGCAACTTCGTCGTCACCTACGAGTCGATCATCCCGAACCTCATCACGTTGCGGCAGTACAAGCCGCTGCTGCAGGAGTTCTGGCGCGACGGCCTCTTCGAGGACCTCGACGCGCGCTACTTCCGCCTGATCAACCGCGCTCCGGGCCTCGGGGACGAGATCAGGTGGGACCTGCTCGGCGAGTACTCGCCCTTCGAGACGTTCAAGACGATCTTCCACGGCTCGAACGTGGGCAAGGAGTCGTACTTCGACTCGATGACCCATTTCGACTTCAAGACGCTGCTACCGGCGCTGCTGCAGGTCGAGGATCGCGTCTCGATGGCGCACGGGCTGGAGTCGCGCGTGCCGCTGCTCGACCACCCGATCGTCGAGCTGGCCGCGACGATGCCGGCCGACGTCAAGTTCAAGGACGGGAACCTGAAGCACGTGCTGCGAACTGCCTTCGGCCCGCTGCTGCCCGAGGAGATCCGACAGCGCAAGGACAAGATGGGATTCCCCGTGCCACTCCAGGAATGGGTTGGACGCCCGGGGCCCGTGCGCGACTTCGTGACCGACACGTTCTCGTCGCAGGAGGCGCGCAACCGCGACTTCGTCGACAACGCCAAGGTGGTCTCGCGGCTCGACCAGGAGCCGCGGTTCGGACGAAAGATCTGGGGGCTGCTCTGCCTCGAGCTGTGGCAGAAGACGTTCCATGACCGCGCGGCCAGCTTCCGCGCCAAAGCGACGGAGGTGGCAGCTTGAAGGTTTTGATCACGGGCGGGGGCGGGTTCATCGGCTCGCATCTGGCCGAGCGCCTGCTCGACCGCGGCGACGAGGTGCTCGTGCTCGAGAATTACGCGACCGGGCGCCGCGACAATCTCGACGCGCGCGAGGGCCTCGAGCTGCGGGAGGGCACGATCGCCGACCAGGGCTTCGTCCGCTCGGCGTTCGAGGAGTTCGAGCCGCAGGTCGTCGCTCACGCGGCGGCCGCGTACAAGGACCCGGACGACTGGGCCGAGGACGCCGCGACGAACGTCGTCGGGACGGCCAATGTCGTGCAGGCGGCGAAGGACGCCGGCGTGGGACGGCTCGTCTACTTCCAGACCGCGCTCTGCTACGGGCTGCATCCGCTCGAGCAGCCGGTCACGCTCGACCATCCGCTGCGGCCCGAAGATTCGAGCTACGCGATCTCCAAGACGGCCGGCGAGCACTACGTGCGCCTGTCGAATCTCGACTGGGTCTCGTTCCGGCTCGCGAATGCCTACGGGCCGCGCAACGTCAGCGGGCCTCTGCCGACCTTCTACCAGCGGCTGACGGCGGACAAGCCCGTCTTCGTGATGGACACGCGCCGCGACTTCATCTACGTGCAGGACCTGATCGACGTCGTCGAAATGGCGGTTGACGGCAAGGGAACCGGCGGCGTGTACCACGTCTCCTCCGGCTCGGATTACTCGATCAAGGAGCTGCTCGACGGCACGCTCAAGGCCCTCGGGACGAGCCTGGACGAGGACGTGGAGGTGCGTCCCCGTGGCCCCGACGACGCGGCGACGATCCTGCTCGACCCGAGCCGCACCGAGAGCGAGTTCGGCTGGCGCGCGTCGACGCCGCTGGAAGAGGGCGTCGCAGCCGCAGTCGCGTACTACCGCGAGCACGGCGTCGACGAGACGTTCACGCACTTGAAAATTGCCGCGGAGAGCGAGCCGGCGCAGTGACGCCGCTGCAGGGCACGTCGATCCTCGTCGTCGGCGGCGCGGGGTTCGTCGGCGGCAACCTCGTGCGCGAGGCGCTCGCCCAGGAGGCGGACCGCGTCCTCGTCGTCGACAACCTGCTCTCCGCCGAGCGGGTGAACGTTCCCGATCACGCGCGGGTCGACTTCGTCGAGGGCTCGATTGCAGACGACGCGATCCTTGACGCACTCGACGACGAGTTCGACTACGTCTTCCACCTGGCCACCTACCACGGTAACCAGAGCTCGATCGCCGACCCCCTGGCCGACCACGAGCACAACCTGATCACGACGCTGAAGCTGTTCGACCGGTTCAAGGACCGCTCGCGCCTGCGGAAGCTGGTCTACGCAGCCTCCGGATGCACCCTGGCCGAGCACACGTACGGTGACGCGGAGGCGACGACTGAAGAGGGCCCGGTGCCGCTCGACCTCGACAGCCCATACCAGATCTCGAAGGTGGTGGGCGAGTTCTATTCCGTCTACTACCACCGCCAGCACGGGCTGCCGACGGTGCGCGCCCGGTTCCAGAACGTCTACGGGCCGGGCGAGATCCTCGGCGCCGGACGCTGGCGGGGGACGCCGGCGACCGTGTGGCGGAACGTCACGCCGACCTTCGTCTACCGGGCGCTCAAGGGCCTGCCGCTCCGCCTCGACAACGGGGGCGAGGCGACCCGCGACTTCATCTACGTCGGCGACATCGTCGCGGGGCTGATCGCGTGTGCGGAGCATGGGGGACCGGGGGACGTCTACAACCTCGCGAGCGGGGTCGAGACGTCGATTCGCGAGCTCGCGGAGACGGTCGCGGACCTGGCCGGCGGCCGACCCGACGAGATCGAGCTCGGCCCGCCTCGGGCCTGGGACCGCTCCGGACATAGGTTCGGAAGCCCGGAGAAGGCGAAGCGGGAGCTCGGTTTCGAGGCCGCCGTTCCACTGGGCGAGGGCCTGCAGCGAACAGTCGACTGGACCCGCGGGAACCTCGACCTGATCGACTCGTGCATCGAGCGCCACGCCTCGCACATGAAGCGTGCGGTGGAAGCAACGGCGGCCTGAGGTGGCGCGACTCGCCGAGCCGCGGCCGGCTCCCCTGCCTGCACAACGCGACGAGCGCCTCGCAGCGGTGCGGAAGATCGCCATCGTCCCCGCGCTGAACGAGGAGCAGATGATCGCCCGCGTGATCGAGGAGATCAGGGCGTTCGATGCGGACTTCGAGGTGGTCGTCGTCGACGACGGCTCGACCGATCGGACGGCCCTCGTCGCCGAGCGGGCGGGCGCGCAGGTGATCCGCCTCCCCTTCAACCTCGGCATCGGCGGAGCCGTGCAGGCCGGCTACCAGTACGCGGTCGAGCGTGACTTCGACGTGGCGGTGCAGATCGACGGCGACGGCCAGCACGACCCCGGCGAGCTGCCGAAGATCTTGATCCCGCTGATCGAAGGCGAGGCCGACATCGTGATCGGTTCCCGGTTCGCCGAGGCTCAGGGGTACAGGGCACCCCTCGCGCGCCGGCTCGGCATGCACGTGTTCTCGGGTCTGCTCTCGGTGATCGCCCGCCAGCGCCTGACCGACACGAGCTCCGCCTTCCGCGCCTTGAACCGCCGGAGCCTGAGCCTGTTCGCCCGCGACTACCCGCACGGGTTCCTCGAGACCGTCGAGGCGACGGTGCTCGCCGTGAAGCACGGCTTGCGGCTGAAGGAGGTGCCGGTGCGCATGCGCCCGCGCGAGTCCGGCACGTCGTCGCTCACGGTCTTCTTGTCGCTCTTCTACGCCGCGAAGGTGCTCGTCGCCGTCTTCGTCAGCCTGTTTCGCAGAAGTCTCGTTCACATGGAGGAGGAGAGATGACCCCGTTACGGGTCTCGCTCGTCGCGGCTGCGGCCGCGTTCATCTTGCTCGTGACCATCTTCGAGCTGATTCGGAGCCGCCGCCTGCGGGAGCGCTACGCCCTGCTCTGGCTGCTCACGTCGATTTCGATGCTCGTGCTTGCACTCTGGCGCGGGGCGCTCGGAAAGCTCGCGGACCTGATGGGGATCGCCTATCCGCCGTCGGCGCTCTTCGTCCTCGGAGCCCTGTTCGTGCTGCTCGTGCTGCTCGACTACTCGACCGTGATCTCGAAGCTGTCGGAGCAGAACACGGCGCTCGCGCAGCGGCTCGCGCTGCTGGAGAATCGGGTCCGCGAGCGCGAGGCGCGTGAGTAAGGCCGTCTCCGTCACCGGCGCGCAGGGGTTCGCCGGCCGCCATCTGCTCGAACGGCTCGGAGCTGACGCGCTGCCCGCCGAGGTCGACGTGACCGAGCCGGCCGCTGTCGTCGAGGCGATTCGCGAGGCCCAGCCGCGGGCGGTTGTGCACCTCGCGGCGCAGTCCTCCGTGGCCGCGTCCTGGGAGGACGCTGCGGAGGCCTGGAACGTCAACGTTCTCGGCACCGTGAACGTGCTCGAGGCGGTGCGGACGCAGCAGCCCGAGGCACGCGTGCTCTTTCCCTCCACCGGCGAGGTGTACGGGCGGGCGAGCGAGCTGCCGACCCCGGAGAGCGCCCCGGTTGCCCCGGTGTCCCCGTACGCGGCCACCAAGGGGGCGGCGGAGCTCGCCTGCGCCCAGTTCGCGCGGAGCGGCGGCGACGTGATCGTGGCGCGCTCGTTCAACCACGAGGGGCCGGGGCGCGACGAACGGTTCGCGATCGGCTCCTGGACGCGGCAGATCGCCCAACTCGAGGAAGCAGGTGATGGCGTGCTGGAGGTCGGCGATCTGAGCGCAGAGCGCGATCTCACCGACGTCCGCGACGTCGTGCGGGCGTACGAGTTGCTGCTCGACCCGCAAGTCGAGCCGGGCACCTACAACGTCGCCTCCGGCCGCTCGGTGCCGATGGCCGAGGTGGTCGAGCTGCTCGTGGGCCTTGCGCGCTGCTCTGTCGAGGTCGAGCCGCGGCAGGACCGGATGCGGCCGGCGGACATCCCGGCCATGCGCGGCGACGCCTCCAAGCTCGAGCGCGCGACCGGCTGGCGCCCCGAGATTCCGCTGGAGCAGACCCTCTCGGATGCCCTTGACTATGCTCGCCGCACCTTGACCCGCGAGGAGAAGGCAGCGACGTGAGCGCCGGGCGAGCCTTTATCACCGGGATCACAGGGCAGGACGGCTCGTACCTCGCCGAGCTCCTCCTGGAGAAGGACTACGAGGTCTTCGGCATGGTGCGGCGCGCGTCGACCGAGAGCTTCGAGCGGATCGGCCACCTTGCCGACCGCGTGACGCTCGTGCAGGGCGACCTGCTCGATCAGAACTCGCTGATGGCCGCGATTCGCGATGCGGAGCCGACGGAGGTCTACAACCTCGCCGCGCAGAGCTTCGTCCCGACGTCGTGGCGCCAGCCCGTGCTTACGGCCGAGTTCACGGCCGTCGGCGTGACGCGCATGCTCGAGTCGGTCCGCGCCGTCGACCCCGAGATCCGGTTCTACCAGGCGTCCTCGTCCGAGATGTACGGCCAGGTGCGCGAGGTGCCGCAGACGGAGACGACGCCTTTTCACCCGCGGTCGCCCTACGGCGTCGCCAAGGCCTACGGCCACTACATCACCGTCAACTACCGGGAGTCGTACGGGTTGTTCGCCGCGTCGGGGATTCTCTTCAACCACGAGAGCCCCCGCCGGGGGCTCGAGTTCGTGACGCGCAAGGTCAGCGACGGCGTCGCTCGGATCAAGCTCGGCCTCGCCAAGGAGCTGCGGCTCGGCAACCTCGCGGCAGGGCGCGACTGGGGTTTCGCCGGCGACTACGTGCGCGCGATGTGGATGATGCTTCAGCAGGACGAGCCCAGGGACTACGTGATCGCCACGGGCGTCGAGCATTCGGTACAGGACTTCGTCGACGCCGCATTCGCCTATGCGGGGCTCGATTCGGCCGATCACGTCGTCGTCGACCAGGCCTTCGTGCGGCCGGCGGAGGTCGAGCACCTCGTTGGCGATGCGGCCAAGGCCCGGCAGGAGCTGGGCTGGGAGCCGGAGGTGTCCTTCAAACAGCTCGTCGAGATGATGGTCGAGTCGGACCTGCAGCGGCTGTCGGCCGCCCGGGCGGCCGCTGCCGCAGTCGTCGCGGAGCAATAATGCCGCCCGACCCGCCGCGCTCCGACGAGGACGAGGTCGAGGTCGAGGCAATCTTTGCTCGCCTGCGCGCAGAGGTGCTCGGCCGGCCGTCCGATGAGCCGGTGGACGGTCCGTCGCCGGCGCGTGAAGAGGCAGAGCGGACCTGGCCGGTCAGCGCCGAGCGGCCGTTCCTCTCCCCGCCCGGCAAGCGCGGGCGCATCCGGGGTTTGCTGCTCGCGCCGGTCAAGGGACCGCTGCGCCGGGCGATGCGCTGGTACGTCGAGCCGGCGTGGGCGGAGCAGCGGCGATTCAACGCGGCGGTCCTGCGCCTGCTCGACGACCTGTCCGAGAAAACGTCACGTGGGCGCGACGTTTGAAGGTCGCCTACCACTCGCCGCTGCCGCCGGAGCGGTCCGGCGTCGCCGGCTATAGCGCACTCCTCCTGCCCGCGCTCAGGGAGAGGGTCGAAGTCGAGGTCGTGCAGCGTGGGCGGCGTGCGTCCGGCGACGCTGACGTCGCGCTCTACCACCTCGGCAACGACCCCGACGCACATGGCTGGATCGTGGAGGAGCTGCGGAGGCGGCCGGGCGTCGTCGTCCTCCACGAGGTCGCGCTGCACGAGCTGATCGCGGGGCTGACGCTCGGGCCCGGCGATCGCGAGGGCTATCTGGACGCTGTCGAGCGGGAG
>JALYTD010000006.1 GCA_030854475.1 Actinomycetota bacterium
CACCGTAACGCCAAGCTCGGACTGGCTGGCCGCCTCGCGCTCGTGCAGGCGATCGAGGGAGGAATGAGCATGAAGGCCGCCGCGGCCGCCTTCAGCGTCTCGCCGGCGACCGCCCATCGCTGGTGGCACCGCTGGCGCTCGGCGGGCGAACAGGCGCGACAGACACTTGCCTGCCTGCTCGACCGCTCCAGCCGCCCGCACCGCTCGCCGCGCGAGCTCGCCGCCAGCCTCCAGGAGCGGATCTGCGCCTGTCGCCGCCAGACGGGCTGGGGGCCGCGGCTGGTGGCCGGCGCGACCGGCTTCGCCCACTCGACGGTCTGGAAGGTGCTTCATCGAGCCGGCCTCTCGCGAAGACCGCGCCCGCCACGGGAGCAGGCCAACAGCTACGAGTGGCCCTGCCCGGGCGACCTCCTGCACATGGACGTCTCCCGCTACGCGCGCTTCGAGCGGCCCGGGCACGCGGTCACCGGCGACCGCTCGCAGCGCTCCCGGGACTGGATGCGGCCCGAGACGCGCGTCGGCTACGACTTCGCGCACGCGGTCGTCGACGACCACTCGCGGCTCGCTTACGTCGAGCTCCATCGCGACGAGCGGGCGGTGACGGTCACCGCGTTCGTCGAGCGGGCGCTTGCCTTCTTCGCCGAGCATGGGATCACGGCCAGGCGGGTGATGACCGACAACGCCTTCAGCTACGTCAGGAACCGCTCGCTGCGCGAGTTGCTTGCCGAGCGCGGAATCAGGCACCTGACGACGGAGCCCTACCGCCCGCGGACGAACGGGAAGGTCGAGCGCTTCCACCAGACGATGGCTAGGGAGTGGGCCTACGGGCTCGCCTACCGTTCACATCGACATCGCAACCGAGCCCTGCCACACTGGCTCGAGCACTACAACCGGCGTAGGCCGCACAGCTCGCTCGGAGACCGGCCTCCGATCAGCCGCGTTCACAACGTCCGTGGGTAGGACAGCTAACGGTGGCTAACGAGCTCCGAGCTCGATGATCGACTCGATCAGCTGCGAGGCGATGCGATCCTTGGTCACGTAGCCGGCCGCGCCCGCGCGGCGAGAGCGGTCGACGTCTGTGCGCGAGTTCGATCCGGTCAGCATCAGCACCTGCGCACCGGAGCCCCCGCCGAGAATCGCCCCGGTCGCCTCGACACCGTCCATCACCGGCATGCTGATGTCCATCAGGACGACGTCGGGCCCGAGCGCGGCCGCCAGCTCCACAGCCTCCATGCCGTTCCGGGCGCGGCCGACGACGTGGATCCGGGCATCTCCCTCGAGGATCGTCTCGAGAGCCTCGGCGAAGAGGCGGTGGTCGTCGGCGATCAAGACCTTGATCGGGTGAGGGATTTCCGTGTGCGCGGCTTCCATGCTGTCCTTCTACAACGACGAAACCCGTTGTTACGCTCCGCGCCGTGGACGAGACCGAGGCGCGTGAGCGCATTCAAAAGCTCTTGGTCACCGGTGACAACCGACTAAAGCAGGGGGTCGACCCGGCCAAGGCCCGGGAAAACTTCGAGCAGGCGCTCGCAGTGGCGCAGGAAGCGGGGCTCAAGCAGAGCGTCAGGCCGCTGGTCCAGATCCGTCTCGCCGACCTCGAACGGCTCGCTCGAGAATCTCCTCCACCCGGCGGGCCTGCTCGTTGACGTCGTGCTCCGCCGCAGCCGCGCGAGCCGCCTGATTGGGCCGGGGTAACCCGGCAGCCGCGCGCAGGCCGGCGGCGATCGAGCCTTCGTCTTCGGGGTCGACGAGCACCCCCGCCTCGGGGGTGACGAACTCGGGCGGACCGCCGACACGGGTGGCCACAACGGATCGTTCCGCGGCCATCGCCTCCAGCAGCGCCTGGCCGAAGGGCTCGATCAGGCTCGGCTGACAGAGGACGTGGGCCCGTTCGAGCTGACGTGGGATCCCGTCGTGGGGAACGCGCCCGACGAGGTGGACACGCTCCCGCCCCTCGAGGCGCCGGCGGAGCGGCCCCTCGCCGACGAAGGTCAGCGTTCCCTCCTCGAGCCGTGCAAATGCGTCCGCGAGTCGAACCACGTTTTTGCGCTCGGTGAGCGCGCCGACGCAGAGATAGGCGGTCGGACCAGCGGGTGCCGGCAGCGCGCGGAAGCGATCGAGGTCGACGCCGGAGTCGACGACGTCGATCTTGCCGCGCACGGCGGGAAGCTTCCGCTCGAGCTCGTCGCGCAGGTAGGAGGAGACGGCGACGATGGACGACGCGCGCCGGACGACCGCGGCGGTCGCGGCCTGCACGCCGGGAATCGCACCGATGTTCGCCACGTCCTGACCGTGCGCAGTCACGACTAGCGGCGCGCGGGAGGCGAGTCCGGCGATCAGGCCGGTGGGGACGAGGAAGTGCGCGTGGATCACGTCCGGCCGGAAGCTGCGCGCCGCACGGAAGACGCGGGCTGCGAGCGCTGCGTACTTACGCTTGCCGCCGCCACGGCGGTCGATCACGACGGGCTCGATCTCGTGACCGCGGCGTCCTACCGCGTCTTCGAGCTGTTGCACGAAAACACCGTAGTCCGGCTCCTCGGGGCCCGGGTACATCTGTGAGACGAGCAAGATGCGCACGCGAGGCGCAGTTTCTAGACGATCCTGCCGGCCGGCTGACGGACGACGGAGCCGCGGTCGCCGCGGGTCCTGATCGTCGGGTCGACGAACGCGTAGATCGCATCGACGATCAGGTTCAGCACGATGATCGCCGCGCCGATGAACAGCACGACGCCCAGGATCGTCGGCAGGTCGAGAGAGGCGTCCCCCGCGAGCGACGAGAGCGTCAGCCGACCGAGCCCGGGCAGCTGGTAGACGGTCTCGACGTACAGCGCGATGCCGACGGCCGTGCCAACGTCCATGCCGATCATCGTGATCACGGGCAGGTACGTGTTCGGGAGCGCGTGCTGCGCATGACGCGGTACTCCGAGTAGCGGCCGGGGCGCGTCGGCATGCTCGAGCGCCGGAGCGTCAACCGCGGTCGCCACGGTTCCAGATTACGCGCGTGAACTGTCGTACGTTCCGAACTCGGCGCGGAGCTCGTTGCAGATCTCGCCGATCGTGCAGCGGGCGCGCAAAGCCTCTCGCAGCACGGGCAATAGATTCTCGGACCCCTTCGCCGCCTCGCGCACACGGGCGAGCGCAGCCTCAGCCTCGACGGCGTTCCGCTCGGCACGCACGCGAGCGGTCCGCTCGAGCTGCCGCCGCTCCGCCTCCGGGTCGAGCCGGTGCAGCTCGATCTGCTCCGGTTCCGCCTCGGCGTACTTGTTCACGCCCACGATCACGCGCTCTCCCTGCTCGACCTCCTGCTGGTGCCGGAAGGCCGCGTCCTCGATCTCGCCCTGGACGAAGCCCTGCTCGATCGCCTCGACGGAGCCGCCGAGCTCGTCGACCCGCTCGATCAGCTCCCAGGCGCGCTCCTCGAGCTCGTTCGTGAGCGTCTCGAGGAAGTACGCGCCCCCGAACGGGTCGGCCGTGTCTGTCCCGCCCGCCTCGTGGGCGAGGATCTGCTGCGTCCGCAGAGCGATCCGTGCCGAGTGCTCGGTGGGCAGAGCGAGCGCCTCGTCGAACCCGTTCGTGTGGATCGACTGTGCGCCGCCGCAAACCGCCGCCAGCGCCTGCACCGCCACGCGGACGATGTTGTTCTCCGGCTGCTGGGCGGTGAGCGTCGAGCCGCCGGTCTGCGCGTGGAAGCGCAGCGCCTGAGCCTTTGGGTTCGTGGCGCCGAAGCGCTCGCTCATGATTCGTGCCCACAGCCGCCGCGCGGCGCGGAACTTCGCCACCTCCTGGAAGAAGTGGTTGTGCGCGTTGAAGAAGAAGGAGAGCCGCGCTCCGAAGTCGTCCGGCGAGAGGCCCGCCTTGACCGCGGCCTCGCAGTACGCGATTCCGTTCGAGAGCGTGAACGCGAGCTCCTGGACCGCCGTCGACCCGGCCTCCCGGATGTGGTACCCCGAAATCGAGATCGTGTTCCACTGCGGCAGGCGC
The DNA here is from genome assembly GCA_030854475.1 of Actinomycetota bacterium. GTDB lineage: Bacteria > Actinomycetota > Thermoleophilia > Gaiellales > Gaiellaceae > JALYTD01. The sequence continues at coordinate 3,982 of JALYTD010000006.1, forward strand.
TCCGCGCAGTACGCGAAGAGGTCGGTCGTCAGCCGCATCGAGGGTCGCGGCGGGAAGATGTAGTTCCCGCGCGCGCAGTACTCCTTGAGGATGTCGTTCTGAGCCGTGCCGCGGAGCTTCTCGGGCGGGACCCCTTGCTCCTCGGCCACGAGCTCGTACAGCAGGAGTAGGAGCGCGGCGGGAGCGTTGATCGTCATCGACGTCGAGACCTCGCCGAGCGGGATCTCCGCGAACAGGAGCTGCAGGTCGGCGATCGAGTCGATCGCGACGCCGGTCCGCCCCACCTCGCCTTCGGCCCGGGGATCGTCCGAGTCGTAACCGAGCTGGGTCGGCAGGTCGAACGCGACCGAGAGCCCGGTTTGCCCGCGTTCGAGCAGGTAGCGGAAGCGCGCGTTGGTCTCCTCGGCCGACCCGAAGCCCGCGTATTGCCGGATCGTCCACGGCCGCCCCCGGTACATGTCGGGGTAAGGGCCGCGCGTGAAGGGGAACTCGCCCGGCGGCTCGAGCTCGAGGCCGGGGACGTCCTCGTCCGTGTAGACCGGCTTCACCTCGATGCCCGAGTCGGTCTCGCGCCGGTTTTGCTCGACGGCCATCCGAATTCGTAGGCTACCGCCGCCCTTCACTTTGCGGCCGTATCCGACCTTACGCGGGAGCCGGTACGTCTCCGGGCTCGCGCTCGCCCGAGGGGCGGTCGATGCCCGCCGCGGCATAGGCCTCAGCCTCTTCGAGCGTCTCCTTCTCGAGCAGCGCGCGGGCCAGCGCGTCGAGCTTGTCCCGGTTTTCCCGGAGCAGGCTTGCGGCCTCCTCGTGCAGCTCGTCGACCAAGCGGCGCACCTCCTCGTCGACGAGCTCCTGCGTCCGCTCGGAGTGCTCGGAGACGCCGGGGAGCAGCGGCCCGCGCGACTCGGAAGGCAGCACCGCCACAGGCCCGATCGCCGGGCTCATGCCCCAGCGCCCGACCATCTGGCGCGCGATCTCCGTCAGTTGCTGGATGTCCGACTCGGCGCCGGTCGTGAGCTGATCGAAGACGAGCTCCTCGGCGACGCGCCCACCCAGCGCGACCTTGATCCTCGTGCGCAGGTATTGCTCGTCGTAGCTGAAGCGGTCGGCCTCAGGGGAGGCGAACGTCACGCCGAGCGCCAGGCCGCGGGGGATGATCGAGACCTTCCGGACCGGGTCTGCCCCTGCGCTCAGCATGCCCACGATCGCGTGCCCTCCCTCGTGATACGCGGTGCGCTCGCGGTCTGCCTCGGTCAGCATGATCTTCCGCTCAGCGCCGAGGAGGATCTTCTCCAACGCGTCGGAAAAGTCCTCAGCCATGACTTTTTCGTGGTCGCGGCGCGCGGCGAGCAGGGCGGCCTCGTTGACCAGGGCGGCGAGGTCTGCTCCGACCATCCCGGGCGTGGTCGCAGCCACACGGTCGAGATCGACGTCCGGCTCGAGCGGGACACCGCGGGTGTGCACCTCCAGGATCGCCTTGCGGCCGATGCGGTCCGGCGGCTGCACGACGACGCGCCGGTCGAACCGGCCGGGTCGCAGCAGCGCCGAGTCGAGCACGTCCGGTCGATTCGTTGCCCCGAGGACGATCACGCTCGTGTTCGAGTCGAAGCCGTCCATCTCCGTGAGAATCTGGTTCAGCGTCTGCTCGCGCTCGTCGTGGCCGCCGCCGAACCCACCCACACCGCCGGAGCGCGACCGGCCGATCGCGTCCAGCTCGTCGATGAAGATGATCGCCGGCGCAGCCTGCTTCGCCTGGTCGAAGAGGTCGCGCACGCGCGAGGCACCGACCCCGACGATCATCTCGATGAACTCGGAGGCGGAGAGCGAGAAGAACGGTACGCCGGCCTCACCGGCGACGGCCCGCGCCAGCAGCGTCTTGCCCGTGCCGGGTGGGCCGCTCAGCAGGACCCCGCGCGGGATCCGGCCGCCCAGGCGCCTGTAACGATCGGGGTTCTTCAGGAAGTCGACGATCTCCGTGAGCTCGGCCTTGGCCTCGTCGATCCCCGCCACGTCCTCGAAGGTCACGCGTGGGGCGCCTTCAGGTTGGTAGCGGCGAGCGCGCGAACGTCCGAACGAGGACAGCATCCCGCCACCGCCGCCCGCGCGACGCATCACGAAGAAGATCAGGCCGAGGAACAGCAGCGTCGGTCCAAAGCCGAAAAGAAGGCCCTGCCACCACGGCGTGCCCGTGTCGAGCGGCTTTGCGTTGATGACGACGTTCCGATCCTGAAGAAGCTTCGCCAGCGCGTCCGTGTTCGCGAAGGCCGGGATCTCCGTCGAGAAGCGCTTCGCCCGCTTCGAGCCCTTCTTGCCCTTGGGCGGGTACCGGATCTGCTTGCGGAAGTCGCCCTGGACGGCTGTGCCCCTGGAGGTGATCCGGGCCACGTTCCCCTCGCGCACCTGTTCGAGGAACGTGGGGCTGTACGGGATCCTGATCCGCGCCGGCTCGTTGACGTAGCGAGACGCGAGCCAGTAGTTGAGCAGGAAGAGGGCGGCGGCGAAGACGAGCAGGCGCAGGCCGAACGAGGCAAACAGACCCGCGCGCCGCGGCTTCGGGCCGCCAGCTTCGGGTGGCGGCTCGATCCGCCAGCCCGGCCGCTTCTCCTTCCGGCGGCGCTGCGGGTCAGCGCTCATGGCCGGAGGTTACCCTGGCGCCGTGCACGTGACCGTGAAGCTTTTCGCCGGCCTGCGGGAGCGCGCGGGGTTTGCCGAGCGCGAGGTGGAAGGGGTCGAACGGGTGCGTGACGTCTGGGAGCAGTTAGGGCTGGGCGACGAGCCGCCAGGACTGCTCTACGCGGTTAACAGGGAGTACGCAGATCCGGACCGCGAGCTGGCGGACGGTGACGAGGTCGCGCTGATCCCGCCTGTGTCGGGCGGCTCTTTCCGGCTCAGCGAGGAGCCGCTGTCGCTCGCCGCGGCAGTCGACGAGGTCCGCTCCGAGGAAGCCGGGGCGATCGCGACGTTCATCGGCACTACGCGCGTGCACTCGCGCGGTCACACCGTCACACATCTCGACTACGAGGCCTACGCCGGCATGGCCGAGCAGGTGATGGCCGAGCTGGCAGCGGAGCTGAAGCGGCGCTACGAGCTCTGTGAGGTGGCGATCCATCATCGTGTCGGGCGCGTCGAGATCGGTGACGAGAGCGTGGTGATCGCAGTCTCCGCGCCGCACCGCCAGGACGCGCTGTCGGCGTGCAAGGACGCGATCGACACGCTCAAGGAGACCGTCCCGCTCTGGAAGAAGGAGGTCTACGAAGGCGGCGAGCAGTGGATCGGTCGAGGGTCGTGACCGAAGCCGAACTCAACCTGCGGCGAGCGCAGTCCCGGATACGAAGCAGTAACCGCTCGCGCCGGAGACGTAATACGACTGGAAGCTCATCGTGACGATCTTGCTCCCGTTGTTCCCGCGGAAGACGAGTGTGCCTGCACCGTGGTTCGTCGCCGTCCCGAGGAAGCTCATGAAGGCCGCCGCGGGCGCTGCTCCTCACGGTAGTAAGCCCGCGATGAGATTCAAGGTTCGGGACGCGGCTACGATGAGCCGGTGAGCCAGTACGAGCCGCGATCTGCCCCTGACGTCCGCGACTACGACCCGATCCACCCCGGCGGAGGCACGAACTGGCGCGAGCTGTTCCGCCGGATCTGGGCTCCGATCGCAGCGGCGGTCGCGTTCCTCGTCAAGTTCAGCTTCATCGCGTTCAAGTTCTTCGGGATCTTCATCTCCGCGGCCGCATATGCGCTGATCTGGGGCTGGAAGTTCGCCGTCGGCGTCGTGCTGATGCTGCTCGTCCACGAGATGGGGCACTTCGTCGAGGCGAAGCGGCAAGGCCTCGAGGTGAGCCTTCCTCGCTTCATTCCGTTCCTGGGCGCGTACGTGCTGATCAAGAACGCGCCGCTGAACCCCTGGCGCAACGGGCTCGTGGCGATTGCCGGCCCCGCCGCAGGCGGCCTGTTCGGCCTCGTCTGCTACGGGATCGGGGCCGCCCGCAACTCCGACCTCTTCTACGCGATCGCGTACTTCAGCTTCCTGCTCAATCTCTTCAACCTGATCCCGATTGGGATCCTCGACGGTGGTGCGATCTGGCGCGCGATCCGAATCGCCCGCTACGAACCGGCTCCCGCTTACGGCGAGGAACTCGCGCTGGCGGGCGGTAGCCAGACGGCGATCCCTGGGAGCGGCCGCAGCGTCGCAGTGGCGCTCGCGGCCCTCTACGTCGGGCTGGCCGTCTTGTTTGCGCTCGGCATGTGGAAGGCGCACGTCCCCCAGCACCGGCTGTGAGGCGCTGATGGAAGACCGGCGTCTCCTGGCGAGCGACGAGGTCGGCCTGCGCCGCGAGGTTGGGCTGATCGCCGAAGAGTTCGCCGCGGGGTTCGACGCCGTGGACCAGATCGAGCCGCCGGCGGTGACGATCTTCGGCTCGGCGCGTGTGTCTGCCGACTCGCCGCGCTACCAGCAGGCACGCGAGACGGCACGGCTGTTCGGGCAAGCCGGCTGGACGGTGGTCACGGGCGGAGGGCCCGGCGTGATGGAGGCGGCGAACCGCGGAGCGAAGGAAGGCGGGGGGCTCTCGGTCGGCTTCAACATCGAGCTCCCGCACGAGCAGCACGAAAACCCGTACCTCGACATCTCGGTCACGTTCAAGCACTTCTACGCGCGCAAGACGATGTTCGTAAAGGCGGCGGAGGGATTCGTCATCTTCCCCGGCGGCTTCGGCACGCTGGACGAGCTGTTCGAGTCACTGACGTTGATTCAGACGGGCAAGGTGCTGCACTTCCCCGTCGTGCTGTTCGAGCGCGGCTACTGGGACGGGCTGCTCGACTGGGTCCGGGATCCCCTGCTCGCCCAGGCAATGATCTCGCCCGAGGACGTGGACCTGCTCGGAACGGCAGAAGACCCGGCCTCGGCGGTCGAGATCGTCGTCGACTGCTACGAGCGCCGCTGCGCGGACGTACCTGCGGCACCCGAGAAGGCGGACGCGCAGTAAGGCGTCGCTTGCGATGCCGACGGGAGGTCGTCCCGGCTTTGCCGGCGCGGCCGGGCTAAATACCGCTCTACGACAGCTACGGTTTCGGCTGTGAAGACGTTGAGGCGGTCGCTCTGCGCTGGGCTACTACTAGCAGCAGCAGTCGGAGCGGCCTGCGCGTTTAGTCCCAGCGACAGTCGTTCAGGAACACACGCGGCAAACGCAGCTGACTGTTGCAGTGATGTCCTCACCGTTCGCTCAGACGGGACGCACGGGCGCCTCCTTTTGAACAACACTCGGGGTTGGAACATCTACGACCTTTCGCCGCAGGCGAGACGAGTTTCATTCACTCACCAAGGTTTTTTCACCAGCGATGTCCGCGGCCGTCATGTTCGACGCATTCGGGTGTCTGCGTCGTCGTTGGGAGCAGCGAGCTGGTCGCCCGACAGCCGAAAACTTGCTCTCGAGTTGGATTCGGCCCTCTGGGTAGTCAATGCAAACGGCGGCGCATTGCACAGGGTCAGCGACAATGCGACACAACCGTCGTGGTCTCCCGATTCGCGGTGGCTCGTGTTCGTGGGCCGCTATTCCGGATCGACCGGCACCGGCGTTATCACGGTTGCAGACGTGATGGGTACGCACTTACGTGAGCTAACGCCTCCTTCACGGGTCGCGTTTCCTGTGTGGTCCCCACGACGTGGGTGGGTGGCTTATGTTGGCTCGCTAGGGGAGCGCTTAGGGACTATCCGCGTCGTCCCGGCTGCTGGCGGTAAGCCACGCGTCCTTGCACGTGGCCTGTATCCGTCCTGGGCCCCGAATGGGCAGAAGATCGCGTTCGTATATGCCATCCGTACGGGCCGTATTTCCCTGCGGTCGATAAACACCAACGGCACATCTCTTCGTCGCATAGACGCGGGAGAAGAGATTGCGGACGCTGCATGGTCACCTGATGGACGAGCACTCGCTTATGTCAAGCGGCCGAGCCGCCTTGTACCCGCAAAACCAAGGCCGATGCAGGTCTTCGTCTCGACCGGACGCGTAACGCATTCCGTTACGCACGAACAAAACGGTCAGCTTCACCGCGTCTACTGGACGCGCAACAGTCAGCAACTTTTCTACTTTCGCGTCCTTCCATAGCGTCGTAATCCAGATACGCGGATGGACGAGTGGTATCGAAGAACAGCATCATGAGGCTAGGTGCTAGTTCTGCGAAGGAGGCCAGCCCCGTAGGCGATCCAGCCCCCAGGGCGGGGAGCGGTCCCTTAGGGCCTAGCCGGGCTGGTGACGACGATCGGACCGCTGACGGCCGTGAGGCCCTGGCCGTCGCTGGCGCGAATCCGTTGCTCCCCGGGCGTCTTGAGAATCACCCCGCCGAGGTCCTTCGAGGCGCCTTCGGCCCCAAACGTGTAGGGCGGGGGCACCGTCCCCTGCGGATCGCTGCTCGAGAAGGTGACGGTCTTCGAGTAGCCGGCGGCGGGATTGCCGAACTTGTCGTTCACGCGCACCGTGATCGTGAACTGGACACCCGACGTGACCACCCCGGGCGCGCTGACGGTCAGCTCCACGGCTGGGCCCCCCAGCGTGCGCACGACCGGCTGCCGCTTCTCCGGAAGCGGCTTGTACCGCGGCTTCGGCTGGCCGCGCTTCTGCAAGGGGCGTGTCTGGGTCAGGAACACGTAGCCGTCGGCGAGCAGTTTCGCCGCCGTCGCGTTGGCGTAGGTGAAGCTGAACCCGGCCCCGCGGCGGCATTTCGTCTTGATCAGCATGCGCCGTCCTCTGATCGACGCGATCCGAGTCCCAGCCGCGCAGGTACCGCGGTCGAACTGCACGAACCCCCGGCCCGAGGCGTCTCGCAGCTGCCAGCGCGACCACTGCACCGGTGTGTCGATGATCAGATCCCCGACCTGGGCGCGCGGAACCGCCGTGAACGTGAAAGTAAGCGTGTTGCCCGTGCTTCCGGCGACCACGCGCGTGGGCTCGGCGACCATGCGGCCGTTGCCGGCACCGACGGCGATCAACAGGCCCGGCGAGAGCAGGAAGAGCGCGGGGACGATCGCCCCGAGGCGGATGAGACGAGCTAGCAACTGGAACCCCTACCGCTACGACGCCTGTGCGAACCCGAAGTTAAGCAGGCGCCGCGCGTCGCGGTACGCGTCCGGCGAGTGCAGAATCACCGCGATCAGCCGCTTGCGGCCACGGTGCGCCGAGGCAACGAGGCAGTGTCCCGCGACAGTCGTCCAGCCGGTCTTTACACCGTCGGCGCCGTGATAGCTGCCGAGCAGATGGTTCTTGTTCACATAGACCTTCCCGTAGGTCGGCGCCGTCCAGCGCACGCGCGCGATCCGGGTCCGCACGATGGCCCGAAACCGCGGGTTCTGCATCGCATACTGCGTCAGGGCGGCGAGGTCCCACGCCGTCGACCAGTTGCCGCGATCGACGACCCCGCTCGGCGTGGAGAAGTGGGTGTCGCGGAGACCGAGTCTGCGGGCTTTCTCGTTCATCAGGCGGAGGAAACGAGCCTTGCTCCCGGCACTCGCGGCCGCGAGTGCAGCCGCGGAGTCGTTGGCCGAGTACAGCATCAGGCCGTAGAGCAGTTTCCAGGCAGCAACGCGCTCGCCGCGGCGCAGCCCCTCTCGGAACGGCGCCGTGCGCGGCACCCACCATGGGATCCGGATCTTCTGCGACGGCCGCAGGCGCTCGAGCGCGAGCACCGCGGTCATGATCTTCGTCGTCGAGGCGATGGGGCGGCGCTGGTGAGGACGGCGCTGGTACAGCACAGCGCCTGTAGCGCCGTCGACCAGGACGGCCGCCGTCGCGCGCAGTGGAGGCCGGAAGAAATAGGCGGGTGGAGAGATCGTGGACAGCAGCTTCGGCGGAGCGGGGGCCGGCCGCGATGTGTCACGGCGCGGTTGCGCCGGATGCGAAGGCGTCCGCGACGGGTGGCGGTCCCGGAAGAGCGCCCGCTCGCGGAGCCCGGTGTTCGTGGCTCCGATTGCGGCGACACCGATAGCCGCGACCAGGAAAACCGCCACCAGCACCGGCCACCGCCGGCGCCGTCCTCTGCGCCGTCGCCTGCGCTCGACCGGCTGAAGCACGGAAGGCTGCATCGCAGCGCGCGAGTCTAACCCGAGGGCCTGACCGACCTAGACTTCGCCCGAGATGGAGCTTCGAGACCTCCCCTCGGTCGACGAGTTGATCCACGACGAGCGACTGGCGCGAGAGCCGCGCGGCCTGGCGGTCGAAGTGGCGCGGGCCGCGCTCGAGCGAGCGCGCGAGCAGATACGGGAGGGCCGTGATCCGGGCGATCTGGCCGAGCAGGCAGCCGAGCGGCTTGCTGAAGCACGCCACGCCAGGTTGCGGCGAACGATCAACGCGACCGGCGTGATCGTGCACACCAACCTCGGTCGCGCACCACTCGCGGCCGCGGCGCTCGACCGCGTGCGGGACGTCGCCGCCGGCTACTCGAACCTCGAGTACGACCTCGAATCAGGCTCGCGGGGCTCGCGCCAGGATCACGTCGCCCCGATCCTGGGCCGGCTCACCGGAGCAGCAGCAGCCCTCGTCGTCAACAACAACGCCGCCGCGGTCCTGCTCGCCCTCGCTGCGCTCGCGGAGGGCCGCGAGGTGCTCGTCTCCCGCGGAGAGCTGATCGAGATCGGCGACGGCTTTCGGATCCCGGACGTGCTCGCGCGGTCGGGCGCGCGCCTGCGCGAGGTCGGCACGACGAACCGGACCCGCGCCGAGGACTACGCGAGAGCGATCGGCCCGGAGACTGCGGTGCTCCTGCGCGTGCACCAGTCGAACTTCCGCGTCGTGGGCTTCACGGAACAGCCGCGGGTCGCTGAGCTCGCGCAGGTCGCGCGCGAGCACGGCCTGCCGCTCGTGGACGATCTCGGCTCGGGCGCGCTCGTTCCGCTCGAGGACGAGCCGTCGGCGCGAGACAGCCTCGCCGCGGGCGCCGACCTCGTCTGCTTCTCCGGCGACAAGCTCCTCGGCGGGCCGCAGGCCGGGATCGTCGTCGGCCGGGCCGACCTCGTGGAGCGGCTTCGGCGCCATCCCCTGCAACGAGCGGTCCGTGCAGACAAGCTCACGCTCGCCGCGCTCGAGGGAACGCTCTCCCTCTACCTCGATCCCGACCGCGCGCTGCGGGAGGTTCCCGTCCTGCGCATGCTTCGCGAGCCGGCTGCGCGCGTACGGGAGCGCGCCGAGCGGCTCGCCGAGCAGGTGGGCGGCGAGGTCGAGGAGACGGTCGCCCGCGTCGGCGGAGGCGCGCTCCCGCTGGCGGAGCTGCCGAGCTTCGCCTGCGCAGTGGAGGAGGAACTGGCGGAGCCTCTGCGCCACGGCGATCCACCAATCGTCTCCGTAGTCCGCGACGGCCGCTGCCTGCTCGATTGCCGCACGCTCACGGATGCCGAAGCCGACGAGCTGGCCGAAGCGGTGCTCGCATGCCGCTCACGGTAGGAACCGCCGGGCACATCGACCACGGCAAGACGTGGCTCGTCCGCGCCCTGACCGGCAAGGACACCGACCGCCTGCCCGAGGAGCAGGAGCGCGGGATCTCGATCGACCTCGGCTACGCGCCACTCGACCTCCCGGGCGGCAGACGCCTTTCCCTGATCGACGTCCCGGGCCATGAGCGGTTCGTCCGAAACATGGTCGCGGGCGCGACGGGGATCGATCTCTTTCTGCTCGTGATCGACGCCGCCGAGGGTGCACGGCCGCAGACCCACGAGCACCTCGCCGTCCTCCGCCTGCTGGGCGTCGCGCACGGGGTCGTCGCGGTGACGAAGGCGGACGCCGTCGACGAGGAGACGCTCGAGGCAGCTCTCGCCGAAGCGCGCGAGCTCGTGCCCGAGGCCCAGGTCGTTCCGGTCTCCGCCAAAACCGGCGCCGGGCTCGACGAGCTGCGCGCGGCGCTCGAGCGCGTTGCCTCGTCGATCGAGCGTGAAGAGCAGCTCGGTGCGACGCGACTCTGGATCGACCGCGCCTTCAGCCTGCACGGCGCGGGGACGATCGTGACGGGAACGCTGTGGTCGGGATCGGTCGGAGCCGGTGACGTCCTGCGCGCGGAACCGAGCGGTCGCACCGTGCGGGTCCGTAGCGTCCAGGTTCACGACGAGGCCGTCGACCGGGCGGAAGCCGGACAGCGGGTAGCAGTCAACCTGCCGAACGTCGACCGCGGCGAGCTCCGGCGCGGCGAGGCGCTGGTCGAGCCCGGCCACTATCCGGTCACCTACCGGCTGGACGTCGTGCTCGACGAGCTCGAGCCGGCGCCCTCGGCGGTCAAGGTTCATCTTGGGACAGCCGACGTCGCAGCGCGGATCGTCCGTGCGGGCGGGTTCGCGCAGCTGCGACTGGCAGAGCCGATCGTCGCCGCCCGTGGCGACCGGTTCGTCCTCCGCACAGACACGACGGTCGGCGGCGGACGCGTCGTCGACCCGGCCCCTCCGCGCGGGCTCGATCCCGAGCGCCTGGAGCTGCTCGACCGGGGCGACCCCGAGTCGATCGTGCGCGCCCTCGTCCGTGAGCCTGTAACCGCCGCCTCGCTGCAGGCGCGCGGACTGCTCGCCCCCACGGAGCTCGCCCGAGGGCTCGCCTCCGTGGAGCAGGCCGGAGACTGGTACTTCTCGCGCGATTGGCTCGAGCAGCTCAGCGCGAGCGTCCGCACACAGCTCGCCGAGTGGACGGAGGCCTCGCCGCTCGACCCCGGCATCGTCCTCGCGGAGCTGCTGCCGTATACGGCGTGGGCGGGTGCGATCACGCCGCTGCTCGGGATCGAGCGACGCGGCGGAAAGGGCTACCTGCCGGGTACGGCACCGTCACTAGGAGACCGCGCCGAGGCCGCTGCGCAGCTCGAGTCAGAGCTAGAGGTCGCAGGGTTCGATCCGATCAAGGTCTCCGCAGCAGACCTCGCCGCGTACCTGGAAGGCGAGGGAAAGCTCGTCCGGCTCGGCGAGGGGCTCGCGATCGGCGCCGCCGCCTACGCGCGCGCGCGCGAGCTACTGCTCACAGAGTGCGAAAGCGCGGGGCGGATCACCCTCGCGCGCTTCCGGGACCTGCTCGGCACCGGCCGACGCTCCGCCCAGCTCCTGCTCGAGCGCTTCGACGCCGACGGGCTTACGCGCCGGATCGGCGACGAACGCGTGCTCAGGCGAGCTGCGCTGCGGGGCTGAAGCGCACCTGGAACGTGCAGGCAGGATCGCCGCGCAGCATGCACGTCGTCTCCTCGATCTGCGTCTGCTCGCCGTAGTGGCGCGCAGTCCCCTCGGTCAGGCCACGAAGCAGCACGCAGAGCTGGCGGGGGGACGTATAGACGATCGAGATGCCGTCTTCGCCGAGCTCCGAGACTTCCAGCTCCGGCGGTCCCGCCTTCGGGAGCGTGGCCCGTACGAGCTCATGAATTCGCGTCTCGACCGTGAGCATGAACTGGCGCGCCGAAGGAGAGATCGCGAAGAAGGCGGGATAGAGCCGCGTAAAGGTCTTCTCGCCCGTGAAGACGCCGAAGTCGTGGACGATCTGGTCGGGGTCGTTCCCGGTCTGCTCCGCCGTCCGCGCGACCAGGCCGAGCAGCCGGTCGTCGGGGTACGACTCGCTGAGCAGGTACACAGGTTCCCCGTTCATGACCGCGGCCGCCGTCTCCGCGCCGAACGTATCGGAGACGTAGTCGCGGAAGCTCGTGAAGACGACCCCGTGCACGAAGGCGGGAGTCTACGAGGGTCCGACGATGGCGAAGCCTGCGCGGTGGGCGATCACTTCCGACTGGCCGAGCTCGTGCTCGGGAACGACGATGAAGCGCCCTGCCTGCTCCCGGACGGCGTCAAAGTCGTCCCGGAGCACCGGTACGAGCCGTGTACATCCGGTCCGGCCGCATTCGCACAGGAGCTCCATCAACTCGCCACGGTCGAATCCGGCCGCGACAACATCGTTGACCTGCCGAATCACCGTCTGGTTGCTCGTCGCGCCGCCCACCCGGTCCCTCTCGTGGAGAACGCCAGGACGAACATAAGCCGCTGCCCGCGATAGTTCAAGGGCCGGCCCCGGCGGACGGGAATGGCGGACTACGGCGCCCGCACCGCAGCACCATAGAAGCGGCATCGATTCCCGCTCGCACCGGCGTATTCGGCACTCGCGAAGGTGACGGTCACTTGGGACCGGTTCCCGGCGAAAAACATGAAAACGAGCGTCCCGGTCGTGTCGTCGTCGCTGCTGCTCCCGAGAAAATCGACCGGCGAGTTGACCAAGTTGCCGTCT
>JALYTD010000019.1 GCA_030854475.1 Actinomycetota bacterium
CGCGTTGCTCGCTCTGGCCGCTGCGGGCGTCGTGCCGGGCTCGAAACTGCTCGTGCGGAATCTGCGCTACCTCACGCGCGACCCACGGCGCATCGCCTCGGCCTCCGTGCGCGAGCTCGCCGATCTGCTGGCCGACCAACGCGTGCAGGTGCGCAAGGGCATGAGTGTGGGGCAGATCGCCGCGGCAGCCGAAGCGGAGCTCGGCCTGGAGGCGAGCTCGTTCGCGAACGCTGCCTCCGCGGCGCGCTACGGTCCTGAGGCCGAGGCTCCTGGCGCGGCAGAACGGGCACGGGCCGAGTTGAAGGGCCTCCGAGCCCAGCTCGCCGGTTATCTCGCGGGCGGGGAGCGCCTCCGCGGCCTCTGGTCCGTTCGCTCACTCGGCCTGAAGTGATCGAAGCCGTCGTGATGGCGGCCGGCGAGGGCCGGCGCCTGCTGCCCCTGACCGACCGCTGGCCGAAGCCGGTGCTTCCGATCGACGGAAGACCCGTCGTGGCAACGCTCCTGCGTGATCTCGCGGCGGCTGGTTGCCCACGCGCGACCGTCGTCGTGGGCCACTTGGCGGAGCAGGTGAGGGGCCTCGCCGGTGACGGATCGGCCTTCGGTCTGGAGGTCGTCTACGCCGAGCAGCCCGTCCCCGAGGGCTCCGCGGACGCCGTGAGGCGCGCAGTCGCTGCGGGGGCGACGCCTCCGTTCCTGGTCACAGCGGCGGACACGGTCTTCACTCGCGGAGATCTGGGCAGGTTCGTGGCGGAGGCCCGCGGAGCCGCAGGAGCGCTGGCGGTCAGGCGCCATCCGCCCCCGGGGGTGAAGCGCGCGGCGGTGCGAGTCGAGAGCGGCCGCGTGATCCGAGTCCCCGACGACGACCCGGACAACGCGTCCGCCGCGCCTCTTTGGTTTTTGGGGCCGCGCCTGACGCCGTTTCTCGAGCAGACGCCAGGGCCTCCCTACGAGCTTGCAGCCGCCTACCAGGCCGCGATCGACGACGGGCTCGAGGTTTTGGGAATCGAGATCGGGACGACGCGAGATCTGACGAATCCGCTTGACTTGGTGGAGGAGAACTTTCCGTACCTGAGGAGCAAATGAGCGAGACCTTCGATCTCTTCCAGCAGGGGCGCGACCACCTCAAGCGCGGCATGGCAGCGCAGGCGACGGTGCCCCTCGAGAAAGCGAAGAAGCGCGAGCCCGACAAGGCATCGATTCGGGAGGCGCTCGGTATCGCCTACTTCCGCATCAGGCGCTGGGAAGAGGCGGAGAGAGAGTTTCGTGCGATGCTCGAGCTCGCGCCGGCCGACGACTATGCGCACTACGCGCTCGGCCGCTGTCTCGAGAAGCGGGGCCGCGACAGGGAAGCGCAGGGCCACTACAAGCTGGCGAGCTCGCTCCGCCCAGGCAGCCGCGACTACGAATCCCGGATTCGCGACCTGGGTTAGAGGCGACGGAGACCGGGTCGGTTACAGAGGCCGGTCGCCGGTCACGCGGCGAATCTCGTCGAGCGTCGAGACTCCCGCGAGACAGAGGCGCATACCATCCTGGCGCAAGGTGGTCATGCCCTGCTCCACGGCGGCCGTAAAGATGTCTTCGGTCGAGGCGTCGAACATGCGGCGGATGCGTCCGTCCACCGGCATTACCTCGTAGAGCGCGAGCCGGCCGCGATAGCCCGTGTTCCCGCAGCGCAGGCAGCCATTCGCGCGGTAAAGGGTGAGGTTCTCCGGCATTTCGTCGAGCCCGAGCTCCTTGCGCTCGTCGGCTTCAGCCACGTAGGCGCTGCGGCAATCGGTGCAGAGGCGGCGCGCCAGGCGCTGCGCCACCACGCAGTTGAGAGAGCTGGCGAGCAGGCCCGGATCGATGCCCATGTCCTTCAGCCGTGCGATCGCGCTGGCGGCGTTGTGCGCGTGCAGGGTGGTCAGAACGAGGTGGCCGGTCATCGCGGCCTGGACCGCGATTCGCGCCGTCTCCTCGTCACGGATCTCGCCCACCAGCAGGACGTCGGGATCGCTCCGCAGCATCGTTCGCAGTCCGCGCGAGAAGGTCAGACCGCTCTTCGTGTTCACCTCGATCTGGGTGATCCCGGGGATCTGGTACTCGACCGGGTCCTCGATCGTCGTCAGCACTCGCTCGTTCTCGTTGAGGATGTCGAGCGCGGCGTAGAGCGTCGTCGTCTTCCCGCTGCCCGTCGGACCGACTGTGATCACGGCACCGTAGGGCTCGCGGATCGCCTGTTCGAAGGCTTTTTGCGCTGCGGAGCTCATGCCGAGCTCGGCGAGACCGACGGCACCGGTCGCCCGGTGGAGGATGCGCAGCACAACCTGCTCGCCATGAGTCGTCGGTAGGACGGCCATGCGCAGATCGGTCGGCTGGCCGCCGACACGGATCGCGACCCGGCCGTCCTGGGGAGCGCGCCGCTCGGCGATGTCGAGCTCGGCCATGATCTTGAGCCGGCTCGTCACGGCGGGCTGCATCGTCTTCGGGATCTCGGTGAGCTGGCGCATGACGCCGTCGATCCGGGCCCGGACAACAAGCCCGTCCGCCTGTGGCTCGAAATGGATGTCCGAGGCGCCGGTCTCGATCGCGTTGCTGATCACCGAGTTCACGAGCTGAATAGCCGGTGCGTTGGTCGCGCCGTCGTCTTGGACGTCCTGTGCCCGAGCAGCCTGGAGCTTGGCAGTCTGCACGGGCTCCTGGCGCTCACCCTCGTGCACCTCGACCTTCGTGCGGTAGACGTGGGAGATGGTCTCCTCGAGATCGGTGGCGCCGACAACGGCGAGGCGCACGCTCATGCCGAGCGCCAGTCGCAAGTGGTCGGACGTGACGACGTTGGTCGGGTCCGAGACGGCGACGAGGATCGAGTCCTCGGCGAGGAAGCGAATCGGCAGCGCCTTGTAGCTGCGCGCGAACTGCTCGGGGAGCAGGTCTGCAACCGCCGGCTCGATCGCGGTGCGAGAGAGGTCGATGAACTCGAGGCCGTGTTGCTCGGCGAGACACTGCGCGATCGCGAGGCTGCTCGCCCAGCCCTGCTCGACGACGATCTCACCCAGGCGCCGACCGGTCGCCTCGCGCTCCTCGAGCGCCTGCTCCAGCTGTTTTGCAGTGATCAATCCGTCCCGCAAGAGCAGAATGCCCAGCGGCAGGCGTTGGGACGCCGGTTCGAGCTCGGGTAGGGGCTTCGGAATCTCCGCAGCTTCCATACAGGGCCTTTATCGGTCTTACGGTCCAGTGACATGAGAGTCGTGGTGCAGCGGGTCAGTGAGGCGCGAATCCTCGTCGGCAGTGAGGTTCGGGGCGAGATCGGGCCGGGTTTGTGCGTGCTGCTGGGCGTGGCGGACACCGACGGCGAGGAAGACGCCGACCGGATGGCAGAGCGCGTCGCCCGGCTCCGCATCTTCGAGAACGACGAGGGCAAGTTCGACCGGAGCCTCCTGGACGTGGGCGGCGAGGCCCTCGTTGTCAGCCAATTCACCCTGATCGCGGACTCCGCGAAGGGGAACCGGCCGAGCTTCGGCCACGCGGCGCGGCCCGAACGGGCGGAGCCGCTCTACGAGCGCTTCTGCAGCGCGCTACGCCAACTCGGCCTGCACGTCGAGACCGGGGTCTTCGGCGCCCGCATGGCCGTGGAGCTCGTGAACGACGGCCCGGTCACGATCGTGCTCTGAGCCACTCGGTGAGCCTTCGCTCACCGCTAGAAGTGTGCGAAGGGGTCGAGGTCCCGCGATCTCGCCCACGTTGCGCCCGTAACAGCGCGCCCCTGCTGTTCTTGCCAGGCAACGACGAGCGGGGCGTCCCGAAAATCGCGGACGGCGAGGAAGAAACCGCTATAAGCAAACGTTCCAGTGACCTGGGTCTGCGGGTTCAGCTCGGCGAGGATTCGAGGGATCTGCTTTGTCGCGGCTCGGCCCCTAACGTTGCTCACGAGCACGACACGGGCCCATCGCTGTCCGACATCAAGGAACTCCACATATCGCACCGCGAGCCGACGGTCCTTCGTTGCGTTCGACAGCCGGCGGGCGAGAGCACGGCGGGAGGGCACCTTTCCGTACGTGGCCCATTCCTGGCGGACGCTCCGTGCGTAGTCGCGCGTCCATTCCATCAGGAGCTGACGCTCGGCACGAGCCGACCGCCGCTCATCCACATTCCTTGTTTGCGACGAGCAGCCGAACAGAAGCGCGACACCGAAGGCCGCCAGGACTGCGCCTCGAAGCGCGCGCGGCATGAATTTCAGTGTAGGCGCGCCCGTGGCTTCGGGCGCGCGGGCCAGGTGCCTGGCACCACGTGGCCTTCAACGAACCCCATTGATTTGCAGCGCGTTTCGAGACCCTGTGGATCGTTCGTCACACTCTCGTAACGGTGCCTGGCACCTGGACCGGTCCGGGTTGAGCTGCGAGGCGTCCTTGCGGCTGCCGAGCGTCCCGTCATCCGGCACGTTCGGCCAGCCATTCGACCAGCTTCCGCTCGTATTCGGGCGCGATCGTCCCGTCCTCGAACGTCGGCTCGTGCCCGGTGCCGGGGATGACCACGATCTCGACCTCGTCGCCCCGGGCGCCGCGCCAGGCCTTGATGCTCGGCTGGACCGGCGTCCAGCTGTCGTCGTCGCCGTAGAAGAGCAACGTCGGGACGCGCACCTGGGCGAACACCGGCTCGGGCTCGAAGAAGAGCTCCTTCGCGAGCTCCCGCCGCACGGCCTCGGTGTCGACGTCTGGCGGAGCCGACGCGGGGAGGAAGACGAGCGGCCACCAAGGCTCCCCCGCCGCGGCCTTGAGCTCCTCGTCGAGACCCGGAGTGGGCTCGCCGTGGAGCCAGGCCTCCGCTCGCGCGCGTAGCTTCAAGGCCCGGTCGACCACGTCCGGCCCGAAGCCGGCGCGCCGGAGCTGCTCGGCTACCGCGTACCGCATCTGCGCCGCAGGCGTGACCCCTGTCGACGCGAGCAGAACAAGGAACGCCACGCGGTCGGAGCGCGTAGCCGCGACCGGGCCGACCCAGCCACCCTGGCTGATTCCCCACAGGCCGAAGCGCTCGACCTCCAACGCCTGGGCTACCGCAATCGCGTCATCCGCCTGGACCTCGAACCGTCCACGCGACGGCTCGCCCGTCGATTCACCGTCGCCGCGGCGGTCGAACGTCGCCACGCCGATCCCGGCCGGTGGCAGGCGCTCGTGCAGGTGCCCGTAGAGAAACCAATCGCGCGTGCCCATGCCGGCTCCGTGGACGGCGACGAGCGCGGTCCTCCCCGCAGGCGAATAGCTGACCGCCAGCGTGGCGCCGTCGCGCTCCACTTTGAGCTCTTGCACGGGCGCGATCGTAGCTCTCCGTCAGCAACATATGTCTTTTACCTATATTGACACGATGCACCCCCACAGGCACCGCCGACGTTCGCGCAGCCGGCGAATGGTCCGCCCGGGCCAGTGGGACGTGCGCGCCCGCGTCGAGCGTTTCGTGGAGCCCTCGGTCCTGCTCCTTCTCCGCGGGCGCCCAATGCACGGCTACGAGCTACTCGAACGGCTCGAGGAGGCCGGTGTCGAGGCACGCATCGACGTCGGGAACGTCTACCGGCTATTGCGAGCGCTCGAGGACGAAGGAGTGGTGACGTCGGAATGGAGCGCTGACCTCCCCGGACCCGCGAAGCGCACCTACGAACTGACTGACAACGGGCGGCGCCTGCTCGAGCAGTGGGCCGAGGCGCTGCGCGGGGCGAGGGGCACGATCGACGATTTTCTCGACCGCTACGACAAACCCGAAAGGAGGTGAACCGTTGCACGGACGAAGATCCCACCGCCGAGGTGGCTGCGGCTGCGGGCACCGGCGCATGCCGAACCGCGAGGAATGGCTGCGCCGCCTCGAAGAGCACCAGCGCGACCTCGAGCAGGAGGTCGCAGACGTCGCTGACCTGATCCGACGCCTCAAGGAAGAGGAGACGGAGACTGCGAGCGTCTGACGGAGCCGGGGCCCCGCCCTGTGCGGGGCCTGCCGCTCCCGGCGCAACGCAGAGGTGCGCGCGTGACCAGGCCGAGAGCCGCTTGCTATCCTGACCGCACCATTTTCACCGGGTCGGCGAAATGGGCGCGTGGCGCCCATTTTTTGTGAGTCCGGAGCGTTACCGGGAGGCCTTTTGCAGGGAGTCCATACGAAGGAGCGAGAGTTGGAGCAACAGCTCGCGGAGCGGATCGAAAGCAGCGAACCGGGGACGGAAGTCCTCGCCGTGGAGCTGCTCGGTCCCGACCGCTTCTGCGTCTACATCGACCACCCGAAAGGCGTTGACCTCGCACTCTGCGAGCGGGTTACCCGGCAGCTCGACGACTACCGGCGGACGTACACGGTCGACGTGTCGTCTCCGGGCATCGAGCGGCCCCTGCGTAAGCCGTCCCACTTCGGCCGCTACGTCGGCCGGCGGGTCGCTGTCCGAACCGCAGCGCCGATTGCCGGCCGCAAACGCTTTCGCGGCGAGTTGCTCGGCGCGGACGACCGCGCCGTACACGTCGCCGTGGAGCCGGAGCCCGTTGACATCCCGTACGACCAGATCGTGCGGGGAAACCTGATCGAAGAGGGAACCTGAGATGAGTCGAGAGATCATCGAGCTCGTCCACGAGCTCGAGCGCGATAAGGGCATCGAAGGCGACACGCTGATCGAAGCGCTCGAAGATGCGCTGCTCGCCGCGTACAAGAAGACGCCGGGCTCCTCCCGGCACGCAGTCGTCGAGCTCGACCGCGAGGAAGGCGACTTTCGCGTCTTCTCGATCGAGCTCCCGGCGGACATCGAGGAGCGGTTGCTCGAGGAAGCGCGCGAGCGCGTGCTGACCGAGCTCGAGGAGGCCGAGGTCGAGAACGGCGAGAAGTCGCACGTGCTCGTCACCGACGAGGACCTCGACATCGACTGGTCCGACATCCCGGAAAGCCAGATCAGGCGGGCGGACGTGACCCCCCAGAATTTCGGCCGCATCGCAGCGCAGACCGCGAAGCAGGTGATCACGCAGCGGATCCGCGAGGCGGAGCGCCAGATGATGTACGAGGAGTACATCGACCGCGTGACCGAGGTCGTCACCGGCATCGTCCAGCAGGCGGGCGACCGCAACAACGTGCTGGTCGATCTCGGCAAGGTCGAGGCGTTGCTGCCGCGCTCCGAGCAGGTGGACGGTGAGCGGTACGAGCAAGGCTCGCGCATCAAGGCGGTAATCACGGAGGTTCGCTCCGGCACGAAGGGCCCGCAGGTGATCCTGTCGCGGCGCGATCCCGAGCTGATTCGCACTCTCTTCGAGCTCGAGGTGCCCGAGATCGCTGACGGCCTGGTCGAGATTCGCGCGGTTGCGCGAGAGCCCGGCTATCGGTCGAAGATCGCCGTCGAATCGCACGCTCAGGGCGTTGACCCCGTCGGCGCGTGCGTGGGGCCGCGCGGTTCCCGCGTGCGCATGGTCGTGTCGGAGCTCCGCGGGGAGAAGATCGACATCATCCCGTGGAACCCGGAGCCGGCCCGGTTCGTCGCCAAGGCTTTGTCGCCCGCCCGCGTGCGCGAGGTCTATCTCGACGACGAGGGCAAGGAGGCCACCGTGGTCACGCCGGACGATCAGCTCGCACTGGCGATCGGCAAAGAGGGCATGAACGCACGGCTCGCCGCACGGCTCACCGGCTGGAGGATCGACATCCAGTCCGACAGCGAGTTCGCGCAGGCGGAGGCCGAGGCGGCGTTCGGCGGAGCCGGCGAGGACGAGGAGTTCACGGGCCGCTGCGCCGCCATCCTCGCCAACGGCAAGCGTTGCCCGAACGCGGCGCTCCCCGGCTCCCGCTACTGCGGGGTGCCGGCTCACCAGGAGCTGGCAAACCAGCCCGAGGCGCCCGTGGTGGCAGAGTCGGAGCCCGAGCTCGAGGCGCAGGCCGACGAGCTACCGGAAGACGCCGTAGCGGTTGACCAGCCGGAGCCGGGTGCGGAGCCTCTTGATTCCGAGGCGCCGGCGGTCGCTGTTGCGGAAGGCGAGGTCGATCTGGAGGCCACGCCTCCCGACGTGGCACCGCCTGATCAGGTGCCCGCTGGGATCCCCGCCGAGCCGGTCGCCGCGGGGGATGGGGCAGAAAGCTCGACCGAGCAGACGGGCGACCAGGCCACCGAAGAGGAGACGTCGACCTCTGCGTGAGCGAGCCGGTCAGAACCTGCGCCGGTTGCGGGCTGAAGGCGCCGCAGGCGGAGCTGATCCGGTTCACGGCCCCGGGCGGCGTGCTCGAGCCTTCGCCGCAGGGGCCTGGCCGGGGCGTGTACACGTGTCGGCGCCTCGCGTGCTTCGAGCGGGCGGCCGACCGGCGCGCCTTCAACCGAACGCTGCGGCAGACGGTGCGCGTAGATCCGTCGCTGGCGCGGCTCTACACTGACGCCCATGGCTGACGGAAACAGGCCCAACAGACCTATTCGACCCCGCCAGGGCGCGATTGCGGGGCGGCGCAAGCGACGCGTCGTGATCGACAACGCCAACGCGCGCGGGCCCCGAGAGCAGCAGCGGCAGGCGCGAGAGCGCGCCGAGACTCGTCAGCCCAAGCAGCCCGTCGTACCCCCGACCGGGCCGATCGCGGTCCCCTCCGGTGTCACGGTCAAGGATCTCTCGGCGACGATCGGCAAGACCGTCCCGGAGATCATCAAGGTGATGATGAATCTCGGCAAGATGGTCACGATCACCCAGTCGCTCGCCGACGAGGAGGTCGAGCTGATCGCGACCGAGCTGGCGCCCGACCGTGAGCTGCAGATCAAGCACGCCGCCGAGGAGGAGCTCGAAGAAGAGGTTTTCGAGGACGACGAGGCCGACCTGGCACCTCGCCCGCCGGTGGTCACGATCATGGGGCACGTCGACCACGGCAAGACGACGTTGCTGGACGCGATTCGCGAGGCGGCCGTCGTGGAGACCGAGGCCGGCGGCATCACGCAGCACATCGGCGCGTACCAGGCCGACCACGCCGGCCGCAAGATCACGTTCCTGGACACGCCGGGTCACGAGGCGTTCACGGCGATGCGCGCCCGCGGCGCGAAGGTCACCGACATTGCGGTGCTCGTCGTCGCCGCCGACGACGGAGTGATGCCGCAGACGCGCGAATCGATCTCGCACGCGCGCGCGGCCGCGGTGCCGATCGTCGTGGCCGTCAACAAGATCGACCTGCCCGACGCCGACCCGAACCGGGTGCGTGGCGATCTCGCGGGCGAGGGTCTCCAACCCGAGGACTGGGGTGGGACGACGCAGTTCTCCGAGGTCTCCGCCAAGGCGAAGCAGAACCTGGACGATCTGCTCGAGAAAGTCTTGCTCGTCGCCGACGCCGAGCTCGAGCTGACCGCGAACGCGAAGACCGAAGCGTCCGGTCCGATCATCGAGTCGCGCCTGGACGTTGGCCGCGGGCCGGCTGCGACGATGCTCGTCCAGCGCGGGACGCTCAATGTGGGAGACGCGATCGTCGCGGGCGACGCGTGGGGCAAGGTCCGGGCGCTCTACAACTACCGGGGCGAGAAGGTCGACTCGGCTGGGCCCGGCGACCCGATCGAGATCCTCGGCTTCGACAAGCCGCCGCCTGCCGGTGAGCTCGGTCGCGTCGTCGAGAACGAACGTCGTGCGCGCGACTTTGCGAGCGCGCGCGGCGAGCGCTTGCGCCGCGAGCAGCTGGCGACCCAGGCCAAGGGCGGCGTCTCGCTGGAGACCCTGTTCTCACAGATGCAGGAGGGCGCCGTTCAGGACCTCAACCTCGTGCTGAAGGGCGACGTGGTCGGCTCGGTCGAGGCCGCCGTGGGCGAGCTCCAGAAGATCGAGCACCCCGAGGTCCGCGTGAACGTGATCCACCAGGGCGTCGGCGGGATCACGGAGAACGACATCATGCTCGCCTCGGCGTCGAGCGCGATGGTCGTCGGGTTCAATGTGCGGCCCAACGCGGAGGCGCGCTCACTCGCTGAACGCGAGGGCGTCGAGATCCGGACCTACCGCGTGATCTATCAGTTGACCGAGGACATCGAGCAGGCGCTGGTCGGCTTGCTGCGCCCGGTTCAGACCGAGGAGACGATCGGCGAGGTGGAGGTGCGTCAGCTCTTCCGCGTGTCCCGGCTGGGAACGATCGCCGGCTCCTACGTCACCGAAGGGGTCGTGCGGCGCGGCTCGCAGGTACGCGTC
The DNA here is from genome assembly GCA_030854475.1 of Actinomycetota bacterium. Taxonomy (GTDB): domain Bacteria; phylum Actinomycetota; class Thermoleophilia; order Gaiellales; family Gaiellaceae; genus JALYTD01. The sequence continues at coordinate 10,116 of JALYTD010000019.1, forward strand.
GTGCGCGACGGCACCGTGATCTACGAGACCACGATCGCCCAGCTGAAGCGGTTCAAGGACGACGCACGCGAGGTGGCCGAAGGCTTCGAGTGCGGGATCCTGCTCGATGGCTTCAACGACGTCAAAGAGGGCGACGTGCTCGAGGTCTACGAGACCCGCCAGATCGAGCGGACGGATCTCTCGGAACCGGCGCCCGCTCCTCCAGCCGCCAGCGCCGGCTAGCGCCGCTCTACCGCACGCGGAACGACCAGAGACCCCCGACCATGTCGGAGGCCAGCGCATAGCTGCGGGTCGGGAACACGCCCCAGACGGCGACGCACCTGCCGCCTGGGCAGAAGGCCACGTCTGGATCGGCCGCGGATGTGGGCAGGAACTGCGTGAGGAAACGTGGCCGGCGCGGGTTCGAGATGTCGGCCACGAGCACGCCCAACGCGTACCAGGAGAAATAGACGCGGTGACCGACGATCTTTGGATCGTGCACCCCGGTCTGGAGGCCGCTCGCGCCGGCGGCGCGCGCCCGCGAGATCAGGCGCGAGGGCGGATTGAAGACACTCAGGCGTCGCGGCTTGCGAGGGTTCGAGATGTCGTAGAGGGTCGGACGGGTGAGCTCCCACTCGTGCGTCTCGATCATCAGCTTCCCATCGGGCGTCACGGCAGTGGAATGAGCGTTTCCCTCCTCGTCGGCGCGGAAGCGAGTACGGCTGAGCTGCCTCGGTTTGCGCGGGTTCCTGACGTCCAGGATCACCGTGCCGTAATCCCAGTCCGAGACGAACGCGCGCGTGCCCGACCGGTTCGTGATCACGGAGTGGACAAACGTGGCCTTCATGTCGCCGATGCCGGTGTTGCGCCCCACCGGGGGTCGCCAGGAGGAGATCCAGGACGGATTGGCCGGGTCGGTGACGTCGTAGATTCGCAGCCCTGGAAGGTTTCGCTCCTCCGCGTAGGGGATCGCTGCGTACACGTAGGCGTGGCGTCCGACCGCCTGGAGCCAGATCTCGTGCACGCCGCGCGGCTCGGTGCGGACGAGCGCGAGCTTGCGCGGCCGAGCCGGGTTCGTGACGTCGTAGAGCCCGAAGCCGTGAAAGGACCCAGTGCCGGTGCAGGACTGGAAGCTCACGACGGCGAGAGCCCCTTTGAACGAGGGTGTCGAGACGCGCTTGACGATCGTCTTCTCGGTCCAGGCGCCTGCCGTGGCGGGATCCGACGCCGCGTCCGCGAACGTCGCCACGTGACTCAGCTGCCTGGGGTTGCCGATGCCGTACACGCGCACGCCCTGCGCACGGCACTTGGCGCCGTGCCAGCTCGACAGGTAGGCGAACCGCCCGAACGCATAGACGTCGCCTGCATAGCCGCCGCCGGGGTTTGCGTGCCCGAGCACCTGCACGTGAACTCGCGGCTGTACACGCGCCGACGCCGGCGCCACGACGAGGAGCACCGAGAGCAAGGCAGCGACGGCGAGCCGGCGCACCTTCATTGAGACGCCGGCCGGGGAAGACGGTTGGCGCGCGTGGCGCACTCCGACTCTTGGGGCGCTTGAATTACGCGGGTGGGCACCGGATATGTCGGGATCCTCTCCGCCGAGCTGCACTTCCCGGAGAACGGTTCGCTGAAGGGCAAGCGCAAGGAGCTGTTGTCGGTCAAGGCGCAGCTTCAGCGGCGCTTCGGCGCGTCGGTCGCCGAGGTCGACCACCACGAGCTGTGGCAGCGCGCCGGGTTGACGATCTCGTGCGTGGCACGCGGCCATCGTGAGGTGGAGGAGCTGCTCGACGGCGCCGAGCGTTACCTCGCGGGACAGGCGTTCGAGCTCGGCCTGCTGCGGCGCGAGATCGTCACGCTCGACGATTATTAGCCGACCGTGCCTCGACCGCTTGAATACTCGGTATGACCAACCGCATGCGCCGAGTGAACGAGGCCGTCCGCGAAGTGTTGTCAGAGGCGCTTGGCGAGCTGAAGGATCCGCGCATCGGCTTCGTTACCGTGACCGGCGTCGACACCACCCCGGATCTGCAGCATGCCCGCGTCTTCGTCAGCGTCCTCGGCGACGAGCAGAAGCGAGAGCAGAGCCTGGCCGGTCTCAGTGCCGCCCACGGCGTCCTCCAGGCGCGGATCGCACGGGAGCTCCGGATGAAGAGGACCCCGCAGCTGGCCTTCGAATACGATCCGTCAGTCGAGCGGGGAGTACGCATGACCCAGCTGATCGATGAGCTCGCCCCAGACGACGACTGACCTTGCAGCGGTCGCGGACGCGATCCGCTCCCACGACCGCTTTCTCATCGTCGCCCACGAGAATCCGGACGGCGACGCCCTCGGATCGATGCTGGCCATGAAGCTGGCGTTGGACCAGCTCGGCAAGGACTCCGTGATGTACCTCTTCGGTGACGCGCCGCTGCCGCGCGAATACGCGTTCATGCCGCTAGGCGAGCTGCAACGACGCCTGCCCGACGACTGGCGAGAGCGGGTTCTGATCGCCGTCGACTGCGCCAACGAAGCCCGAATCGGGCCTGAGGCCGAGCCGCTCTCGGGCTCACCGCTCGCGCTCGACATCGACCACCATCACGACAACTCGCGGTTTGGAGCCGTGAATCTGGTCGACGCACGCGCGTCGTCGACAGGCGAGGTGTTGCGCGACGTGTTTGAGGCGCTCGGTGTGGAGCTGACGCCGGAGATCGCCGAGGCGCTCTACATCGCGCTCGTGACCGATACCGGCCGGTTCCAGTACACGAACACGACCCCGCGGTCGCTCCGGCTCGCCGCCGAGCTGGTCGAAGCCGGCGCTGACGTGCACCGGATCTTCCAGTGGGTCTACGAGACCGTGCAGTTCGCGAAGCTGAAGCTGCTCGCCCGGGCTCTCGAGCGGGCCCAGATCTACGACGGCGGGCGGCTTGTCGTGTCCTACCTGGTGCGCAGCGACTTTGCGGACATCGGTGCCGCGGAGACCTATTCCGAGGGGATCATCGACTACCTGCGGGCGGTCGAAGGGGCCGACATGGCGGCGTTGATCCGGGAACCGCCACGCTCGGACGGCCCTGCCCGCCGGGTCAGCCTCCGTGCGAGCACGGATGAGCTCGACGTCTCCGCGATCGCCCGGAAATCGGGCGGCGGGGGGCATCGACAGGCGGCTGGGTTCTCGAGTGACGACTCGATCGAGGAGATCACGCTGTTCCTCGAGCGAGAGTTCGTCGAGGCCTCGGGGCAGGGGCGGGACGGGGCGAAGTAGGCCTGCCTCCGCGTGGACTCAGCCCGAGCGGCGTGATCCTCGTAGACAAGCCGGCCGGGCCGTCGTCTTTTGCGGCGATTGCCGAGATCCGGCGGAAGACCGGGGCTCGCACAGGACACGCGGGCACGCTCGACCCCTTCGCCACGGGGCTCTTGCTCGTGTTGTCCGGTAGGACAACTAAGCTGGCGTCATGCTTCGTAGGCCTGGACAAGCGCTACCTGACGGATGTCGACCTGACGGCGAGGACGACGACCGGCGATCTCGAAGGCGATCCGATCGAGCAGGTCGGACCGCCCTCGCGAGGCGAGCTCGACCAGCGTCTCGAGGGCCTCCGGGGAGACATCGAGCTGCCGGTTCCCGCCGCCTCTGCGGTGAAGATCGGCGGTGAGCGCGCCTACCGGCTGCACCGGCGCGGCATCGAGGTGGAGATGCCCGTCCGTTGCTCCCGAGTCGATGCGCTCGATGTGATCACGTATACCGACGGCGTTGTGAGCCTGGATCTTCGGGTCAGCTCGGGCACCTATGTGCGAGCGATCGCGACTGCTCTCGGCGGGCACTGCCGGACGCTGCGGCGGGTGGAAATCGGGCCCTTCCGGGTCGACGAGGCAGACCCGGAGCTGGTGATCCCGCCCGAGGAGGCGATGCGCCGGATCGGCCGGGATCCCGTTGGAGCGTCGTGAAGGTCGCCCGCGCGCCAGGGGAGCTCGAGCAGCGGCCTCGCGCGGTCGCGATCGGAACCTTCGACGGCGTGCACCGTGGGCACCGGCGGGCGCTCGAGGAGACCCTCGAGGCGGCGGATCGCGGCCTGGAGCCGACGGTGGTCACGTTCGATCCGCACCCGCGGACCGCGCTGGGGAACCGGGTCGAGCTCCTGACCACGCTGGAGCGGCGCCTCGAGCTGCTGGCAGAGCTCGGCTTCGGGGAGGCGCTCGTGATCGAGTTCGATCTCGAGGTCGCCCGCCTGCCGCCGGAGCAATTCGCGGAGGAAGTGCTGCGCGCGATCGGCGCCAAGGCCGTCGTCGCAGGCGAGGACTTCCGCTTCGGCCGGGGCCGAGCGGGTGATCTCGCGCTTCTGGAGCGGCTGGGCTTCGAGGTGCGGCGTGTCCCGCTGCTCGCGGACGTCTCGTCGAGCGAGATCCGACGGCTCCTGGCCGCCGGAGAAGTCGAAGCCGCCGTGGGCCTCCTTGGCCGCCCTCCGGAGGTGGAAGGAATCGTCGTTGCCGGCGACGCTCGAGGAGGAACGCTGGGCTTTCCGACTGCCAACCTCCGAGTCGACCCAGAGCTGCTCGTTCCCCATTACGGAATCTACGCGGGTGCTACCGAGGGTCATCGCGCCGCGCTCTCAATCGGCACGAATCCGCACTACGGCGGCCAGGAGCGCCGGGTCGAGGTTCACCTGCTCGACTTCGACGGTGATCTCTACGGCCGCCGGCTGGTGGTCGAGCTCTGGCGCCGGCTCCGCGACGAGCGGGCCTTCGAGTCCGAGGACGACCTCGTCGCTCAGATCGGCCGGGACGTCGACGCCGCGCGCGAGGTGCTGCGCCCGTAAAGGGCTCCACATGCCCGCGACGGCGCAGGTTTCGCGCCGTAACGGGATCTATATCGATGTGGGAGACATAGGGATCGGCGCAGGCGATCCTCATACGAACGGGGAATCGCGGCTCGGCGAGGACGTCCGTTGCCTCGCGTGCGGGTTCGTGTACCGGAAACCGCTGGACGCAGGCGTCGCTGCGAACCCGAACTGCCCGAACTGCGGGTATGCCGGTTGGCTCTCGACGGCGATTCCGCTCGATCCGGCAGAGCGGGGCCGCCACCAGCGCCCGCATGAGTTTCCTGAGCAGTAACCTCACGAAACCCGGCAGAGAGCACTCGTGCGGCCGCGCAAGTTTCCGGAAAGTGCGGAATCTCTATGGCTATGAGAGGCGAAGCGAACAGCGTGAAGCCCCGGGGGCGGGCGCTGACCTTGGTGCAGCGGGTCCGGTGCCTGGAGTGCGGAGCGGACTACTCGAAGCCAACGGCAGGAGGAACGGTGCTCGCGAACCCCGGGTGTCCTGAGTGTGGGTATGTCGGCTGGCTGGCCACAAACGTTCCATTCAGGGGAGGACCCGAGCAGCCCCACTCCGCCGGGGGTCCGAGGCGGCGTCGGACCGCGTAACGAGACTGACTCCGCCGAAGTAGTGGTGGCGGGCAGGCCAGACGCGGACCTCGAAGCCCGCCTCGCCGAGCGCGGTCAGAGTCTCGTCCGCGAACCCCGGTTCGAGCTGCACGCGGGCTTCTGCGGCGTGTATCCGGGGTCGCGCCACTGCAACGCCCGGCGCCAGGCCCTCGTCCAGCACGCCGGCGGCGACCTGGAGCAGCGCGCTTCGTAGGCGCGTTCCGCCGGCTGCACCGATCGCCAGCACCGGTCCGTCGTCGCCGACCACGATGCTCGGTGCCATCATCGAGTGCATTCGATCGCCGGGCTCGAGCGTCCCGTGGAGGAGATCGGCCTCTCCGAGCATGCTGTTCAGGTGCAGATCCAGGCCGGGCAGAAAGTCACCTGAGCCGAGACCGAGGCTCGTCGTCAGGACGCAGACGCTCCCCTCCCGGTCGACCGAGACGAGATTGGTCGTGTGGTCCCCGGCCACCGGCAAGAGCCGGGCGAAGACGGTCGCCAGCGTCACGGCGCGCGTCGCTTCGTCGAGCCCCGCGAGGCGGGGGAGACGAGGAAGCGTCTCAGGAACTCCGGACAGGTCCCCGCGCGTCAGCCAGTGCCGGCCACCGTACGGAGTCTCAACCGGCTCGTTCCAACGGGCCTTGTATGCGCGGAGGTCGTCCTCGGTGACGAGCCCGCCCCGTTCCTGCATCAGCGCCAGCAGCGCCTCCGCGATCGAGCCCTCGTAGACACTGCGCGGGCCTTCTGCGGCGAGCAGCTCCAGCGCACGCACGAGACCCGGCTGGTCGAGGCGGTCGCCGGCCTGCAGGAGGCGGCCCTGTGGCGCGTAGATGCGGGCGCCCTCGTTCATCGTCATCACCGGGGCCAGCATCGCGAGGCACGATGCGTGAGCCTCGGGCATTGCGATCCCGCGGCGTGCCAGGCGAAGCGCGGGCTCGACGAGCCGCGGCCAGGGCAGCCGTCCGTGCTCGCCCCAGAGCGCGTCGAGACCTGCCGCGAGGCCGGGCACGCCGCACGATGCGATTCCGACCGCGTAGTGGACGAGCTCCGCGCCGAACCGAACCTCGAGCTCGAGCAACTCGACGTCGCGAGGCGCAAACCCGAGCCCAGGCACGCCCACGAAGCAGTCGAGATTCGAGGCGCGCCCGTTCTGCGCATCGAGGTAGATCGCATGCCCGCCGCCGAGAAGCCCGGTCATCACGGTTTCGGCGACGCACGAGGCGAGGCAGGCCGCCACCGAGGCATCCGCGGCGGACCCCCCTTCGGCAAGGATCTCCGCGCCTGCGTCGGCAGTCGCTGGATGGCCGGCGGCGATGGCAGCGATCAACGGTTCCGAGGACTCCGGCACAGCCTCAGCACTCGCCGTCGGTCCGCTCCGCAAGCACGCCGACGCGCACGAGACCGGGGCGCGGGAAGTCGATCACCTCGCCCCGCCACTCGCCGTCGACGCACTCGAATGCTCGCTCGCCGACCGGTCGGACGTACATCGGCGGAAAGACCAGCGGCCGGTCCTCCATCGTGTCGTGGTCGACGACGTCGATCCGCAGTCCCGTGCCTTCGACGGAGACCGAGACCTCCAAGTCCTGCCCGCGGTAGCACCCAGCGAGCAGCGTTCGCTCCTCGTCCGAGATCGCGAAGTCCGGCCGCTCCTGGGGCCCCACGCCGAGCCGGTCTTGGAGCTCACGGATCGCCGCACTCCCGCGGCTCGAGTTCGTCAACGCCGCAAGCGCAAAGCTTTCCTCCGGCAAGAGTAGGAGCAGCGATTCGTATCCGGCAGTCGAACCGCCGTGTTCGACGATCCGCCGGCTGCCGACGCCCCGCGTTGCCCAGCCCAAACCGTACGAGCCGTCGCCGGTGGAAACCTGCGGTCTCCGGAGCTCCTCGAGCGATGCGGCGGACAAGGGACCAGGCCCGCCGAGCTGGTGAGCCGCGAACCGCAGCAGATCTTTGACCGACGACCACAGGCCTCCGGACGGCCGCCGCGCACGCGGATAGGCGTCGTCGGCCGGCCGGTGCTCGTCGGCGCCGGGCGCGACCTGGTTGTGTCCACGCGCCGTCGCCGCGCCGGCCGGTGGCTCGAACGTCGTGTGACGGAGCCCGAGCGGCTCCAGCACGCGTTCCCGCATCGCGTCCTCGAAGGGGGCGCCCGCCAGCCGGGCGATCGCGGCGCCGACGAACCAGAAGCCGACGTTGCAATAGGAGAACAGCTCTCCTGGCCCAATCGGCAGCGAAACCGGCTCCCCCGCGGCGAGCAGCCGCTCCAGGGCGTCGTCGGCGCGGTCGCCGGGATCGACCGGCGACGACCATTCCGACGCGAGGCCGCTCTGGTGGCTCAGCAACTGACGGAGCGTCGCCTGCGAGTGCGCCGCGGGCAATTCCTCGTCGAGCGCAAGCCGGCCTTCCTCGACGAACGTCATCGCGAGCGTGGCGACGAACGGCTTCGTGATCGAGGCGATGCGAAAGAGCGTGCCCGCCTCGACCGGCGCATCTTCTCCCAGCTCACAGACGCCGGACGCCGCGGTTATGAGCTCGTTGCCCCGGGCCAGGCCGACCACCATTCCCGGCACGTGCCAGCGCTCGCGCTCTTCGCGCACCCAGGCGGCAAGCTCGTCGGCCGGCGGCAGCTGGAGCAAGGCGGCTGCTACCCTAACCGCCGACCGCGGCCCCGGCCGTTCGCGTTCCTTGGCGCGGCGTGCGGAGACCGCGGAGTCTCGTATCTAGAGGAGGATAAATTGCCTCTCACCAAGGAAACGAAGCAGGAGATCGTCGGCAAGCACGGCCGCAGCGGCGCCGACACGGGTTCGCCTCAGGTGCAGATCGCGCTCCTTACGAGCCGGATCAACCAGCTCACCGAGCACCTGCGGACGCATCCGAAGGACCACGCCTCACGCCGGGGGCTGCTCAAGCTCGTGGGTCATCGCCGCCGGTTGCTCCAGTACCTGCAGAAGCGGGACCTGGAGGGTTACCGCGCCCTGATTCAGGAGCTCGGCCTGAGGAGATAACGAAGCCTTAGGAGGGTGGAAGTTTGAGCGAACGCCTCGGGCCGGCGTTGACTCAAACCTCCACCTTCCACGAAGAGTGGAGGACTAGATGAGCATCGCAACAGAAGGCCCGACGACCGTCAGCATCGACGTCGCGGGCGAAGAGATCACATTCGAGACCGGCAAGCTCGCGAAGCAAGCCGACGGAGCAGTCGTCGCTCGCTCGGGCGAGACGATGGTCCTCGCGACCGCGCAGGGACGGACGGAGCCACGCGAGGGCGCGGACTTCTTTCCGCTGACCGTCGACGTCGAGGAGCGCATGTACGCCGCGGGGAAGATCCCCGGCGGCTTCTTCAAGCGCGAGGGTCGGCCGACCGAGAAGGCGATCCTCACCGCGCGCATGATCGACCGCCCGATCCGGCCGTTGTGGCCGAAGGGGTTCAAGAACGAGGTGCAGGTCATCTGCACGACCCTGTCGGCAGACCTGATCACCCCGCACGACATCCTCGCGATCAACGGCGCCTCGGCCGCGCTGATGATCTCGCCACTCCCCTTCATGGGGCCGGTGGGCGCGGTGCGCGTGGGCCTGATCGACGACGAGCTCGTGATCAATCCGACGCTGCCGCAGATCAACGACGAGGCGCTGGCGCTCGACCTGATCGTTGTCGGCACGCCCGAGGCGCTGACGATGGTCGAGGCCGGCGCGAACGAGGTCGCCGAGGAGAAGCTGCTCGAGGCTCTGGAGCGCGCACACGAGGAGATCAGGAAGCTCTGCGAGGCGCAGATCGACCTTCAGCGTCAGGTCGGCAAGGCGAAGTGGCTCGACTCGGAGCTGACCAAGGAGCTCGAAGACCAGCACGGCGACCGGATCCGCGAGCGCATTCAGAAGGAAGGGCTGCGTGAGGCGGCCACGGCGGTCGAGGAGCTCGTCGAAGAGCTGAGCCCGGACCTGACGATGGACTCCACCGAGGAGGACGTGATGCGGCGGATCCAGGTCCGCCAGAGCCTGAACCTGATCCTCGAGCAGATCCGGCTGGAGAGCGTGCTCGCTCCGGTGCGGGAGCAGTTCGAGGCTGACCTGCGTGCGCTCACGGAAGCCGAGCAGGACCCGAAGGAGCTCAAGTCGGCCAAGCGGCACCTCCTCTTCGACAAGATCGAGGAGCAGGTCGAGCTGCCGTTCCCGTCCGGCCCTGTCGCAGTGGAGGGCGAGCCGGCTTCGAAAGACTCGATCACGCGCAGCTACGTGAAGAAGGCCGCGGAGGCGATCTACAAGGACCTCGTCCGGCAGCGAATCGCCGTCGAGAAGATCCGTCCGGACGGCCGCGATCCGGAAGAGGTTCGCCCGGTGACCTGCGAAGTCGGCGTCGCGCCGCGCCCGCACGGCTCCGGGCTCTTCACGCGCGGTCAGACGCAGATCATGTCGCTGCTGACGCTCGGTACCGCCAAGGAGGGCCAGCGCATCGACGACCTTTCCCTGGAAGCGGAACGCCGGTTCATGCACCACTACAACTTCCCGCCCTACTCGGTCGGCGAGACGGGCTTCATGCGCGGGCCGAAACGCCGCGACATCGGACACGGCGCGCTCGCGCAGCGGGCGCTCGAGCCGGTGATCCCGTCTGCGGAGGAGTTCCCCTACACGATCCGGATCGTCTCGGAGACGCTGGAGTCGAACGGCTCCTCGTCGATGGGCTCGGTCTGCGGATCGACTCTGGCGCTGATGGACGCCGGCGTGCCGATCAAGGCACCCGTGTCCGGCATCGCGATGGGGCTCGTCAAGGAAGGCGACGACCACGTGGTGCTGACCGACATCCAGGGGGCCGAAGACCACCTCGGCGACATGGACTTCAAGGTCGCCGGTACCCGCGACGGAATCACCGCGCTGCAGATGGACATCAAGATCACGGGCGTCACGCAGGAGATCCTGCGCAATGCCCTCGAGCAGGCGAAGCGGGCGCGGGAGTTCATCCTCGACAAGATGCTCGAGGCGATCCCGGAGCCGCGCGCAGAGCTGGCAGGCCACGCGCCGCGGATCTCGTCGGTGAAGATCGACCCTGACAAGATCGGCATGGTGATCGGCAAGGGTGGCGAGACGATCCGCGCGCTCGAGGCCGACTACGACGTCCAGATCGACATCGAGGAAGACGGCACGATCCTGATCTACGCGACCGAGGGCGACAAGGCCGAGGCCGCGATCAACGCGATCACATCGCTGACCAAGTCGCCGGAGGTGGGGGACACCTACACCGGCAAGGTGGTCAAGACGACCGAGTTCGGCGCCTTCGTCGAGCTGACGAAGGGAACCGACGGGCTCCTGCACGTCTCGAACGTGGGCCCGGGCCGGGTCGGCCACATCGAGGACGTGATCAGCCGCGGCGACGTGCTGGACGTACTCGTGCAGGAGGTGGACAAGGACCGCGGACGGATCGGGCTCAAGCTGGTGGCCAAGCACGAGAACGGCAACATCGTCCAGCCGGAAGAGCTGATCGAGCGGGCCAAGAACGCACCGCCCCGCGAGGCGCGCGAGGAGCGCCCACGCGGAGGTCGTGACCGCGGCCGCCGCGACCGCGAGCGGCGCTAGCTCTCGATGAGTCCGCG
>JALYTD010000020.1 GCA_030854475.1 Actinomycetota bacterium
GAAGCCGCGGAGCGCGTCCGCGACGTCGTGCGGACGGCGGACATCGCGTGCCGCGTCGGGGGCGACGAGTTCGCGGTCATCCTCCCGGAGTCGGCGCTCGCCGACGCCGATCAGCTCTATCGGCGGATCCAGAACGCGATCTCGTCGCGTCCGCTCGGCCAGGGCGGCAAGCTCTTCCTCTCTGCGGGCGTCGCGGAGCTGCGCGCGGAGGACGATCCCGTCGCGTTCTTCCAGCGTGCAGACGACGCGCTCTACCGCGCGAAGGAAGCCGGCAAGGGCCGCGTCGTAGAGGCGAACTCGCCGCGCCTCGGCCCCGCGTAGACCTTTCCAGCCACGACCCGGGGTCAGAGCGCAGGCCTGGTCCTGCGAGGCCACGTCTGGGGTCAGACCCGAAAACGCGTTCCGCGCGGACCGGTCACGTGCCTGGCACCGGACGGTCCGGGCGGCACTACAGTCCAGGCCGTGGAAGGAAGGCCGCCTCTGCTGCTGAGCATCGACTTCGAGGATTGGCATCAGCTCGTGCACCGGCGCCTCGGGCTCTCGGATTGGGATCGGCCTTACGCCGCACTCGAACGCCAGACCGCCGTGGTGCTCGATCTGCTGGACGAGCTCGACGCGCGCGCGACCTTCTTCCTGCTCGGCATGAGCGCCGTGAACCATCCCGAGCTCGCCCAGGAGATCGTCCGCCGCGGCCACGAGCCCGCGTGTCACGGGTTCGCGCACACGCGCGTGTACGACCAGACACGGGAGGAGTTCCGCGCGGACCTCGAGCGGTCGGTGGAAGTGATCGCCGACGCCACCGGACGCCGGCCCGTCGCGTACCGCGCGCCGGCCTTCTCCATCAACCGGCGGACCCCGTGGGCGTACGACGTCCTCGCCGAGACCGGCTTCCGCTACGACTCGAGCCAGTACGACTCACCGCGCATCCGCGAGCGGATCGGCGGCATCCCCGAGTCTCCGTACCGGCTGGAGCTATCGGGCGGGGCGGAGCTGTGGGAGCTCCCCGTGGCCGTCTGGGGCTCGGTCCCCGTCGGGGGCGGCGCCTACTGGCGCGTGCTCCCGCCGAGGGTGCTCGACCGGGCGCTCGACGGCGTGCGGCGGCGGACCGCCTACCCCGTCCTGTATTTTCACCCCTACGAATTCGACCCGAAGCCGCTCAAGGCGGCGCTCCCACCCTCACCATCCGCCCGTCAGCGACTCGTCTCGACGACACGGAGCCTCTGGCGGAACACGGGAAGGCAGCTCGTCGCCCGGCGGTTGCGGGAAGTGGCACGGCGCTACGAGCTGCTGGGCTACGAACAGGCATATGACGACATCCAACGACTCTACGGGGCGCGTACGCGAGCACTTTCGGAAGAAGGCGTTCTCGTTTGACCACCTCTACGACGAAGAGCACGCGCTGCAGCGCGCTCTGCGTCCGGGCCTGTTCGACCGGCGCGAGTTCGCGCTCGAGGTAGCGTGCGAGCACGACGCACCGCGCGTCCTCGACGTCGGCGGCGGCTCTGGCCGGATCGGCGAGCGGTTCCTCGAGCAGGGCGCGTCGCACTACGTGGACGTCGACCTGTCGGACTCGATGCTCGAGCTGGCGCGCGACCGGCTCGAACGCTTCGGCGACAAGGTGACCCTGATCCAGGGCGACTTCCTCGAGGCCCCGATCCCGGGCTCGTACGACGTCGTCCTCGCCATGGGGTACTTCGACTACATCGAGAACGCGCCTGCGCACGTGCGGCGGATGAGCGAGCTGCTCGCCCCGGGCGGCTCGGTCGTCGCGAGCTTCCCCCGGTGGACGTGGACGAAAGGCCCCATCCGCAAGCTGCGCTACGAGGTCATCAACAACTGCCCGATTTTCGACTACACACGCGACGGGCTCACGCAGTTGTTCGCGGGTTACTCGAACGTCGAGATCCGCCCGGGCAAGAGCGGCTTCCTGCTCCGCGCTACGAAGTAAGCGCGAGAAACGGCAGGTAGTTCGTCAGATCGACTTCCCCCAGCTCGGGGAACTGGTCGCGCCAGCAGATCGCCTCCGGGAAGGAGGACTTCTGCGCAGCGGTCAGCCACGTCGGATAGCGAGCCTCCCGGGCCTGCGCGATCAGCGCGGCGCGGATTGCCTCGCGGACGTTCCCGAGCGGAAGCGTCCCGAGTGGAAGCGGCGGGCCGAGCGGCCGCACCTGCACCGTGCCGAGCGGTGACCAGACGGCAGTCCAACGGCCGGACGACAGGGTCATCAGACGCGGCGGAGCCGCCGACTCGACTGCATAGCCCGAGCGGCGGCCGCCCAGCCACGGGGCGCCGGCCTTGGCCTGCACGAGGCGCGCCTGCAAGTCGCCGTAGGTGTCGTGGAAGTCGGCGATCTCGCGTGCGCTCGGACCACGCACGTGGAACTTGCTCTCGATCCGCGCGCGCCTCAGCTCGTCGCCGATGATGCTGCGCGCTACCGAGAGGTTGGTCTGAGCGTCGGCGATTGCCGCCAGGTACGCGCCCCGGGAACCGCCGAAGCGAGCGCTGATGATGGAGCGCTCTGCGGCGAGGATGTCCCCGTAGCCGACCTGCGCCGCGCGCTGCGCAACAGCGCGCCCGAACGCGTTGGAGAAGGCGAGCTCGGGATCGCCCGTCAGCTTCAGGATCGGAGTGATCTGCGACCAGCGCACGGCCGCATGGCCCAGCTGGCAGCGGAGGCCAGGCGACAGGATCAGCTGTCCTTCGGTGCGCGAGCGAACGAATCCCTTTCCGGCGGCGTGCGGGCCGTCGCACAGGCTCGGGCTCCGGGTCCACAGATAGACGCATGCCGCGCGCCATTTCGCCGGATCCATCTCGCCTGGAGTCCAATCCGCCCAGCCCCAGGACCAGATCGAGCTGAAGTTCATCTCCTTGGCGACGAACCGCGCCGCGAGCGCCTGCCACTTCACCGTCTCGAACCAGGCCTTCGCCTCGAGGCCCTCCCGCCCGCCGGTGCCCTTCGACGTCTGGAAGCCGAGAAAGAGGCCGAGCTTCGAGACAGGAATCCCGGTCTTCGTGAAATCGAGGATGCCGCTTCGGAACGCCTGCCGTAGCGTGCGGTTGCCGCGAATCGGGCCCTGCGCGTCGATCAGCGGCGCAGGGAAGTAAACCTCGCGGACGATCCCCGCCACGTCCGCCACCTGCCGCCACCAGTCGCCGGCACTGCCATCCGTGTACGGCTTTGCGTTGACGAGCAGCCAGGGCTGCGCGCCGCGCTGGCGCAGCGTCTGCAGAAAGAGGAGCACGTTCGCGCGGTACTGCGCGTTCGTCTTCGACCACGGAATCGCGAGCCAGGACCCGAAGAGCTCGTTCTCCGCGATCACCGGGTTCGAGCAGTCCATCGACTGCGCGGCGTAGTCGTAGAACTTGTTCGCCTTGCCGACGATCGTCGCGGGATCGGCAGGCGCGCTCGGCGTCCCGACGCGCCGCTTGAGATGCAGGTCGAAGTACGCGGTCAGCGCACCCGCCTCGCGCAGCTTGGGCGGATAGATCAGGTTCGATGCCAGCGCGACGACGCCGGGCTTCGCGAACAGGTTCCAGAAGGGAACGGACCCGTCGGCGAAGTCGAGCCAGACCGGCGTCTTCGCAGGCAGAACGCAGTTCGCCTGCAGCTGCTGCGCGGGCACACCATGTCCGCCTGCGAGCGCGAGCGCGAGAGCGGCGACGACGAGGACCCCAAGCCTCTTCACGCGTCTAACAGTAGCCGCCTCAACGGAAAGCCTCAGAGCGGCTTACAAACGCTTAACCGGTCTGCCGACTGCACTGGACATTCACAAAGCGAGGCCGGGCTTTGCCGGCCTCGCTACCAAACGCTGTTCGTAGCGTGAGAATCATCATGGCGCCGAAGGCGCCGGATTCTCACGCTTGATTACGGTTCCTTGTCGAGGGGGGAGTCCACTTCCGGGATCTCCTCCGCCTCGATGTCACTCTTGCCGGAGCTGCCGCCGTCCTCGACGCCGGGCTGGCCGCCGAAATCGAGCCCGAGCGAGTCGAGGCCGATGCCGTTGCCGCCGTCGGAGTCGATCTCCTCCAGGGCAGCGAGCAGCTGCTCTTCGGTCGCCGGCCGCATGTAGGCGGAGGCCGGCACCTTGTCGGACGGGCCGATCTCGATCCCTCGGTACTGCTTCAGGCCGGTGGCCGCCGGGATCAGCTTCCCGATGATCACGTTCTCCTTCAGCCCGAGCAGCCGGTCGACCTTGCCCTCGATCGACGCATCGGTCAAGACCTTGGTCGTCTCCTGGAACGACGCGGCCGAGAGGAAGGACTCAGTTGCGAG
>JALYTD010000037.1 GCA_030854475.1 Actinomycetota bacterium
CGTGGCTGGGCCGCAGAGCCAAGTCCCGGGGAGACCGCCACACAGGGCGGAGTCGCCTAACAGGAATCGACCCCCGGAGCCGCAGCCGGGGGTCTTCCTCCTTTTCAGGTTTCTTCCTAGGCGCCGATGGCCGGTTCCGCCGCGCCTTCGTGGCGGGGCACCCCGCGGACGGTCGCGACCGAGATGATCGCGCCCACAAGGACCAGTGCTGCGCCGAGGTGGACTGCTCGGTGATAGCCGCCCACGAACTCGCTTCGCCACAGCGGACTGGTCGGCGGGACGCTGACCCGAGTAGCCACGAGAGCGCCCATGATCGCGATCCCGAGCGAGCCGCCGACCTGGCGCATGCTGTTGATCACAGCGGAGCCCACGCCTGCCTGCGCCACGGGAACGGAGCCCATCGCCGCGGCCGTCGTCGGTGCCATCGTGACCGCCATGCCGACGCCGCCTACGAGCAGGCCGGGAAGGATGTCCCAGAACGACGAGCTCTCGTCGAGCGTCCCGAAGAGACTCAGCGAGAGCGCGAGCAGTGTCATCCCCGCCCCCATCAGCCAGCGCGCGCCGATCTGGTCGGAGAACCTTCCTGCGGCCGGAGCGACGAGGATGATCAAGACGGTCATCGGCAGGAACGCCGCGCCGGTCTCGATCGGGCTGTAGCCAAGGACGCGCTGCAGCAAGAGCGAGTTGAAGAAAAAGATCCCGAACATCGCGAGCCCGACGAGCAGCATCGCGGCGTTAGCGCCGGCGAACGTCGGATTCCGGAAAAGCGACAGGTCGAGCATCGGCAGACGCTGGTGCAGCTCGAGCAGCACGAAGGCAGCCAGAGCCACGACTGCGATGGCGAACAGCGTTAGGACACGCGTCGACGTCCACGCGTGATCGTTCGTCTCGATCAGTCCGTAGGTGAGGGCGAAGAGACCGGCCCCCGAGGTAATCAAACCGGGTAAGTCGAGTCTCTGCTCCTTCGACGTGTCCTTCGTCTCGTCGATGAAGAGTCGCGCCGCAATCACGCCGAGCACGCCAACCGGAATGTTGATGAAGAAGATCCAGCTCCAGTTGACCTTCTCCGTCAGCAGCCCTCCCACGATCGGACCGATCGCGAGCGCAAGCGCAGAAACGCCGGCCCAGATTCCGATCGCGGTCCCCCTCTGGCGCGGCGGAAAGGTCGCGGTGATGATCGAAAGCGTCGCTGGATTCATCAACGCAGCGCCGACACCTTGCACCGTGCGCGCCGCGATGAGCGACCCGGCTCCACCTGCGAGGCCGCACCACAGTGACGCCCCCGTGAAGATGACGAGCCCCGCAATGAAGATTGCCCGGCGGCCGAGCAGGTCCGCGAGCTTCCCGCCGGTGAGAAGCAGCACGCCGAACGTGAGGGCGTAGGCGTTCACGACCCATTCGAGCTCCGAGATGCCGATGCCGAGGTCCTGCTGGATCGACGGCAGCGCCACGTTCACGACCGTGTTGTCGAGCATGATCATGAACAGCCCGACGGCCACCGCAACGAGCGTCCACCACTTGCGGTTCTCCGGAGTGAAGAGCCGAGCGCGCATCCTGAGAGGGTAAAGCACCCTCATCGCCCTACGTCGTGCGGCTACCCCGTACGCTTTCCCGCGTGCCCGACTTCATCTGGAGCCCAACCGCCGAGGACGTCGAGACCGCGAACGTGACCAGGCTCGCGCGCAGCCTAGGCGTCGAGCGCTACGCGGATCTCCACCGCATCTCGGTCGAGGAACCGGAGCGTTTCTGGCCCGCCGTGATCGAGGATCTCGGGCTCGAGTTCTCCGAGCCCTGGGAACGGGTAGTGGACACGTCTCGAGGGAACGAGTGGGCCACCTGGTTCACAGGTGGCAAGTTGAATCTCGCCTGGAATTGCGTCCACAGATGGGCCGCCGGCGAGCTCGGCGACCAGGACGCAGCGATCTGGCAGGGCGAGGACGGGACGCGGCTCTCTCTCACCTGGCGTGAGCTCTCCGACGAGGTCTTCCGCCTCGCCGAGGGCCTGGCGTCGATCGGAATCGGCGAGGGCGATGCGGTCGGGATCTACCTGCCCATGTCGCCCCAGGTCGCGATCGCCTCGCACGCCTGCGCGCACCTCGGCGCCGTTCAGGTCCCGATCTTCTCGGGCTTCGCCGCTCCGGCGCTGGCCGCGCGGCTCGCGGACGCGAAGGCCAAAGCACTGATCACCGCCGACGGGTCGCTCCGGCGCGGACAGCTGGTGGCGATGAAGCAGATCGCGGACGAGGCACTCGAATCGGCGGCGACGGTCACACACACAGTCGTTTGGCGACGCGTCGGGCTCGACGACGTACCGATGACACTCGGGCGTGACCGCTTCTGGGATGAGCTCGTCGAGAACACGTCCGGGGATCTCACCCCGAGGCAGGTCGATTCCGAACATCCCTACCTCCTCGCGTACACGTCAGGGACGACCGGAAAGCCGAAGGGCGCGCTGCACGTTCAGGGCGGCTTCCTCGTGTCGATCGCGCGGGAGGTTGCGTACCAGACGAACGTCAAGCCCGGCGACAACATCCACTTCGCGACGGACATGGGCTGGATCATGGGCCCGTGGACCGTGGTCGGCGGCGGCGCGTCCGGAGCAACGATCGTGTACGCGGAAGGCGCGCCGGATTTTCCGGCGGACCGCATCTGGAAGCTGATCGAATCCGAGCGCGTGACGATGCTCGGCGTCTCCCCGACGCTGGTTCGCGCACTGATTCCCAAGGGCGACCCGCAGACCGACATGTCCACGTTGAAGGCGATCTGCACGACCGGGGAACCATGGAACCGCGATCCGTACCACTGGCTGGCCGACAAAGTCGGCGGTGGCAAAACGCCAATCGTGAATTGCTCAGGCGGCACCGAGGTCGGGGCCTGCTTCCTGACAACCTGCGTGACCGAGCCAGTGAAGGCGGTCGCGCTCGGCTTCCCGGCGCTCGGACAGGACATGGACGTGTTCGGACCGGACGGCACGCCGTTGCGCGGTGAAGTCGGCGAGCTCGTCTGCAAACGGCCATGGCCCGGAATGACGCGCGGCGTCTGGGGCGACAACGAGCGCTACCTGGACGCGTACTGGCGACGCTTTCCGGGAGTCTGGACGCATGGCGACTGGGCATCGATCGACGAAGACGGCTACTGGTTCCTGCACGGCCGCTCCGACGACACGCTCAACATCGCAGGCAAGCGAATCGGGCCGGCGGAGCTCGAGTCGGCGGCGGTTGCGCACGGCGCGGTCGCCGAAGCCGCGGCGATCGGGATCCCACACGACGTGAAGGGCGAGGTTGCATGGATCTTCTGCGTGCTCAAGCCCGGCAACGAGGCGACCCCGAACCGCGCGCTCGAGATCTCCTCCGCCGTCACCGACGAGCTCGGGAAGGCGTTCAAGCCGGAGCGGATCGTGTTCGTTTCGGCGCTCCCGAAGACCCGGAGCGCGAAGATCGTCCGGCGGGCCCTCCGGGCCCGCGTCCTTGGCTCCGAGCCCGGCGATCTCTCCTCCGTGGAGAACCCGGAGGCCCTCGACGAGATCGCCGAGGCAGCCGGCCGCCCCTGATTTTCCATTTCTCGACGCATACGCGGACGAAAAACGGACTTGAATGTAAATATGCCGGCAGGAAGGAGCAGGATCCGGCTCGAAGGAGTATCTAGTTGGACGACCGCGCATGGTGTTTTCCGTCACCCTCACCGCGATCGTGTTTGGCCTGGCCGCGCCGTCAGGAGCAGTCCCACAAGGCTCCGATCCGTCCGCGCTGGCAGCCGTGGCGTCGTCGTGCGCCGGTGCGACGACCGCCGCCGGGGACGGGCACTCGCGTCTCGAGGCGATGTATTGCGGCATCAACGTCGCGCGCCGCGCCTACGGCCTCCCGCTCGTCAAGGGGAACGTCCCGCTCAACCGCTCCTCCCTCCTGAAAGCTAACGCCGTACGCCGTTGCGGCTTCACCCACACGCCGTGCGGGATGGCCTTCTCCCGGACCTTCAAGAATGCCGGCTACCTCCCAGCGCGCGCGTTCGCGGAGAACCTCGCGTGGGGACAAGGAGAGCTCGGCTCGCCGCTGCAGACGCTCCAACTGTGGCTCAAGTCGCCGCCCCATCGCAAGAATCTGCTGGCACGCAGCTGGCGAGACCTCGGAATCGCGTTCGAACGCGGTCACATGTTCGGCCGCGACGGCGTCGCCCTCTGGGTGATGCAGTTCGGCCGGCGGGGTTAGCCCGCGGCGCCGACTCGGCGGCGCCGTCTAGGAGGTCGGGCGGCTTCGACGTCCTGGCCGTTTAGTTTTCGACTGAGAGGCAGAAACAACTAGACTGAGGCTGTGCGCCTCGCACTGGCCCAGATCAACCCGGTCGTCGGCGATCTCGACGGAAACCGGAAGCTGATCCTCGACCGCCTCGCCGAGGCGAAGGACAACGCCGGCGACCTCGTCGTCTTCCCGGAGCTGGCGGTGACCGGCTACCCGCCGGAGGACCTCCTGCTCCGCCCCGGATTCATCCGTGCCGCGGAGCAGTCGGTCGAAAAAATCGCCCGCGAGGCACGCGGCGCAACCGTCCTCATCGGCGCGCCCTACTTCGACCGCGACCTCTACAACGCGTGCTATGTCTGCTCCGCCGGTGAGGTCAAGGCGGTGTACCGCAAACGGTTCCTGCCGAACTACGGCGTCTTCGACGAAGACCGCTACTTCGCACCAGGTCGTGACCTGATTCTGCTCGAGCACGGCAAGACTCTCGTCGGCCCGACCGTTTGCGAGGACATGTGGCAGCCGGGGCCGCCCGCGACCGACCTGGCGCTGGCCGGGGCAGAACTGCTCGTCAACATCTCGGCATCGCCTTTCTATGTCGGACGTCCCGACGAGCGCGAGGACATGTTCGTGACGCGCGCTCGCGACAACTCGTGTTTCGTTGCGTTCTGCAATACCGTCGGCGGGCAGGACGAGCTGATCTTCGACGGCCATTCGTGCGTGCTCGACGACGAGGGGAACGTGCTGGCACGCGCACCCGGTTTCGAGGAAGCGCTCCTCGTTGTCGACATCGAGCCACAGGAAGTGATCGGCCGCCGCCTGAGCGACGTGCGCCGGCGCGCCCTCGCGCGCGAGCGCGAGCAGGCCCCGCCCGCCGAGATCATCCACGTCGGGTCTCCAGGGCCGTCCAGCAACGGCAGCAAAGCAGTGAGCGAGGTCGTCCCGTTCGCCAACGAGATCGAGCAGATGCGGCGTGCGCTCGAGCTCGGGCTACGCGACTACGTCGGCAAGAACGGGTTCCAGCAAGTGGTCGTGGGAGTGTCCGGAGGGATCGACTCCGCGGTGACCGCCGCGCTCGCGGCGGAGACGCTCGGACCGGAGCGCGTGCACTGTGTCTCGATGCCTTCGCGCTACTCCTCGGAGGGCACGCGCACTGACGCCCGCCGGCTTGCCGAGAGCCTCGACTGTCCGTTCATGGAGATCCCGATCGAAAAGATCGTCGACGCGTTCGAAGAAGCGCTCGAGAAACCATTCGCCGGCAAGGAGCCCGACCTCGCGGAGGAGAACATCCAGGCACGGGTTCGCGGCGTCCTGCTGATGGCGCTGTCGAACAAGTTCGGCTGGATGCTCGTCGCGACCGGCAACAAGTCGGAGCTGTCGGTCGGTTACGCGACCCTCTACGGAGACATGGCAGGCGGCTTCGCGCTGTTGAAGGACGTGTACAAGACGGACGTGTTCCATCTCGCGCGCTACCTCAACGACCGCGTGGGTCGCGAGCTCATTCCGCAGAGCATCATCGACCGCGCGCCGAGTGCCGAGCTGCGCGACCACCAGCTCGACGAGGACTCGCTGCCGCCCTACGCGCAGCTCGACGAGGTGCTCGAGCAGTACGTGGAGCACGACCGGACGTTGGAGGAGCTGTCCGGAGACGGCTTCGACCGCGACGTCGTCGAGCGCGCCGTCGCGCTGGTCGACCGCGCGGAGTACAAGCGTCGGCAGGCGCCGCCCGGCGTAAAGCTGCGCCCCAAGGCATTCGGCCGCGACCGGCGGACACCGATCACCAACCGCTGGCGCGGCTGATGATCGGTCGGTCAAGACCGATAAACGGTCATACCGGCAAAGCCGGCATGACCTCCAAGCGGCATCGCAAGCGATGCCTCAGTACGAACCGCTGGCGCGGCTGAGCTCTTCGAACCAACGCAGGCGTTCCTCCCACGGCACGGCAGCGTTCGCGGGTGACGTCGAGGGAAGCACGAACAACCGGGTCTCGTCCAGCCGTCGCTCCTGCGCGCCGAGCTCGGCCCGCTCTCCGAACGTGCCGCGATACGCGTCTTTACCGACGAATCCGATCCAGGCCGGCTTCAGCTCTGCAGCGATTCGCTCGAGTCGGTCCGCCGCGCCCGCGAAGTCGGCCTTGCGCAGATCGCCGGACCCCGCCGTCGTCCGCGCCGCCGCATTCGTCACGCCGATGCCGTAGGTCGGGAGCCCGAGCTGCTCCGCCGGCTCGAGCAGCCGTGGCGTGAACCCCGCAACGTGCAGAAGCCGCCAGAAGTCGTTGCGCGGATTCGCGAAGTGCACCCCCGCCGCCGCGGAGACCCGGCCCGGGTTGATCCCGCAGAAGAGCACCCTGAGACCGGGCGCAACGACGTCCGGTATCGCTGACTGAGGCGACGTCTTGCGGCGCCGCCCTAGAGGCTGTCCGGGCTCGGCCCGGGCAGCCGTCTTATCGTGCTCGTTGGTCAAGCAAGCACCCACAGTTTGACGGTACGGCGAGAGTTAAGCCGCTTCGGGCTCGGCGAGCTCGAGGGGGTCACGGGCGTCGAGGAACTCCTCGAAACGCACCCGGAGCGCTTCCCCTTCGAGCGCCAGCTCCCGGCGCGTGCGACGCGGCTCGAGCGCGACGATGCGGACCGTCTCTTCCCAGCCTCCGTAACACCTGGCGTAACACTCAGCCTCGCTGAGCGACCGCAACCGTCGCATGGCCAGACATTACGCCGCACCCCGGACGGTTCCTGCCACGGCTCGGCAGGATACGAGGATGCCGGCCAAGGCCAAGGAGTTCCGCTACGCCATCGGCCTCGACCGCACCGGCCGCGTGACCGCCGACGGTCAGTCGCCGCTCGACCTCGACGAGGCCTGGACACCCGAGCATCTGGTACTCG
>JALYTD010000038.1 GCA_030854475.1 Actinomycetota bacterium
CGGCGCCTTCGCGATCCTCTCAGCCGTCAGGTAGGCAGGCCAGAACGGCTGGGAGATGACGATCTCAGCGTCCGGGAGCTCTCGCTCGAAGACCGAGTCCGGCCCGTCCTTGTCCGACGTGACAACAAACACGTGGCCGCGCTCCTCGAGGAACCGCCGCAGCCCGAGCTCCCCGGAAACGCTGCCCAGAAGCTCACCCGGCTCGAAGTCGATCCGCTCGGGGGTCGGCGTGGTCTGACCGTCGTAGTAGCGCTCGATCCTGGGAATCGCATCTCGAGCGTACGACCTCGGATACCCGTCAACAGGATCCTCGTACAGGACACAGAGAACCTTTGCCACCTCTGCCTCACCTTCCTCGCCCGCGCCCTAGCATGGCATGGCCCGCGGATTCTAGACCTCTCCGTGAGCGCAGTTCGCGAGGTTGGACGACGGTCGCGGGAACGATCCGCTTCGCGACGGCCATCGCCGGAGGGGGGACGCCGCCGGCGGACGCTATCTCGAACTCGCGCCCGATCTGACGTCGGCGAATCGGAGCCTCCTGTCGAGCTCGACTGGCGTGCGTTCTGCGCTCGCTACTTTCCCGGGCGTGTGGGGTGCGTTAATTCGGTTCCGCCTGCAAATCGGCAGGTTGCGAGCGACCGACCTGAGTTTTGGCACCCCACAGCCTCTATGTGCTCTTCTTCCTCGAACTCAGCAGCCGGCGCGTGCACTTCGCAGGCTGCACCGCGAACCCCGACGGACGCTGGATGGCCCAGCAAGCCCGACAGCTTGCCTGGTCACTCTCCGAGCGAGCGACACCGGCCCGGTTCCTGATCCACGATCGTGACAGCAAGTTCAGCCGCGCCTTCGACGACGTCTTCCGAAGCGAAGGCGTCGAGATCATCCGCACCCCATTCCGCGCCCCGCAGGCAAACGCCTTCGCCGAACGCTTCGTCGGCACCGTCCGCCGCGACTGCCTCGACTGGCTCCTGATCACCAGCCGCAAGCAACTCGAGCGCGTCCTCCGCGTCTACATCGACCACTACAACACCCACAGGCCGCATCGCGCTCTCGGGCTGACACCACCGATACCAGGGTCCCGCCTACGCCTCGTCGGTTCGAACCCGGCAGGCCAGCTCCACCGACGCGACCTACTCGGCGGACTGATCCACGAATACCTCCGAGCAGCATGACGGATGGATTTGCGTACCCGACAGGGGTGGAGTGGCTGGCGCTACTCCCTCCCCCGTCGCCGTTTCTCGCTAGCGCGTCAAGGTCGTCACGGTGGAGGAGGCGCCGCCGGCTCCGCATCCTTTCGGTGCGGCTACCGTCTACAGCCGTGCCGGTTCCAATCACGGCAACGGGAGCCCACGCAGGCAGCTTGTCGCCTCAGCCGTCCAGCGGCGCCCGTTCCTGACTAGAACCTGACTCACGCCTCGCCGGGGACCGTTCAGGTGCGGCTAACGGTGCGAGAGAACCGCGCCCTTTGCAGGGGGTTCTGAACGAAGCGGATGATGGGACTCGAACCCACGACCTTCTGCATGGCAAGCAGACGCTCTAGCCAACTGAGCTACATCCGCGCGGCCATTCGAGTATAGCCCTCGGTTTACGAGGCGGCGTCTAGCGCTTCATTGACCAGCTGGTCGGCGAGATCGTTGTGCTCGCGCCGGACTGCGCGGTAGGTCACGCGGCCGAGCTTGCGCTCGAGATCGTTGGCTTCGTCCCACAACTCGCGGAGCGCTTCGTTCTTGACCTTGTAGTCGCCGGTCATCTGGCGGACGAGTAGCTCGGAGTCGGAGATCACCTCCAGATCGCCGATCTCTAGCTCCGCCGCCTTCTCGAGGCCCGCGATCAGCCCGCGGTACTCGGCGACGTTGTTCGTCGCGACCCCGATCCTCTCGCCGTGCGCGGCGAGCACCGTCCCGTCCTCGGCCTCGAGCACGTAGCCGTAGGCGGCAGGGCCGGGGTTGCCGCGGGCGCCTCCGTCAGTGGAAAGGCGTGCCTTCAACCGCCGTGGCCGCCCGAGACGTGTCCGGGTGCCAGACACCGTGACGAGAGCGTGACGAGAATGCAACGAGAGTATGACTTACCCTGCAAACGGGGCTGGCGCAACGGACGCGTCCGGGTGTCAGGCACCTGAGGATTCCGGGTCGAGGAGCGGGTAGAGGTCGAACGCGACCTCTTCGTACGGGTGCGCGTCCAAGAGGGCCCGAACGACATCGCTCGCCTGCTCCGACGGGACGACGGTCTCCACACGCAGCTCGGGCGCGCGCTCCTCCCTACCGGCCTCGCCGATCGCCGGATCGGTGCCCTCCCCGCCGAGGAAGGTGCCCGTTCCCGCCGTGTACCAGGAGCAGCGCTCGTAACCCCCGATCCGCCCGGCTCCGGCAGCGAACACCGCGTCGCGCGTCGCGTCCAACGCCTCCTCCGGAACGAACCAGACCAGCTTGTGCGACCTGGTCATGTTTGCCCCCTCCACATCCTCACCTTCACCTAGTAGACCTGCACGAGCGCGACGCCTGCAACGATCAGCGCCGCGCCGATCGCCCTTCCGGGGCCGATTTCGTGCTGCGTGAGGTGCAGCAGGCCGAAGTGGTCGAGGATGAGCGACGCCGCGACCTGGCCGCCCAGGATGAACGCCGTGGTCGCCGCCGCACCCAGCCGCGGTAAGAGAACGATCGACGACGCGACGTAGAACGCGCCGATGATGCCCCCCGTCCAGAGCCACCAGGGGACATTCACGATGTTGCCGGTGGCCAGGGGCTCCCGCAGGATCACCGCGACGAGCACGAGCGCCGACATGCCAACCAAGAACGAGACCGCCGCCGCGACGAGGGCGGAGCCGCCCAGCCAGCCGCGGAGCTGCGCATTGATGCTGAACTGGATCGGCAACGCGGCGCCTGCCGCCACCGCCAAGGGAAACAGCAGCCAGCGCACGCGCTAAGGCGACGGGTGTTCTTCGACGTCGATCTGGGCGCGCTGGAGCTTGCCGCTGTAGTCCACGTAGATCGACTTCCACTCGGTGAAGACGTCGAGGGCCGCTTGGCCCGCCTCACGGTGTCCGTTGCCCGTGTCTTTCGTGCCCCCGAACGGAAGATGAACTTCGGCGCCGATCGTGCCGGCGTTGATGTACGTGATCCCCGCGACCAGGTCGCGCATTGCGCGGAACGCCTTGTTCACGTCTCGCGTGAAGATCGAGCTCGAGAGCCCGTAGCGGATCCCGTTCGAGACCCGGATCGCTTCGTCGAAGTCGCGCACGGGGATCAACGCCGTCGTCGGCCCGAAGATCTCCTCCTGCGCGATCCGCATCTGTGGATCGACCCGGCCGAAGACGGTCGGCCGGTAGTAGAAGCCGTCGCCGAGCCCGTTGCCTGCGGCGATCTCGCCACCGGTCAGTAGCTCGGCGCCCTCCTCCTTGCCGATCTCCGTGTAGGAGTGGATCTTCTCGAGCGCGCTCCG
The DNA here is from genome assembly GCA_030854475.1 of Actinomycetota bacterium. GTDB lineage: Bacteria > Actinomycetota > Thermoleophilia > Gaiellales > Gaiellaceae > JALYTD01. The sequence continues at coordinate 3,439 of JALYTD010000038.1, forward strand.
GTTGATCACCGGGCCGACGTCGGTGTCCTCTTCCCAGCCGGGGCCGAGGCGCATCTGCTCGGCGCGCTCCACAAGCTTCGCCGCCAGGGCCTCGTACACGCCCTCCTGCACGATCACGCGGCTCGCAGCCGTGCAGCGCTGACCGGAGGTGCCGAACGCCGACCAGAGGATGCCGTCCACGGCCAGGTCGAGATCCGCGTCGTCGAGAACGATGATCGCGTTCTTCCCGCCGAGCTCGAGGTGGACGTGCTTGAGGTTCTCCGCCGCGGCCTTCGTCACCGCGACGCCGGTCTCGCGCGAGCCGGTGAACGTGATCACGGGCACGTCGGGATGCTCGACCAGCCGCTGTCCGACTTCGCTCCCGCCGCCGTGGACGATGTTGAGTACGCCTTTGGGCAGGCCGGCCTCGTCGAAGAGCTCGACGTAGCGCTCACCCAGCGCGGGCGTGTCCGTCGCCGGCTTGAACACCACCGTGTTCCCGCACACGATCGCGGGCAGCGTCTTCCATGAGGGAATCGCGATCGGGAAGTTCCACGGCGTGATCGCCCCCGCGACGCCGATCGGCATGCGCACCGACATCTGGAACTTGTCGCGCAGCTCGGACGGAGTCGTCTGGCCGAACAGCCTGCGCCCCTCCCCGCCCATGTAGAAGCTCATGTCGATCGCTTCCTGAACGTCCCCCTCGGCCTCGGGCAGCACCTTGCCCATCTCGCGCGTCATCAGCTGCGCGAGCTCGGCCTTGCGCTCCGCGAGCAGCTGGCCGAACCGAAACAGAACCTCGCCCCGCTTCGGGGCGGGCACCAGGCGCCACTCCTCGTAGGCGGCCTTCGCCGCGGCGACGGCGCGGTCGACGTCCTCCGGGCCCGATTTCGGGAACGTGCCGATCGTCTCCCCGTTCGCGGGGCTCGTCGACTCGAAGGTCGCGCCGCCCGCGGCGTCGACCCACTCGCCGCCGATGTAGTTCTGGAAGGTCTTCTCGCCCAGTTGCGCCACGCGGGCGATTCTAGACGCGCTAGTGCAAGTTCTCGGGAGGATCCACGTCCGGGAACGTGCCCGGCATGCGCCGGCGGCGGCGGTCCCGCAGCTCGCGCTTCTCCTTGTGCTCGGCGGCGTCCTTGCCGCGCCGGCGGTCAGGCCCGGTCCGGCGGTCGACGATCACGGTCACGTTCGGGTTGTCCTTGTAGTACTCGACCATCTTGTCGAAGAGATCGTCGGCCAGCTCGCGCGGGATCACGCAATAGATCATCTTGACTCGGATTGTATGGACGACTCGCGCGGAAGCTAGATGCGTGCGATATCCGGCACGAGGCGGCCGCTGTCGTCCAGGTGCGCGTTCCACTCCTTGTAGAGCCCTTCGAGCTGACCGGGCTCGTGGCCGCGCTCCTCGAGCCGCACCGGCTGCGGGGCTTCAGGCGTGATGCGGTACTGGTACCAGGAGATGTCCCAGGCGATCGTGACGACGACCTCCTTGTTGACACCCGAGATCCTGAGAATGCTCGCTCGCGGGCGGCCGAGGCTCTTAGCCACGCCCGCGACCGTGCGCCTGAATGCGCTCGAGTTGAACAGGTCAGCTGCCTCGACCATCGCCAGCTCGGGCTCGGAGAGGCGCCGCAGGATCGGCTCGGACGCCACCGGCTCGGACTCGGGCGCAGACCTCTTGGCGCCGAACAGCTCCGCCAGAGAGAGCCGCTTCCTCCGCGTGGAATCCGGCACGGTCGGGCTCGTAGGACTGCCTTCTTTCAGCCAGCCGTATTCGACGGCCACGTCGGTGCAGAGCGGACAGACGTCGACGAAGTTCTGGCCGTCCGGCGCGAAACGGACCGTTTGCTCGCCCTGGAGCAGGGTGCGCTCGCAGATCGCGCAGCTCTGGGTGACGGCTGTTCTCGTGATGCGCATCGCGTCGCCGAGCGGCTAGACGGCCGCCTCTTCCTTCTCCTTCTTCGTCTCCGCGATCACCTTCTGCGCGATGTGCGTGGGGACCTCCTCGTAGCGCGAGAAACTCATGTGGTAGTCGCCGCGCCCGCCGGTGAGGGACGTCAGCGACTGCGAGTACGTGAGGATCTCCGCCATCGGCACCTCGGCCTTGATCGACGTCATGCCGCCTTTCGGCTCCATCCCCTGGAGCCGCCCGCGACGTGAGTTGAGGTCGCCGTTGACGGCGCCCACGGCCTCGTCCGGGACAGTCACTTCGACATCCATGATCGGCTCGAGTAGTACCGGATCCGCCTTCTCGTACGCTTGCTTGAAGGCCATCGAGCCGGCGATCTTGAACGCCATCTCCGAGGAGTCCACGGAGTGGTACGAACCGTCTACGAGCCGCACACGCAGGCCCTGCACGGGCGCGCCCGCGAGCTCGCCGCGCTGCATCGCCTCCTGGATCCCCTTGTCGACCGCCGGCCTGAAGCTCTGCGGGATCACGCCGCCCACGATCTCGTCCTTGAACTCGTACCCCTGGTGACCCTCGAGCGGCTCGAGCACCACGTGACAGTCACCGAACTGGCCGCGGCCGCCGGTCTGTTTCTTGTAACGGCCCCGTGCCTTCGACTCCTTGCGGATCGTCTCCAGGTAGGGGACGCGAGGCGGGTGCAGCTCGACGTCGACGTTGAACCGGCCGCGGAGCCGGTCGACCGCTACCTCCACGTGGATCTGCGAGAGACCCGAGAGCAACTGCTCGCCGGTCTGCTGGTCGCGACGTAGCTGCAAGGTCGGATCCTCCTCCGACAGCCGCCGGAGCGCTGTTCCGACCTTTTCCTCGTCACCCTTTGCCTTGGGAGTGACGGCAAAGCTCATCACCGGCTCGGGAAAGTCGATGTGCGGCAGCTCCACCGGCTCCTCGTGGTCGAGCAGGAGATCGCCGGTCGCGACATCTTTCAGCTTCGCGACGGCTCCGATGTCCCCGGTGGCGAACTCCGGCGACTGCACGTGCTCCTTGCCCTGGAGCATCAGCAGCGTCCCCACCCGCTCTTTGGAGTGCGTGCGCGGGTTGACCAGTGTGGAGTCGCCCTTGATCACGCCGTGCAGGACGCGGAACACGTTGATCCGGCCGGCGAACGGGTCGGCGATCGTCTTGAACACGAACGCCGCCGTGGAGGTGTTCGGAATCTCGATCGGCTCGCCCTTCTTCGCCGGGGAGGGCACCGCCTCGACGAGCAGGTCGAGCAGGGCCGTCGTGCCGAGGTTCTTGGTCGCGACTCCGCACGCGACCGGGAACAGCTCGCCGCGCGTGACTGCATTCTTCAGCGCGGCGGCGACGGTCTCGGTGTCGAGCTCCTCGCCCTCGAGATACCGCGCCATCAGGTCCTCGTCCGTCTCGACGACCGAATCCAGCAACTTCTCGCGGTACTCGGCGACCTGGTCGGCCAGTTCGGCCGGGATCTCGGTCGGTCCGGACTCACGCGCGCCGCCCGGATCCATGTAGGCGCAGTTGTGCAGCAGATCGACGATTCCGCTCACCTCGTGCTCCGACCCGATCGGCAGGTGGATCGCGACACAGCGGTCTGACAGCTGTGCGCGCAAGGCCTCGAGCGACCGGAAGAAGTCGGCCCGCTCACGGTCGAGCATGTTCACGAAGATCACCCGCGCGAGCTCGCCCGCTTCGGCGCGCTGCCACATCCGCTGCGTCTGCACCTCGACCCCCATCACGGCGCTGGCGACGATCAGCGCACCTTCGACAACCTTCAGTGACGCGGCCGCGTCGCCGACGAACCCGGCGTCGCCCGGCGTGTCGAGCAAGTTGATCTTGCGGCCCTTCCAGTCGAGGTGAGAGAGCGTCGCCGAGAGCGACATCTGGCGCTTCTGCTCGTCCTCGTCCCAATCGGAGACGGTGGTGCCCGCCTCCACGGAGCCGAGCCGGTTCGCAGCACCCGTCTCGAAGAGCATCGCCTCGACGAGCGAGGTCTTGCCGGTCGAGCGGTGGCCGACAACGGCGACGTTGCGAATCTTTCCGGGCTCGACGGACATGCAGGGATCTCCTCCTTCGGACGGGGTGCCGGTGCGATCTTAGCGTCGTGTCCGCACCTATCCTCAACCGCGTGTGGTGGCAAGACGCGGTCGTCTACCAGATCTACCCGCGTTCGTTCCAGGACTCCGACGGCGGCGGGCTCGGCGATCTGCCCGGCATCACGTCGCGCCTCGACCACCTGGCGTACCTGGGCGTGGACGCGCTGTGGCTCTCCCCGATCTATCCCTCGCCGGACGCCGACCTGGGCTACGACGTGGCCGATCACACGGGCGTCGACCCGCGTTTCGGCTCCCTCGCCGACTTCGACGAGCTCGTCGAGCGGGCGCACGAGCTTGGCTTGCGCGTCCTGCTCGACCTGATCCCGTGCCACACCTCGATCGAGCACCCGTGGTTCCGCGAGCACCCGGACTGGTACATCTGGTCGCCGGTCGACGGCCCGCCTAACAACTGGGTGGCGGCGTTCGGCGGTCCTGCCTGGAGCCGGGACGAGCAGAGCGGCCGCTGGTACCTCCACTCGTTCTACCCGGAGCAGCCCGACCTGAACTGGCGCAACCCCGAGGTCGTCGAGGCGATGCAAGGCGTCGTCCGCTTCTGGCTCGACCGCGGCGTGGACGGCTACCGCCTCGACGCGATCGACCGCCTCTACAAAGACGATCAGCTGCGCGACGACCCGCCGGCGACGGGCAAGTTCCCGCTGCCGCTCGGCGAGGACTCGGAACGCCTCGAGCATGTCTACTCGGCCAACCGGCCCGAGGTCGTCCAGGGCCTGGCCGCGCTGCGCGAGGCTGCCGGGGACGCCCTGCTCGTCGGCGAGGTGTATCTCGGCACGTCCGAGTACCCGCGCTACCTGGAGCACCTCGATCTCGTCTTCGCCTTCGAGCTGCTCTTCTCGCCCTGGGAAGCCCAGCGCCTCCGAGCGGCGATCGAGCCGGCGGCGGCCCTCGAGCGCGTCGCCTGGGTGCTCTCCAACCACGACTTCCCGCGCTTGGCGACGCGGCTCGGTCGGGACAAGGTTCGCGACGCCGCGCAGCTCCTGCTCACGCTCCCCGGCGCGGCGTTCGTCTACCAGGGCGACGAGATCGGCCTGGCGGACGGTCCCGGCGCCGAGCCGCCTTACGACCGCTTCGGCCGCGACGGCGCGCGGCATCCGATGCAATGGGATGCGAGTCCGAACGGCGGCTTCACGACGGGCAAGCCCTGGCTACCCGCTGTCGACCCCGAGGAGCGAAATATCGCGGCGCAGAAGGCCGACCCCGACTCTCTGCTCGAGCACTACCGCGAGCTGATCCGGTCGCGCCGTCAGCTCCCGCGCGAGTTCTGGCTGCACGACGCCGAGCCCGGGGTTCTCGCTTACGAGCGAGATGGCCACGACTTTTCGATCGTGACGCGATAACCTCCAGCTCCCATGGCCGAGATCGTCCTCGAGCACGTGACCAAGCGCTACAAGGACGGCACCGAGGCGGTCAAGGACATGAACCTGGAGATCCCCGACGGGGAGTTCGTGATCCTCGTCGGCCCGTCGGGTTGCGGGAAGTCCACCGCCCTCCGGATGATCGCCGGGCTCGAGGACATCACCGAGGGGGAGCTTCGGATCGGCGACACGGTCGTGAACGACCTACCCCCGCGCGATCGCGACATCGCCATGGTCTTCCAGAGCTATGCGCTCTACCCGCACATGACCGTGCGCGAGAACATGGGCTTCTCGCTCAAGCTCTCGAAGGTTCCGAAGGAAGAGATCAACACGCGCGTGGAGGAGGCGGCGAGAATCCTCGACCTGACCGAACAGCTCGATCGCAAGCCGGCGAACCTCTCCGGCGGGCAGCGCCAGCGCGTCGCCATGGGCCGCGCGATCGTGCGCCAGCCGGCCGCGTTCCTGATGGACGAGCCCCTCTCGAACCTCGATGCGAAGTTGAGGGTGCAGACGCGCGTCGAGGTCTCCCGCCTCCAGCAGCGCCTCGGCACCACCACCGTCTACGTCACGCACGACCAGACCGAGGCGATGACCCTCGGCGACCGCGTCGCGGTCATGCGCGCGGGCATCGTGCAGCAGGTCGGGCCGCCACAGGAACTGTACGAGCGTCCGGTCAACCTGTTCGTCGGCGGCTTCATCGGCTCGCCTTCGATGAACTTCATGCCGGCGCGGGTTGACGGAAACACGGTGCAGCTGCCGATGGTCGAAGCGCCCCTCCCCGACCGCCTACGTAAGAACCTCGAAGGGCAACGCGAGCTGATCGCGGGCATCCGGCCGGAGCACTTCGAGGACGCCTCACTGGTCGGAGACAAGCGCGACCAGGGTGCTGTCTTCCCGCTGAAGATCGAGGTGGTCGAGTGGATGGGCGCGGAGCTCTACGCCCACTTCTCGATCGAACGCCAGGGGATCGAGTCGGAGGAGTTGGCCGAGCTCGCGGCCGAAGCCGGCATGGCGGACGCTCCCAGCGCAGGCGAGGAGGACCGCGTGATCGCGCGCTTGGACGCCGCCAGCGACATCCGCGAGGGTCAGGAGTCCGAGCTCTGGATCGACATCTCCAAGCTGCACTTCTTCGACGCGGAGACGGGGCGCAGCATCGACGACGCGCGCGAGCGCGAAGCAGCGCCCGCCTGACTAGCCTTTAACTGCTCCGGCGGTTAGACCGGCGACGATCCTGCGCTGGAACAGGATCACCAACGCGATGAGCGGAACCGTTACGAGAACGGAAGCCGCGCTGATCGTCCCGAGTGGCACTTCAAATCGCGAGCTCGTCCCCGTGAAAAACGCGATTGCAGCCGGTACCGGGCGCCGGTCAGGCGTGGAAGTCAGCGTAATCGCGAACAAAAACTCGTTCCAGACGAAGATGAAAGCCAACAGCCCAGCGGTTACAAGGCCCGGCGCTGCGAGGGGCAAGACGACCTTCCGGAACGACTGAAAGTAGGTAGCACCGTCGACGAGAGCCGCCTCCTCCAGTTCGCGCGGTATCTCGCGGAAGAACGACGTCAGGATGTAAATCGTGAGCGGCAAAGTGAACGTGAGGTCCGGGAGGATCAGTCCTGCGTAACTGTTGTAGAGCTTGAAACCGAAGATGTCGATGTCCGACCACAACTTGAAGATCGGTGCCGCGATCGCGATCGGCGGGAACGTCGAGATGGACAGGAACAGGCCGAGCAGCAAGAACTTCCCGGGAACGCGCAGGCGCGCGAGCGCGTAGGCGGCGAAGGAGCCGATCGCGAGCGAGATCGCGGTCGTCGTCAGGCTGACGATCGCGCTGTTGCGCAGCGCCTTGACGAAGTCCTTGTTGTCGAAGACCGAGGAGTAGTTGTCGAACGTCGGGTGCGGCGGCAGCAGGTCGGATTTGGACAGGTCCGGCCCGACCTTCAGCGACGTGTTGATCAACCAGTAGAACGGAAACAGACAGAAGATCATGATCAGGACCACGCCGATCCAGAGCAGGATCTGGTTGCGCAGCCTTCCAGACGGAGCGGTGCCTCTGGCCGCCTTCGGCTTTCCCTTTGCTCTCTCTACCGCAACCGCGCTCATCGGTCCTCCGCCAGTGCGCGGATGTTGCCGCCGATGAAGCGGATGTAGAGAAACGAGACCGTCATCACGGTCGCGAAGGTCAGGATCGCGAGCGCGGAGCCCAGGCCGATGATGTTGTTCGTGACCAGGGTCTGGTGGGCCTCGAGCGACAGGGTGCTCGTGCCGTTCGCTCCGTTCGTCAACACCTTCGGAAGGTCGAAGACACGCAGCGCATCGAGCGTCCGGAAGATCAGTGCGACGAGGATCGCGGGCATCAGCAGCGGCAGCGTCACGAAGCGGAACCGCTGAACCGCCGAAGCGCCGTCAACCTTCGCCGCGTCGTAGACGTCGTCCGGGATCACCTGGAGCCCGGCGAGGATCAGCAGCGCCATGAAGGGCGCCGTCTTCCAGACGTCCGCGAAGATCATCACCGCCAGCGCGTAGCCGTTCTCGCCCAGCCAGACGGTGTGGGCGCCGGGCAGGTGCAGCGCCCGGAGCACCGAGTTTGCGAAACCGAGATCCGGCTCGAAGATCGTCCGCCACGTCATCGCCGTCACGACGGTCAGGATCGCCCACGGGACGAGGACGACTGTCCGCAGAATCGCGCGGCCTTTGAACGCCTGGTGCATCGCCAACGCCATGCCCAGGCCGATTACGAGCTCGAGCCCGACCGAGATGCCGGAGAAGACGAACGTCGTCTTGAACGCGTCCCAGAACTCATGATGGTGGGCCCCCCACAGCGCGTCGCTGTAGTTCCCGAAGCCCACCCACCGCGACAGCCCCGGATGGAGCAGGCTGTACTGGTGGAGCGAGAGCCAGATCGCGTACCCGATCGGGTAGGCCGCGACGAGCGCGATCACCGCCAGCGACGGAGAGAGCATGAGCGCCCCGAGGCGGCGCTCCGAGAGCCCGGAGCGCCGCCTCGGTCGGGCGGCTGTCGCCGACGCGCTCGACACTAGAACGTGGCGAGCGCCTCGTTGATCTGCTTTTCCATCGCCGCGCGGGCTTTCTCAGGCGTCGACCGCCCGGCGAGCACCGCGTAGACGTTCTTGTAGATCGCCTCGCTGATCTGCGTGTACACCGGCGAGACCGGGCGCGGCTGCGCCTGCTCGACCGCGGTCCGCAGCTCCGCCGCGAACGGCATCGCCGTCTTCACCGCGGGATCGTCGTACGTCGCAGAGACGGTAGGTGGCAAGGATGCCTTCGCCGCCATGATCTTCTGCGGCTCGTCGGAGGTGATGAAGTTCGCGAACTCGAGCGCTGCGCCCGGGTTCTTCGAATAGGCGTTGATCGCGAGGTTGTAGCCGCCGAGCACGCCGCTGCCCTTGTTGTTGTCGAATCCCGGCAGGGTCGTGATCGCGAACTTGCCCTTGATCGGCGACTTCAAGCCGAGCCCGTATGCGTAGGGCCAGTTGCGCATGAACGCCGGCTTGCCCGCCTCGAACGCCCGGCGGGACTCCTCCTCCATGTACGTGAGGTTCGCCTTCGGGACGGCACCGTTCTTGTAGCCGTCACGCATCAACTCCAGCGCCTTCTCCGCTTCCTGCGAGTTGATGGCGGCCTTCTTCCCGTCGTCGGACAGCACCTTGCCGCCTGCGCTGTAGAAGAGCTCGAGGAAGTTCACGGTGAGGCCTTCGTACTGGGCGCTCTGGTAGACGAGGCCGCCCTTGGCCCTGGCCTCCTCGTACACCTGCTGCCAGGTCGTCGGGGCGGTCGGCACCTTGTCCTTGCGGTAGTAGAGGAAGCCGGCGTTCGTGTTGAACGGGATCGCCCAGTTCTTGCCCTGGTAGTCCCCGCTGTCCACAGTGGACTGGATGAAATCGCCCTTGCGCTTGGCGATCGCCTTGCTCAGGTCGTAGACCCAGCCCTGCGAGGCGTATTCCGCCGTCCAGATCACGTCGATGCCGAGCACGTCGCACTCCGGCGACTTGGCCCGCAGCCGCTGGGTCTGCTGCTCGCGCTGCGCGTCCGCGGACGTCGGCAGCTCGACCAGCTTCGCCGTCACGCCGTTGCTCTGCGAGTTGTGCATCGAGACGACCTGCGCGAAGGCGCCGGTCGTGTCTTTGCCGATGCACCAGGTCACGTTGCCTTTTGCGTTGTCGGCCTTGCTCGGGTCGAGGACCTTGCTGCTTCCGTTCCCCCCGCTCTTGCTCGCGCTCTTCTTCTTCTTGCCACACCCGCTCGCGACCAGCGCGAGCATCAGGACGAGCAAGCCGAGCGCAATCGCCACTGCTCTTGCGCGCTTCATGCAGTTCCTCCTTTGAACATCGACGTGGAGGCAAAGCCCGCTCGGCCTGTCGAAATACGAGACGGCTCGCTCCCCCTCATCCGTGCCCCACTTTCAAAAGATGGGTCGTAAGCCGCGCGATCTTAAACGAGGATGGGGTTTTGACGACCCCGGTTCGGGAGACTCACGGGCTGGTGCGCTGGATCGGACCCGCCTTGGCCGGAATTGTGATCGCCCTCGTGACGAGCGCCGCGGCGGCACCCCCTGCGACAACGCTGTCCACCTCGGAGCGGCTCGGCGACCGCCGGTACGTCGCGGCCGGGACCCGCGCCTATGTGGTCGGCGCCGAGGACGGCCGCTTCCCGGCCATGGGCTGGCACGTACGCGGCGAGATGGGCGGCCTCTGGACACCGCCCCTGAAGCTCCTCGACGGCCTCTGGTTCGGCCTCGACGGCACCTGGCTACCGCCCGCGAACCGGTTCGAGAGCGGGTGGGGCTACGTGCGCATGCGGCTGCCCGCGTCGAACGGGGTCGAGGTCACCCGTACCGACTTCGCTCCTGACGGCCGCCGGGCCGTCCTCGTGGGCCTGACGCTCCGGTCTACGGGCGGTGCGCGGTCGGTTGAACTGCGGATCCAGGCTCATTCCGAGCTGATGAGCGCGTACCCCTGGGGCTGGACGACCCCGTCGCCGAGCACCTTCAACCTTCCCGACACAGCCTCGTTCGACGGCCAGAGGCTCGTGTTCCGCGAGACCGGGACGCCGCACCCGAATGCGGGCGCACACGACTGGGCTGCCGCGGTCGGCAGCTCCCTTACGCCGTCCGGCGGCACGACCGGCGCCGGTTTTCGCGGCCCCCAGGAGCCGCCGGTCGTGTGCCCCGGCGACGGCCCGGCCCCGCCGCGCTGTGACGACTCGACTTTCGGGAAGGGGGCGGGCGGCGAGCTCCGCTATGCCCTCACGGTTCCTGCCGGCCAGGGCCGAACGGTGTGGTTCGCCGTCGCCGGCTCGGACGAAGGTGCCGCGAAGGCGCTCGCGGAGCAGGCAGCCGTCCTGCGCGATCCCGCCGCGGCACTGCGGGCCAAGATCGCATCGCGCCGAGCGCTCGGCGGGTTCACGCAGCTCTCGTTGCCCGGCGACGGGGTGCTGCAGCGGGCGATCGACTGGAGCAAGCAGAACCTCGCCGACTCGGTCCAGGTGGCCGAGAACCTGCGCATCAGGCAGACCGACGAGGGCAAGCAGTACCCGCCGCCGAAAGGAACGGTGCGGCGCGTGCGGTTCCTGGGCGCTGGATTCCCGGACTACCCGTGGCTGTTCGCGACCGACGGGGAATACACGGCGTTCGCGAGCGTCGCGGTCGGGCAGTTCGAGCCGATCAAGGACCATCTCCGTGCGCTCCGGGAGGTCAGCCTCGTGCTCAACGGGCCGACCGGAAAAGTCGCTCATGAGGTCGTCACCGAAGGCTCGGTCTACTTCGGCTCCAACACGGATCCTGGCAACACGGACGAGACGGCGAAGTTCCCGAGCGCGGTGGCGCTCGTCTGGCGCTGGACCGGCGACAACCGCTTCCGCGACGAGCTGTACGGCTTCGCGGTCAAGAACATGCATTACGTGGTCGACCAGCTGGATTCCGACCACGACGGCTGGCCCGAGGGCCTCGGCAACGTCGAGCGTCCGGGCATGGGTCAGGAGAAGCTCGACAACACCGTGTACACGCTCCGCGGGCTGCGCGATCTGGCGACGATGGCCTACAGCAAGAACGACGTTGCGACCGGCACCTGGGCGGACGCCGCCGCGGATCGGATGGAGGCGGCGTTCGAGGACTCATGGTGGATGCCGGAGGTCCCGCAGTACGCCGACTCGCTCCACGATCCCGGCGACCAGAAGGTGCAGCAACGCCACTGGATTGGTGTCACCCCGATGGAGGCGGAGCTCCAGCGCGACGGAGATCCCTGGCCCGGCATCGCGCAGGACGACCGCGGCACCGCCGCCCTGAAGCTGCGCGAGCGCTCGTGCTACGGCGACGCGAACGGCCTCTACCACACCGGTGAGCCGGGCTGCGATCCCGCCGTGTCGACCGTCAAGGGCGAGCGGCAGATCTTCACCCTCAACACGGCGATCATGGCTGTCGGCGAGGGGAACTACGGACGTCTCGGCCGCAGGCAGCAGGCGCGCTTCACGAATGCGAACGCCAAGCTCCAGCTCCCCGCTCCGGATGAGCAGCCGGGCGCGATGCCGGAGATCGCTCCGTCACCCGACTACGGGCGCTCGATCGACCGGCCGATGTACGACCGCGCGATGGTGCTCCAGGCCTGGGGCGCGTACGGCACCGTCTGGCCCGTCGTGCATCAGCAGCTTGGTGTGCGGCCCGATCTCGGCTACCGACGGCTCGAGGTGACGCCGCAGGTGCCGCCGTACGAGCGGACGATCAGCGGCCGCATGATCCGAGTCGGGCGAGGGCATGTCGACGTCGATGCGGGGCACAAGGGCAGTACGTATTCGACGTTCGTTCGCTCGACCGGCATCCGCGGGCAGCTGACGATCGGCCACACCGTCCCGCACAGCGAGCAGCTCCCGAGGGTCTGGGTCGACGGCCGGCGGCTGTCGGAGACGGACTTCACGGTCCGGATCACGAACCGCGGGGACGAGGTGCTCGTCGAGACGACGCTCGGCCGGCCCCACAGGCTTGTCGTCAAGCGGTAGCGCGTCACACTTCGTCACACTCGCGCCACAGTTCCGCCACGGTGTCAGACAACTTCACATTTGGGCGCGCGGCTGCTGGGCGAGCGGGTTTCCGCGCATCCGCGGCGCAGTCCGACTCGATGTCTGACACCTGAGGCGGCCCGGCACGGCGCGGCGCGGGCACGTCCCGGTTGGCCCCGCTCGTCGCGGCTCGCTGGACGTCAGCGCTCGAGCGGCTCGCGCGCCGGTGAGCCCGCGAGACGGGCCTTCAGGCGGAGGATCGCCTTCGTGTGCAACTGGGAGACGCGTGACTCCGTCACGCCCAGCACCTCGCCGATCTCTCGCAGCGTCAGCTCCTCGTAGTAGTAGAGGGTGACCACGAGCTTCTCGCGCTCGGGGAGCCGCGCGATCGCCTCACCCAACGCCTCCTTGAGCTCCGTCTCCGCAAGCGCGGATTGAGGCTCCGGACCCTCTTTGTCCTCGATCGTGTCGATCAGAGCGACCTGGTCTCCCCCGGAGGAGGAGATCGTCCACAACTCGTCGAGCGCCGCGATCGAGGAGCGACCGATCTCCGCCAGCGTGTCGTCGAGCTCCGCCTCGGTGAGCCCCAGCTTGCTCGAGACCTCCTCGTCGCTCGGAGCGCGGCCGAGCTTCGACTCGAGCTCGCCGATCGCGCGTTCGATGTCGCGCGCGCGGGCCCGCACCGAGCGCGGTACCCAGTCCATCGCGCGCAGCTCGTCGATGATCGAGCCCTTGATCCGGGCAATCGCATAGGTCTCGAACTTGATGTCGCGGCCCGGGTCGTAACGCTCGATCGCGCCGATCAGGCCCAGCAACCCGTACTGGACGAGGTCGCTCTCGTCGACGTGGCTCGGCAAGCCGCTGCCGACGCGGCCCGCCACGTACTTGACGAGCGGCGCATACGTGAGGATCAGGCGCTCGCGGAGCGCCTGATCGCCGGTCGTACGGTACTCCTGCCATAGCGACAGGGTGTCCTCGGACTTCTCCGCCACGGTCAGAGGATACGGGGTTCATCGGAGAATCCCTTACCGCTGGCGCCACGAGCGATAGGCCAGCGATCCGAGCCACAAGGCGATCGCAGCAGCCGCCGTTGCGACGACGACGAGCCCCGGCGTGTCACGCGCGGCCGCTCCCGCCTCGACGGCGATGCCGAGAAAGACGATCGCGAGCACGAAAAAGAGCGCGCCGAGCGCGCGCCGGTGTCCTTCAGGCCCGGCCACGCCGCCCTTACCCGGGCGGTGGGCGTCGCCGCGCTCGCCCTCGTCCTCGCCGTGGCCCTTGCCATCCTGGTCGATCACGGCTCGAGTATGCCCGCCGGGCGCCGATAGAATCGCTGACCTCGAACCGCGTAGGGGCGTAGCTCAATTGGCAGAGCACCGGTCTCCAAAACCGGGGGTTGCAGGTTCGAGTCCTGCCGCCCCTGCTGGAGCTCGGCGAAGGAAAGAGGCGCCGGACCCGAGCCCGGCGCCTCTCTGATGAAGTCGTGCTTACCTCTGCTGCTGCACCTTGGGCGGCGCGGTCGCGTGCCGGTGCTGGGCCGCTTCCTTGCGCGCCTGTGCGGCTTTCCGCTGCACGAGCGCCAACTGCTTGGCCTGAGCACGATCGGCCGCCAGCGTGTTGATCCGCGGCTTGGCCAGGTCGAGACCGAGCGGCCTCATGCCGGCCCTGCCGAACAGCTCCGGATGCAGGAACATGTTCGCCGCCTTGCCGGTCTTGCGCTCCACGACCTTGATCCGGTGCGCGTTGGCGTAGGCGTCCTTGCGGATGCCGGTCACCTGCCAGGAGACCTTCACGTTCGGCTTGTTCGTCCTGATCTTGAACGTGTGCCCGCCGGGCGCGATCTCCTTGGAGACGATCGCCTGGGCGAAGTCGGCCCCGATCACGGTCAGCTGGTAGCGGAAGCTGCGGTTGAGCGCCCCGAAGTAGGTGGGGAGCTTGACCGTCGCCTTGCCCTTCTTGCCGGTCGTGACGACGCCGTCGTAGACGTTCTTCATGTCCGGCGACTCCACGAAGGAGTGCCGAAGGTAGTAGTGCTGGGGGTCCTGCGGGTGGTCGATCTCGAACGCGCCCGCACCCTTGGTCAGCGTGCCGGTCACGCGTGCGTTGCCATTCACGTCGAGGAAGCCGGAGGTCTCGATCGCCTCGTGGCTGAGCTCGGTGCTGCCGACCGCGGTATTCGCGGTGATCACGGCGTCGTTGTTGGTGTCGTCACTGGAGGCGAAGATGGCGTCGTTGCCGTCGTTCGTCGCGTCCCCGTCGCCGTTGGTGTCGCCGGTGACCGTCGCGTTCAGCCCGATCCCGAAGCTGCCGTTGTTCTCGACGTTGAGCGCGGTGCCGCCGGTGAACCTGCCGGCGGTGCCGCCGCCCATGCCGTTCGAGGCGTTCACCGTCGGGTTAGTCGCGCTGTTATTGGACGCGCTGACCCCGATGCCGCCGCTCGAGGAGCTCGAGACGCCGGTGCCACCGTTCGTCGAAGAAACGACGCCTGCACCCTGTTCCGTGACCGCGAAGACACCGAAGGCGGCGCCTCCGGTCGTAAAGCCCTGCAAGGCGTCGCCGACGCCGTTGGACGTGTTGCCCTGGACGGCGTCGTTGGCGGAGCTGCCGGCGGTCGACCTGACGCCGACCGCGTTGCCGGCGGTCACGGCGGAGTCAACGCCGACTGAGTCTCCGGTCGCCGAGACGCCGCTCGTGCCGCCCGCGGCGGAGACGCCGGTCGTGCCGCCGTTGGCGTTGACGCCTATGCCGCTGGTGCCGCCGGTGAAGTTACCGCCCTGGCCGTTCACACTCGTCGCGGTTCCGTTCACCCCGACCGCGGGGCCGTCTCCGCTGACGCCGAAGCCGCCCGGGGCGTTCGAGTTGCCCTCGACGCCGTTCGGGCCGGCGGCCTCGATCGCGCCGTCGAAGCCGTCGGGGCCGATGCCTGTGTCGGTGAGCGTGTGCCCGCGTCCGAGCGCCACGAGACCGATGCCGGCGCTGCCGGTGCCGGTGGTCGCGTTCTGGAACCAGCCGCCGTAACCGTCGGCATTCTTGCTGCGGCCGAAGGAGCCGATCCCGCTCGCCGAGTCGCCGAAGACGCCGATCCCGGAGCCGGCGTGGACGCCGGCGACGCCGGAGCCGTTGCCGTTGGTGCCGCTGTTTTGGCCCCGTACGGCAGCTGAGCCTGCTCCGGGGGTGCTCGAGAGCAGGCGGCCGAGCACTGCAACCGCGCCGCCCGCGGTGGAGGGGCTATCGCCCTCGACCCCGGCGAAGAGGCTGCTCGCGGAGTTGACCTTGCCGAAGACACCGATCCCGGAGGCGCTGAGACCGCTGACCCCGGGGGCGTTCTTGGTGTTCTGGCCGCGGATGCCCGAGCCGGTGGCGCTGTTGCCGATCACGTCGAGCCCGATCTGGCCGCTGGTCGTGCTCGTGTTCGTCAGCCTGGTCGGCGAGCTGGCTGTGTTGAGCATGCCAAGGATGAAGTTGCCGCCGGTAGCGGCCGTCGCCGCGCTCGCCGCGAGCACGAGCGTGGCGACAAGAGCGCCGATCACGACGCCTTTGCTGAACTTGCCCTTCATGGGGGCTCCTCTCCCGTAGTCCCTGTTGGAGCCCTTATGTCTAGCACCGTTTTGCTGCTACTTACAACGTTTTCTGCCGCTTTCTTGACTCCGTCGCGGCGGTTGAGGGAGTCTTCTCGAGAGGCTAATGCGATCTCTGGTCGAACGCCTGTTGCCGCGGTTCGCGCAGCCGCTGCAACCCTTGCGGGCAGTCGCGCGCAGTCCGAGCCTGAGACGGCTCGAGCTCGCTTGGGGCTGCTCGATGACCGCCGAGTGGGCCTATTTCGTAGCGCTTGGAATCTTCGCCTACCGGTCGGGCGGGACCTTCGCGGTCGGGCTCGTGGGACTGATTCGCATGCTTCCGTCTGCACTCGTAGCACCCTTCGCTTCGTTTCTCGGCGACCGCTATTCGCGCCAGCGCGTGCTCGTGGCTCTCCAACTCGCGAAAACCGCCGCAGTGAGCGCATCTGCCGTCGCGTTCTTTCTCGATGCCCCCGACCCGGTCATCTACGCCCTCGCTGCGATCGTCGGCATCGCGCTGACGCTCTATTGGCCGATTCAGTCCGCGATCGTCCCGTGGTTGGGGAAGCGGCCCGCAGAGGTGATCGCCGCGAACGCGGCCTCGAGCACGATCGAGAGCCTGGGAATCCTGATCGGCCCGCTCCTGGGCGGCGCCCTGGTTGCCGCTACCGACCCAGGCGTCGCCTTTAGTGCCAGTGCGGGGCTTCATCTTTTCGCAGCGCTGATGCTCGCGCGGATCCACGTCGACGTGGAGCGGCTCAGGTCGGTGAAGCTGAGCGACAAGATCCTGGCCGACGCCGGAGCAGGCTGGACCGCGATCTGGAGGTCGCGGGGCGCCCGCCTCATCGTCGCTCTCTTCTGGGCGCAGTCGGCCGTGCGAGGGGCGTTGAACGTCCTGACGGTCGTTGCGGGGCTGAGCTTGTTGCACGTGGGATCGTCGGGAGTCGGCTTCCTCACCGCGGCCCCGGGCGCGGGCGGCCTGTTCGGCGGCGTCGTTGCCCTGTCCCTCGTTGGTCGCCGCATCGGAGTCCCGTTCGGCCTGGGCATGATCGCCTGGGGCTTGCCGATCGCGTTGATCGCAGCCTGGCCGAACCCGTGGCTCGCCTTCCTGCTGCTCGCAGTCGTGGGCGCGGGGAACAGCGTGCTCGACGTGGCCGGCGTAACGCTGCTCCAGCGCGCGGTGCCGGACGAGCACCTGGCCCGAGTGTTCGGCGTCCTCTACGGCGGCGCCATGGGCGCAGTCGGCGTGGGCTCGATCGGTGCCGCCTGGCTGACCTCGGCGTTCGGAGTACGCGGGGGCCTCGTGACGACCGGGTTGTTCCTGCCGTTGCTCGCGTTCCTGTTCTGGCGCCACCTGCTCGCCGTCGACCGAAACGCGACGTTGCCGGCACAGGAGCTTGCGCTGATGCGCCAGGTGCCGATGTTCGCGCAACTCTCCGTCGCCGCAACCGAGCACCTCGCGCGTCGGCTTATTCCGGTCGTCTTCCCGGCTGGGGCGAATGTCGTGCGCCAGGGAGAGGTCGGCGACCGCTTCTACGTCGTGGCGTCGGGCGACGCCGACGTGGAGTGCGACGGCCGCGCTCTCGAGCCGTTGCACGCGGGTGACTTCTTCGGCGAGATCGCACTGCTGCGCGACATCCCCCGCACGGCGACGGTCACGGCGCGCACCGACGTTCGGCTCTACGCCCTCGAGCGGGATGCCTTCCTGAGCATCGCCACGGGCCACGTTGTTGGGAGGCAGGCGGCCGAGACTACGGTCAAGGAGCGGCTGGCAGCCGCAGCTCCGACGAGCCGGTAGGCTCACCACCCGATGGCCGTGCTCCGGTCGCAGGTCGAGGGGTCGGACGAGGGTGCTCGCCGGCGCGGCCGCATGGAGGAGCTCGTCGCCGAGCTACGCGAGCGGACCGCGCTCGTCGCACGGGGTGGCGGCGACAAGGCGGTGGAACGCCACCGCTCGCGCGGGAAGCTGACTGCGCGGGAGCGGATCGACCGGCTCGTCGATCCCGACACAGCGTTCCTCGAGCTCTCGACCCTGGCAGCGTGGGACATGTACGACGGCCAGGCGCCTGGCGCGGGGATCGTGACGGGCATCGGAGTCGTCGAAGGCTTGGAGTGCATCGTCGTCGCAAACGACGCGACGGTGAAGGGGGGCACCTACTTTCCGCTCACGGTCAAGAAGCACCTGCGCGCGCAGGAGATCGCCGACCAGAACCACCTCCCGTGCATCTACCTGGTCGACTCGGGCGGTGCGTTCCTGCCGCTCCAGGACGAGGTCTTCCCCGACCGCGACCACTTCGGGCGGATCTTCTTCAACCAGGCGCGCATGTCGGCGAAGGGCATCCCGCAGATCGCCTCCGTGATGGGCTCTTGCACCGCGGGCGGCGCCTACGTGCCGGCGATGAGCGACGAGACGATCATCGTCAAGGGCACCGGGACGATCTTCATCGGGGGGCCTCCACTCGTGAAGGCGGCAACCGGCCAGGACGTGACCGCTGAGGAGCTCGGCGGCGCAGATGTTCACGCGCGGCTCTCCGGCGTGGCCGACCACCACGCAAACTCGGACGAGCACGCGCTCGCGATCGCGCGGGAGATCGTCCGCAACCTGCACCTGCCCCCGAAGGACGTGCCCTGGGACCTGGTACCGCCGGAAGCGCCGGAGGCCGACCCGGAGGAACTCTACGACCTGATCCCGGACGATTTCCGACAGCCGTTCGATCCGCGCGAGGTGATCGCCCGGATCGTCGACGGCTCGCGGTTCCACGAGTTCAAGGCGCTGTACGGCGAGACGCTCGTCTGCGGCTTCGCCCGGATCGAGGGCTACCCGGTCGGCGTCCTGGCCAACAACGGCGTCCTGTTCGGAGAGTCGGCCGCGAAGGGCGCGCACTTCATCGAGCTCGCATGCAAGCGCAAGGTGCCGTTGGTCTTCCTGCAGAACATCACGGGCTTCATGGTCGGCAAGGAGTACGAGGCCGGCGGGATCGCCCGCGACGGCGCGAAGCTCGTCACGGCCGTCGCCTGTGCCGAGGTGCCGAAGTTCACAGTGATCATCGGCGGCTCCTTCGGCGCCGGCAACTACGGGATGTGCGGCCGCGCCTACGCGCCGCGGCAGCTGTGGATGTGGCCCAACGCGCGCATTTCAGTCATGGGCGGCGAGCAAGCTGCGACGGTGCTGACGATGGTCGGGGACGCGGATCCCGACGAGATCCGCGCGAAGTACGAGGCGGAAGGCAATCCGTACTACTCGACGGCCCGGCTCTGGGACGACGGGATGATCGACCCGCTCGACACCCGGCGCGTGCTCGCGATGGGGATCTCAGCGGCGTTGAACGCGCCGATCCCGGAGACGACCTTCGGCGTATTCAGGATGTAGGAGGAGCGCAATGGGCTATTCGATCGTGCACCTGAAGGACATCGAGGGCAGCGGGCCAGGTGGAGCCATGCGGTTCGTGAGACGCGAGTTGGGCGTCGAGGCATTCTGGGTCAACTGGCTCGAGCTCCCGCCCAACGGCGTGGGACACGAGCACGACGAGGAAGACTCACAGCAGGAGGAGGTCAACGTCGTCATTCGAGGCTCCGGCAGCTACCGCATCGACGGCGAGGAGGTCCCGGCCGAGCAGGGCATGTTCTTCCGCTTCGATCCCGCCACGACGAGAGTCCCGGTCGCCGGCCCGGAGGGGATGACGCTGCTGGCGGTAGGAGCGAGGCGTGGCAGCTACGAGCCGAGAGGGCCGTTCTAAGCCTCCGAAAAAGCGCCGGCGATTGTTACTCGTTCTGGATGGTCGTGTAGGCGAGAGCGCCGCCGAAGCCGATCAGGCCGAGGCCGGCTACCGCCTCAGCCGCCCGCTGAGCACGTTCGCCGATTGCCCGTCGAGCAAGCGCCGTTCCTGTCGCCAGAGCGCTCACCCAGGCACTGCTGCCGAGCCCCACTCCGGCAACTAGGAGCACCGCGCCGCTCGAGGTGTCTGCAGCGCCGGCGGCGCTGGCCGCGGCGAAGATAGCTGCCCACGAGGCGATCGTCAGGGGATTGGAGGCCGTGCCCGCGAGGGACGTGAGGAACGCGCGCTTCGGCGTCCCGACCTCCGCCTCGATCTCGCCGCCGTGCCGCACCCGAAACGCGCTGTAGAGGGTCCGGGCTCCGAGGAGCACCAGGACAGCGGCGCCGACCAGCCCGAGCGCGAGTCGGACCGGCTCGATCGTGAGCAGCGGGGCGGCGCCTGCCGCTCCGGCCGCCGCATAGAGAGCGTCGACGACTGCAATGCCTGCGCCGACGGCGAGACCGACCGCCCACCCGCCACGCAACGTCGAGCGGACGAGGAACAACGACATGGGCCCGAGCTGGAGCGCCACGAAGAAGCCCAACCCGAAGCCGAGAACGAGCGCGTGCACGTCGATCAGTGTGGCACTTGGCTCGCCCGCGAGTCTCGAGGCCCCGCGTTTCCAGCGGCTCTATCAGGTTCACGCGCGCGCACCCCCGCCCTTTTGGGTGGGGCGCCGTTCCCGCCGCCCTCGGCGGAGACGCTACCGCGGAAGCAGTCACGTGTCTGTCACGAATCTGCGCCGTCTTCGTCACTTTTCACAAGATCACCTGCTCCGGGAACACGGCGCCGTTCTCGTACCGTTCGAGCCGGTACGGAGCGAGGTCGAAAGACGGCTCGAGCCCGAGAATCTCTTCCGCCAGCGCCCGCCCCACGGCGGGGGACTGCATGAAGCCGTGCCCGGAGAAACCGCAGGCCGCGAACACTCCAGACGCGACCCGGCCGATGATCGGATGCGCGTCCGGCGTCATGTCGTACAGCCCGGCCCACGCCCGATCGACCCGCGCTTGCGCGGCCGCCGGAAACCGATGCGCCAGCCGCGCGAGCCGGTCGTCGAACACCGAGGCGTCGACGGCTTCCTCGAAGCCCCACCGCGGTTCCGCGTCGGCCATGGCCAGGACGAGCCGGTCGCCGCGGCGGCGAAAGTGGAATCCGGTCTCGGCCTCGATCGTCATCGGCAACGCCTGAGGCAGCCCTTCGATCGGTCCGGTCTCCAGGAGCTGGCGGCATAGCGGCCGTACCGGCAACTCCACGCCGTGCCGGCGTCCCGCCTCGGCCGACCACGGGCCGCAGGCGATCACGATCTCGTCACCCCTGAGCTCTTCCACCGCGGTCCGCTCGCGTACCTCCACTCCCCGCTCGACGGCGCGCCGCACGAGCTCGCCTGTCACCGCAACCGGATCGCCGACTCCGTCCTGCCTGCACCCGACCGCTCCCACGACATCGTCCGCCCGGACACCCTCGGGCACAGCGACGCGCTCAACGGCCACTCCGAGCGACCGCTGCAGCTCCATCCGCGCCTCGAGCTCAGCGAAAGCGGCCTCCGTGACGGCAAGAAAGACGTATCCGACCTGCTCGAAGAACGGCGGCCCCAGCTCCTCGAAGAAGCGGACGCTCGCCTGGGCAAGCCGCACCTCCTCCGCCGTCGCGAACTGCTGCCGCACACCGCCCATCGCCTTGCCCGTCGCCCCGGCCGCGACCTCGGCTCGATCGGTCAGCACCACATCGTCTGCTCCCAGCTCGGCGAGGTGATACGCGATCGAGGCCCCGATCGCGCCTGCGCCCGCTACAAGGATCCGAGCCACAGGTCGAGCGCCTCACGCTCGTCGCTCGTGAGACCCCGTAGCGGCGCGCGGACGTCCTCCTGGATCGGGACTCCGCGCCGGGCCAGCACTCGCTTTGCGGCGGCATGGAACGGGAACTGCTCCAACGCCGTGCGCAGGCTCTCCACGTCAGGTCCGGACACCCCCCGCACGGCCGCTGCCACCTCGGCCGGAAAGGCGGTCGCGAGCCCCGAAACCGCACCGGCGGCGCCTCCCGCGAGCCCACGCGAGATCAGGCTCTCCGGGCCGACGAAGACGTCGAGCCCCTTGAGCAGGTACGGCTCGAAGCGCTCCCACGGCTTGTCCGAGACCTTGAGCCCAGCGAGGTTCGGCGCCGCCTCACGCAGCCGCTCGATCACGCCGACCGGCACCGCGTACCCGCTGCGGGCCGCGAACTCGTACACGTAGAACGGCACCGGGGCGCAGGCTCGAGCAGCGGCCGCGAAATGCGCGAGCAGCGCCTCGTCGTCGAGGGAGAAGTACGGCGGGGCGATCACCGCGACGGCGTCGGCGCCGAGCCCAGCGGCGTGCTCGGCCAGCGCAACCGTGTCGCGCGTCGTCTGCGCGCCACAGTGAACGGCGACCGCGAAGCCGTCGGGGCGCCCGGCGACGAACAGCTCCGCGGCCCGCCGCCGCTCCTCGCCCGTGAGCAGAATCCCCTCCCCCGTTGTGCCCAGGGCGAGGATCCCGTCGAGCCCGCCGGCGACCAGAAACGCCACGAGTGGCGCGAACGCGTCCTCGTCCAGCGCGTCTCCGCGGTCACGAAACGGCGTCACGGCCGCGGCGAGAGCCCCCTTCAACACGAAGCCGACTTTAAGCTCCGGCCCGTGAACGCGCTGCGCTTGGAACGAGATGGGCCGATTCTCCGCGTCACGCTCGCCCGCCCCGAACGGCGGAACGCGTTCGACGCCGGACTGATCCGCGAGCTGGCCGAGGCGTTCGCCGACGTCGGCGATGCACGCGTGATCGTCCTGGCCGGCGAGGGCAAGAGCTTCTGTGCCGGCGCCGACGTGGACTGGCAGCGCTCGGCCATCGACCTCTCCTACGAGGAGAACGTCGAGGACGCGACCCGCCTCTACACGATGCTGGAGACGATCGATTCCTGCCCGGCGCCGGTCGTTGCTCGAGTGCAGGGCCACGCGCTCGGCGGCGGTTCGGGCCTTGTCTGCTGCACCGACATCGCGATCGCGGCGGAGGACGCGGTCTTCGGCTTCTCCGAGGTCAAGCTCGGGATCATTCCGGCCGTGATCTCGCCGGTCGTCTTCGAGCGCATCGGCACGGCCGCCGCGCGGCGCCTCTTCCTGACCGGCGAGCGCTTCGACGCCGAGACCGCACTCAGGATCGGGCTCGTGCACGAGGTGAGCCCGGACCCCGAGGCGAGCCTCGAAACTGTCGTCGGCGAGCTCCTCACGTCGGGCCCCGAGGCCACGCGGGAGGCGAAACGGCTGATCCGCGCGCGCCCCGGGCGGGACGAGCTCGTCCAGATCGCGGCGCGCCTGCGCACGAGCCCCGAAGGACAGGAGGGCTTGCGCGCGTTTCTCGAGAAGCGCCGCGCCGGCTGGACTGACCCCGCCTAGGAAACCCCTACGAGCTCCGCCTCCCGCGTCCGCTCGAAGCCGGGAAGCCGCAGCACGAAGGTGCTCGAGGCTGCCCCGTCGAGGCTGCAGGACCCGCCGTGGGCGCGCGCGATCGCATCGACGATCGCCAGGCCGAGGCCGACACCTCCGGCCTCGCGCGTGCGCGCCGCGTCCGCGCGGGCGAAACGTTCGAAGATCCTGCGCCGCATCTCCTCGGGGACGCCTGAGCCGCCGTCGGCGATGACGATCTCGACCGTCCCGTCGCCGTCCGCTCTGGCCGACAGCTCGATCGCTTCCTCCGGACGCGTGTACTTGACCGCGTTCTCCAGCAACGCGTCGAGCGCGATCCGCAACGCCTCAGGGTCCGCCGCGAGGGTTCCCGAAGCGAGCGACCCCATCTTCCACGGCCGGGGCGCGACCTCAGCCCAGCGCATGAACACGTCTTCGAGAAACGGCACGAGCTCGATCGGCGCCGGCGAGAGCCCTGCCTCGTCCTCCGCTCTGGCCAGCAGCAGCACCCGCTCGACGATTCGCTCCACACGGCCGAGCTCGTCCAGCGCGATGTCGATTCCGCCCACGGGCTGCTGCTCGACCCGCCGGAGCACCTCCAGGTGTCCGCGAGCGATCTGCACCGGGGTCCGCAGCTCATGGGAGATGTCGTGCAGGAAGCGCTCCTGCCGCTCGAGCAATGCGGACCGCTCGGCCGACTCGCGCTCGGCCGAGCGCAACGCGTCCTGCCTGCGCCGGGCGTGCCAGACCATGGCGAGGAACATCGCCGACATCAACGGCACTTCGAACAGCTCCCCCCAGAGCTGGCTCCCGTTGAACGCGTCGACGAGGATCAGCGACCCCGTCACGACACCCACGACTGCCAGCACGCCCAGTGTCACGGGTGGATTCCAGACGCGGAAGCCGTACAGGATCGTCAGGCTGACCCAGATGAAGTGAAACGGGATCGTCTCCCAGTCGGGCGCGAGCACCATCGCGGCCACGTTCGCGGCCGCGAACACGCCCCAGGCGACCTCGAGGTAGTTACGCCGCAGAAACGCGGTAGCCCGCATGTCGCACCGTCTCGATCGGCGCCTCCGGCCCGAGCTTTCGCCGCAGCCTCCGGACGCAGACGTCAACCACGTTCGAGCCCGGGTCGAAGTGGTACCCCCAGACGTTCGCGAGCAGCCGTTCGCGGCTGACGACCTCGCCTGCGTGTTGGAGCAGTTCGTGGAGCAGCTTGAACTCGCGGTCCGACAGATCGGCGACGCGGTCGTTCAGCCACGCCTGGCGCCGGGCGACGTCGAGGGTCAGCCCGCCGGCGCAGACCATATGCCCCTCGCCGTTCGTCACGGCCGGGCGCAGGTGCACGCGGATGCGCGCCAGCAGCTCGTCGAAGGAGAACGGCTTGCACAGGTAGTCCCGCGCGCCGAGCCCGAAGCCGCGCAGCTTCGTCTCCACGTCTCCGCGGGCCGACACGATCACGACGGGAAGCCCCGGCCGCCTGCGCTCGAGCTCGCCGAGGACGCTCAACCCGTCCTTGCCCGGAAGGAGCAAGTCCAGCAGGACGAGGTCGCAGTCGGCGCCGAGCGCGAGCTCCAGCCCCTCCTGGCCGTCACGGGAGCCGAGCACGGAAAACCCCTCAGCCTCCAATCCGCGAGCGAGGAAGCCGAGAATCCGAGGCTCGTCCTCGATGACGAGAATTCGCATTGCCGCCTTGCGGGCGACCCTAACGCAGTCTTATGTGACCCGACAATGACCGGAGGATGACAATCGCGTCATCTCGGTGGCGCGCGCGCCCCCCGGCTTCGTAGCGTCCGGTCCGGATGGCGGGTGAGCGCGACCAGTCGCTCCAGCCGGGCACGGTCACCGCCGAGGCCCCTGCTCCGCTGACGGGGCGGGCTACCCACCGGTCCCCGTTCCCAGACGGCGCGGCGAAACACTGGCTGATCTCGTCGATCATCTGGCTCACCGTCGTCGACCTGTTCGGGCTCGTCCTCGCGATCGAGTTCGTTACTCCCGAAGCCTTCAGCCACTACTCATGGCTCTCGTTCAGCCGCGTCCGCCCGGCGCACGTGAACGGGGTCATCCTCGCCTGGCTGTCGATGATGTACTTCGGCGCGCTCTTCTACATGCTCCCGCGCCTTGTCGGGACGCGCGGGATGTGGAGCGAGCGGCTCGGCATCGTCTGCGCCTGGGCCTGGAACCTGATGTTCCTGCTCGGCATCGTCGGCCTGCTGACCGGCCACAGCCAGGGCCGTGAGTACGGGGAGTTCATCTGGATCATCGACATCCTCCTGCTCGTCATCTGGGCCGCGAACATCGTCAACATCCTCGCGACCGTCGCGATCCGGACGATCCGGCCGATCTACGTCTCCGTCTGGTTCTTCATCGCGAGCCCGTTATGGCTGGCGGCGGACTACGCGATCGGGAACGTGATCTGGAAGCCGGGGCACTTCTGGGGCGCCCCGTCCGGCGCGCTCACGGGGAGCCTCTCGGACGCGATGCTCAACTGGTGGTACGCGCACAATCTCTTCGGCCTCTGGCTGACGCCGATGCTGCTCGCGCTGACGTACTACATCGTCCCGCGCGTCACCAACACGCCGCTCTACAGCTACACGCTCTCGCTCGTCTCGTTCTGGGGGATGGCCTTCTTCTACACGGGCGTAGGCGACCATCACATCCTCCAATCACCCACCCCCGCCTGGCTCAAGACGATCGCCGAGGTCTCCTCCTGGATGCTGCTGGTGCCGGTCTTCGCGTTCACGATCAACATCCTCGGGACGATGAAGGGGAACTGGGACAAGTTCTTCACGAACCTGCCCTTACGGTTCACGATGACCGCCTTCTTCTTCTACTTCCTGGTCAACATCCAGGGAGCGTTCGAGGCGATCCAGCCGTTCAACAAGCTGACGCACTTCACGAACTTCGTCGTCGCCCACGCGCACCTGGCTCTGCTCGGCGCTTTCACGATCCTCGGGATGGGCCTGATCGACTACTGCGTCGCCCAGATCTATTCGAAGCCTTTATGGAGCCGCAGCCTGAGCGAGTGGCAGTACTGGCTGGTCACGGTGGGCTTCACGGGCTTCTTCAGCGTGCTGACGCTGGCCGGCTTCCAGCAAGGCTTCGCGTGGCAAGAAGGCATCCCCGAGGTGAACGTCCTGCCGCAGTTGCACGCCTACTACATCGCCCGCGGCATCTTCGGGGCGATGATCGTGCTGTCGGGCATCGTCCAGATCGCCAACATCGGCTTGACGATCTTCACCAACACCGCCGAGCGGCGTCGCCGTGAGACCCTCGCCGTCGCCGAGGCGATCGCCCCGCCCCCGGTGGCCGGCTGATGAGCGAGCGCGACCGAGAGCGGCGCGAGCACCCCGCCGACCTGGACGCAGGGACGCCGGGGGTTCCGCGCGGCTGGGTCCGCCACCCGCGGGAGCGAATGCTGATCACGCCGCTGCTGGCGGGGCTCGGCGGCCTGATTGCGTTCTTCACCGTGGTGGCGATTGTGGTCTGGCTGCCGATCCATACCTTCGATCCCGCGCCGTCCGCCGACTGGGCGCCGCTGTCGAACCAGGCTCTCGCGGGCCGCAACCTCTTCGCGTCCAACGGCTGCTACGTCTGCCACTCGGGCTATTCGCGGCCTCAGGATGTCCGCGCGAGTCTCTACTTCCTCTACCCGAAGGTGTCACAGCCCGGCGACTTCTGGGGTAGCGACCAGACGCCGAACCTGCTGGGCACGGAACGGACAGGGCCAGACCTCTCGCAGGAATCCGGTTGGCACCCGGACGACTGGCAGCGGGCTCATTTCTACGACCCGCGCTACATGGACCCGAAGTCCTTGATGCCGGACATGAAGTCGCTCTTCTCGGACCGGCAGGTCGAGCAGCTCGTCGCGTACGTCGAGCAGCGCAGCGGCAAGTCCGGCCTGCTTCGCTACGCCGGCCAGCTGTACTCGAAGCACGTGGTTCTGCAGAACCAGGGCTTCCCGGAGCCGTACACGGGCTTCCAGGGCGCACACAAGCCCACGGTCGAGGGCGACGACAAGAGTCTCAGCCCGCCGAAGGACCAGCTCGAAGAGGCGCCGAACCTGTCGCAGATCGACCGCGGCTACTGGCTCTCCGGAAACCCACTGCCTGTCACCGAGCAGAACCTCATGCGGGGAAAGCAGGTCTTCCTCGAACGCTGCGTGGGCTGCCACGGCATGAAGGGGGACGGGAAGGGGCCGGGAGCGAGCTTCCTCTCCCCGCCGCCGGCGGACTTCACCAGCAAGGACGACGCCTGCTGCGGCGGTGACACCGGTCCGGGCGATTTCTACTATCGGATCCTGCGCGGATGGACGGGAACCGCGATGGAGAACTTCGGCGATCGCCTGTCGGTGGACGACATCTGGCGCGTCGTCCTGTTCGTGAAGACGATCCCGAACGGCACGCTGGCGCCGAACCGGATCCCGGAGCCGAGCGACTACATCGTCTGGCAGCCCTCGAAGGAGCTGCTTGCCTGGGTCAAGAGCCACCAGACGCTGCCCGGCAACGTCTCGTTCCAGAAGGCGCAGATCAAGGACCCGTTCATGCAGGAGGCCATGCGCGTGTTCCCAGGCCTTGCTCCCACGGACCACCTCGTCCTGAACGACAAGGCGAACACTCCGCTCTCACTCGAGGAAGCGGCTGCCGGGATCAAGGCGCTCTACCAGGACATGCTCGACCGGGCCTGGAGTCATGCGCGCGGGCGCGGGGACAAGCTCCCCAACGGCGTGCAGAAGGTGGCCGCGCCGGAGGTGCCCGGCCAGCAATGAAACGGCTCCTCAGCCTGATGCTCTTCTGGGCTGCCGTGGCCCTGGCTTCGCCTGCGCTCGCACTCGCCCATGACCAGCCCGAGACGAAGCGCGCCCGCTGGGTGATGGCCGACTGGATGCTCGATACCTTCTTCGTCTTCTCGGGTCTGGCGATCCTGGCGTTCCTCGCGGCGTGGAAGGCGGGACACTTCCACGAGCTCGACCGCCTCGGCGGAATACCGCTACTCGTGGAAGAGGAGGACTACTACACGCCCGAATGGGCGCTGGACGAGGAGGAGTGGGCCGATGGCAGTACCTAGCGAAATGCCGAGCGGCGACTCGCCCGCGACCGCACAGCGCTACTACGACTACCTCCAGGCTCACCAGCAAACGCTGCAGTCGGCCGACTCCTGGCACGTGCGCTGGATCGATCTCGCCTGGCTGTGGGGCTTCGCGATCGTGCTGGCCCTGGTCCTCCTCTGGTGGGTCTGGCAGTACCGGACGACGCGCCACAGGACGGGGATCTACCCGGTGGACAGCTTCGGCGGCTACACGAGCGAGCTCGCAGGGCCGTCGACGCTCTTCTTCGTCCTCCTCAGCCTGATCATCGTCGGGTGGGCCGTAGTGATGATCGTCGGTCACATCATCTGGGGGCAGAAGTTCTGATGGGCGTCCCCGAGCTGACGTCCGCGCTGCCGTACGTCTCATGGTCGAGCGCGAGCATCGCGGTGATCCCGAGCGGGACCTGGCCGCTCGTCTTCGGCTCGATGCAGGCTTTGAAGGGCCACGTGCAGGAGTACCCCGGCTGCCAGAAGCTGGAGGCCTTCGTCCGTGCCGAGCCGAACGGCGACTTCCGCGTCCATTGCTACACGACCTGGGACACTCCCGAACAGCTCGAGGTCTTCCTCGAGCGCGGCTACACGTTCGAGCGCATGCTCGCCGACGTCGCGCAGATCGCCGTCGAACCGCCGCGCGTGATGGAGAAGATCTTCTGATGGCCGAAGAGCCCCGGCGGCGTAGGCTCCTCCCCGCGCGGCCGCTAGTCGGCTACCGCGACACCGGTGAGGGCGACGTCCGGCACTCGCGCGGCTCGATGCTGCGGGCCTGGATCATCCTGGCCGTCCTCGTCGCGTTCTACCTCGGCTGGACGCTCGTCGTGTACTTCCTGGAGCCGGGCCTGCGCTAGCGGCGGCGGAGTGTATCTCCAACACCTCTCGTCGCTCGAATTTCTGACCTACGTGGCGTTCTTCGGCGTCGTCGTCGCGGCGTTGTTCAAGTTCCTGCCTGGCCGCTCTCCGCCGCTGCGGGAGAAGCCGTACCCGGACGAAGAGCTCGGCGCCCACGACCGCAAGACCGCGAAGTACTTCCTCGCCGGCGGCGGTTTTCTCGTGCTCGGAGCGCTGCACATGGTGGTCAAGAACGTTCCTTGGATCGCGGAGCGCCTCGCGCGTACGGGGTACGCCGGCCACCTCGTCCGGGATCTCTCGAACACGCACGTGATGATCGTGGGCGGCGGCACGCTGCTCGCCACGGGCCTCACCTGGCTCGTGCTCCCGAAGATCGTCGGACGGCCGCTCGCCAGCGAGGGGCTCGCCCAGTGCGCGTTCTGGTTCACGGCCGGGGGGCTCGCCGTCTTTTACGTCTCGCTCGTCGGGAACGGGATCGCGATCGGCCGTCTCGTCGAGCACGGCTCGGACTACCAGGCGGCGAAGGAGCACCTGGGCAAGTGGTACAAGGTTCCGACGGGCATGGGTGCCGGCGTGATGGGCCTCGGCTACTGGTGCTTCGCGACGAACGTCGTGATCACGATCTTCCAGTCGCGACTCGTGAAGGTCCACAAGCCGCAATGGCACCTGTGGAAGTTCTTCGCCACCGGCGCGGCCGCGCTGACCGTGGGGACGATTCAGGGCGTGATCCAGGTCACGCCTGCGAACGCCGACTGGCTGTACAAGGCGGGCCACGCCGGCGAGTGGATCGACCCCATTAGCCATGCCCACGTGAATCTCGTCACCGGCCTCGCCATGCTCGTCGCGGGAGCGCTCTTCGCTCTCGTCCGCGCGGGCGGGGGGATCGAGCCTTCACGACGGCTCGTGAACACGTGCTTCTTCGCCGTGCTCGGTGGGTCGCTCGCCTTCTACTTCGCCGCTCTGTACCTGGGCTTCCACGAGGGGCGGTTGGTACACCGGGGACTGACGCCGGAGCAGGCGGAGCAGGCCACGGCGATCCACCCGTACCTGATCATGGGCGCGGGGGTCGCGATGTTCGCGGCGTTCTGGCTGCTGTTGGCCGTGATCGCACGCTCGGTGTGGCGGGCCGGCGGGCCGTTGCGGACGTTCGTCCTCGCCGGCTGCGCCGCGCTAGCGCTCGGAACCCTTCAGGGGCCCGTGCAGGCGTTCCCCGCGGTGAACGAACTGCTCGATCGCGGCGGGGACGCCGGGGACGTGATCGTCAACCTGCACGCCCAACTGAACATGCTCGGCGGCCTGATGGTGATTCTGATGGGGCTCGCTTTCGTCGCGCTCCGTGAGCACGGCGGTGAGCTCGACCTCCGTCGGGCGCGGCTTGCAGTCATCGGCGTGAGCTCCGGAATAGGCGTCTACTACCTGTCCGGCGTGGCCTTCGCCGCCTTCGAGGCGCACCGCGTCTCCGCCGGAGGGGCGTTCGCGGACGCCGTCGCCGCCACCGAGCCGTGGCAGGCGTTCGCCTCGGTCCCTGCCGCCCTCGCCGTGCTCGCGGGCTTCTGCGCCTATTTCGCGGCGACGTGGCGACTAACGAAGCGGCAGCGCAGCGAAGGACGGAAGGCGCTCGCTGCCGTTCCGGGCCTCTACACCGGGAAGATCCCGAGGCGGGTCCTTCGCCGCAGCCCAGCGGCTCTGGCGGGCTACGAGCTGCCGCTCGGGCTGATGGGATTCCCCGGCGTCGGCTGGCTGTTCGCGGGCTTCCCGTTCACCGCGTCGATTCTGCTCTGCGCGGGGCCGGCGTTGGCCTGGGCTGTGATCCCGGTTGCGTTCAGCCCCTACGGCCAGGGGCCTTTGCGCGACCTCGGCTGGAAGGTCGAGCTCGTGTGGCTCCCGGCGAGCGCGCTCCTCTCCAGCGCCCTTCTCTACCGCGCGCATGCACGGCGCCGGAGGCTGCTCGATCCGCCGCAGCCGCCCACGGGCCGGGCCCGCCGCACCCGCTCCGGCTACCGGGCACGCGTCGGCATCGCGATCGGTTCGATCGCGGTCGTCCTCGTCTGCCTGCCGTTCGTTCCGGCCGTGGTCGGGATCGGCTCCAGCTCCGTGCGGTACAGCTGCCAGCCCCGGTTCACGCGCGAGGTGACGGGACAGTTCCTGCAGACTCGGCGCTGCCCGGTGAAGCTCTTCGCCTGGAGCGATCCCCAGGCGTCGTACCCGGTTGATGCGCTGCGGGTGCACGCCGCGGACGTGCGCTCGTTCTCCGTGCGTGCGGCGGCGGTGGATGCCCCCGGCGCGTATCAGCTCTTCGACCTCGACCGCGGCGGGAACGTCCCGCTTGCGGTCAGGAGCCGAGCGCCGACGATCCTGAAGCTCGCCCCAGCCAGGTCGTTGCGCACCGGCCGCTACGCCTTCGTCGCCGCACACGAGGGGATGTTCGGCGGCCGCGACTACAACTATCTGACCGTCGCAGGCCCCGGGGACACCTTGACGGCGATCAGCGCGCACAGCCGGAGGATGGCGCCCCCCGTCGCCGATGCGCTGCTGCCGCTGGCCGCCGCTCTGATCGCGCTCCTCTTCGCGGCGAAGCTGGCCCTCTCCGCGCTGCGCCGGCCGGCCGGGCAAAAGGTCCTGTGGGCGCTCGGTTTCGCCCTCTTCGCAGCGGCGGCCGCCAGCGAAGCGGTCGCGCATCGCAGCGGCTGGAGCCCGGAGCTCTTCCGCACGTACTACCTCACCGGCGGCGTGCTCACCGTCGCCTACCTCGGAGCGGGCTCGGCCTGGCTCCTCTTGCCCAAACGGGCCCGCGCCGCGCTGGTCGGGACGCTCGTCGTCGTCACCGTCGCCGCGGGGCTCACGGTTCTGCTCGCCCCGCTCGACAGCGCATCCCTCTCAGCGGCGACGGGCGCCCGGCCACCGTCGAACGACGTCCTCGGTGGGCATGCATACCTGTGGGCGGTCGCGCTCAACACGTTCGGAACGCTCTTCCTCGTCGGCGGGTCGCTCTACTCCGTCGTCCGGCGCCGCCGCGTGCGCATGAACCTGTGGATCGCAGGCGGAGCGCTCGTCGTCGCGCTCGCGACCGGGCTTTCCCGCACCGGCACGTACTCGTTGGTCTACGCCGGTGAGCTCGTGGGAATCGGGCTCATGTTCGCAGGCTTCAGCTTCTCCGGCCACGCCGCTCCCGCCAAGCGGGTCGCGGCTCGCCAGGCGCTGGCCACGCGCTGAGCGGCAGTATCCCGGCGGTGACTCGGGCCGGGATCGAAAAGCTCCTCGCGGCCAACCGCGGCGAGATTGCGGTGCGGATCTTCCGCGCCTGCCGCGAGTCGGGCATCGCCACGGTCGCCGTCGTCGCACCAGACGACCGCGGGGCGCTCCACGAGCGCTCGGCCGACGAGGCGGTCGAGATCTCGTCCTACCTTCATTCCGAGGAGCACATTCGCGCCGCCCAGCAGACCGGCGCAGGCGCGATCCATCCGGGCTACGGCTTCCTCGCCGAGAACGGCGATTTCGCCGAGGCAGTCGAGGCGGCCGGATTGATCTTCGTCGGTCCCACGCCCGAGGCGCTGCGCCTGGGCGGCGACAAGCTGGAGGCGAAGCGGATCGCGGCCGAGGCAGGAGTGCCCGTGCTGCCCACCGGAGAGCCGGACGACGTCGGGTTTCCTCTGCTCGTCAAAGCAGCGGCGGGAGGCGGCGGTCGCGGCATGCGCGTCGTGCGCACGGCCGAAGAGCTGGACGAGGCCGTCGAGGCCGCCAAACGGGAGGCCGCCGCGGCATTCGGAGACGATCGCGTCTTCTTCGAGCGCTATGTCGAGCGGCCGCGCCACGTGGAGATCCAGCTCCTGGCCGACTCGAGCGGCACGGTGGTTGCGCTGGGCGAACGCGAGTGCTCCGTGCAACGCCGCCACCAGAAGGTGCTCGAGGAGTCGCCCTCGCCGGCAGTCGATCGCGAGCTGCGCGAGCGGATGAGCGAGGCGGCGGTGGCCTTCGCCCGGGCGATCGGCTACCGCAGCGCCGGGACCGCCGAGTTCATGCTCAAGGGACGCGAGTTCTTCTTCCTGGAGCTGAACGGCCGCATCCAGGTCGAGCATCCGGTGACGGAGCTCGTGACGGGTCTCGACCTCGTCGCCGAGCAGCTGAGAATCGCAGAGGGTGGGGAGCTCGATGCGAACCCTCCCGAGCTCCGAGGCCACGCGGTCGAGGTGAGGCTCTATGCCGAGGACCCGCGCACGTTCCTCCCTCAGACCGGTCGTATCGAGCGTCTTCGACTGCCGCAGGGGATCCGCGTCGACGCCGGCGTCGAGGAGGGCGACGAGGTCGGCGTGGCCTACGACCCGATGATCGCGAAGCTGATCGCCGCAGGCGAGACGCGCGACCAGGCGCTCGACCGCCTGCGCGACGCTCTCGAGGAAACCGAAGTGGGCGGCGTGACGACGAATCTCCCCTTCCTGCGCTGGCTCGTCTCGCATCCCGCATTGCGGGCCGGCCGGACGACGACCGCGTTCCTGGAAGAGCATCCGCCCCTCTCCCCCGCGCCTCCGAGACTCGCAGACCGCCCCTGGTTCGGCGCGTGGCGCCTCAACCTGCCCGCCCCGCCTCCCACGGCGCCACCGGATGTCGACTCTGCGAGCCACCGTCCCACGCACACCGGCGAGCAGAGCGCTTTGACGGCGCCGATGCCCGGCACGGTGATCCGCGTCGCCGTGAGCGAAGGCGACCGCGTCGAGCCGCGCCAGCCCCTCGTCGTGCTGGAGGCGATGAAGATGGAGACGCCCGTTGTCTCACCCTACGAAGCGGTCGTGCGCGCGATCCACGTCGCCGAAGGCGATCGGGTCGCCGCGGGCACGCTACTCGTCGAGCTCGAGGAGTAGCGTCATCGAGAGCTAGAGAATCGGCGCGTCAGAAAAGCTTCTGCAGCTTCATCGCGGAGCCCATGTCCCCACGCACCTTGATCTTGCCCATCATGTAAGCGCTCGTCGGGTTCTGCTCGCCGCTGACGATCTTCATGAACGTCTCCTCCGTAGCGGAGATCGTGCAGTCGGCGTTCCCCTCGCCTTCGGTGACGGTCACCTTTCCGTCGTCCACGTCGACCTTCCACTTGCCCGAGCCGTCGATCTCGAACAGGTACGACGCGGTCAGGCCCGCCGCCTTGGCTTGATCGACGCGGGACGGGAGGCTTTCGAAGAACTTGCGCGATGTCTGTTCGGGCACGCGGGCGAGAGTACCTGAACGTTCTTGATTCAGGCTGCGGCCGCTGTTGCCGCCGCGTGGCGGTCGATGAGAGCATGCGACATCTCCCACTGGCAGCGGACGATCTTGATCCGGTTGCCTTCAAGCGCGGCGGCCGTGGCACCGGCCGACCGGAGCTCCTGTCGCTCCCGGACGAGCGAGTAGTGACGCTCGCAGAGCGCCTCGACGCTAAGACGCGATCGGGCTCGCCGAATCCGCGCAGGAATACGTGGCCGCAAAGAGGTCGCACTCATGCCAGGCTCTGTATCGACCGTTTGACCCGGGAGTTGAGAGACCTCCCTCATCCGTGCCGCAGCGTACGAATCGCGTCGGATAGCATCGGCCCTCGCGATGCGGGTCGAGGTCCAAGGCGTTCCGGCCGAGGCGGTCGAGGCGGACGTCCTCGCCACTCCGGTCGTCAGCACCGAGAACGGCTTGACCGGGGCGGCGGCAGAGCTCGATCGCCGGCTCGAAGGTCTCTTGAGCCGTCTGGCGCAGGAAGGCGAGATCGCGCCCGACCGCAAGACTGCGCCGCTCGTGCACGTGAACGGCGCCGTGCGCGCCCACCGCGTCGCCGCTGCCGGAGTCGGGGACCGTGAGCAGCTCGACGCCGACAGCCTGCGCACCGCGGCCGGCTCCGTCGCACGGGCCACCGAAGAGTTCGCCGCCACCGTGGCCTGGGTCGTGGACGAGAGCCTTCCCCTACCCCCGGTCGAACAGGCGCGCGCGATCGTGGACGGAACGCTGCTCGGCGCGTACGACCCCGGCGGGTGGAAGAGCTCCCCGCGCAAGGTCCGGCTCGAGCGGCTCGTCCTGCTGACGGAGAACCCGGACGTGGCGGACGAAGCCCGCCGCGCGGCGACGATCGCCGAGTGGACGAACAGGGCACGCGATCTCGCCAACACACCGGCCAACGAGCTCACACCGGAAGAGCTGGCGAATCGCGCAGAGGAGATCGCCGCCGGCTCCCCGCAACTCTCGTTCGAGTCGTTCGGCCTCGACCGGATCTCCGAGCTCGGGATGGGCGCCTTTGCCGGCGTGGCGCAGGGAAGCCACAACCCCGCCTGCATGATCACGATGCGCTACGACCCGCCCAAGCCGACCGGCGACGTCGTGCTCGGGCTCGTCGGCAAGGCGATCACCTTCGACACGGGCGGCATCTCGATCAAGAAAGCGCTCTACATGGAGGACATGAAGGGGGACATGGCAGGCGGCGGCGCAGTGATCGCGGCGATGGGCGCGCTGGCCGAGCTGGGAACACCGCTGCAAGCCGTGGCCGTAGTCGCTGCGAGCGAGAACGCCGTCGGCGGAGGCGCCTTCCGCCCGGGCGACATCCTGCGCGCGATGAACGGCAAGACGATCGAAGTGATCAACACCGACGCGGAAGGCAGGCTCGTGCTCGCCGACGCCCTGCCGTATGCCCGTGAGCTGGGCGCGACGCACCTGCTCGACCTGGCGACGCTGACCGGGACGATGGAGCGTGCCCTCGGAGACTTCTACGCGGGAGTCTTCGGCAACGAGGACGAGTGGCGAGATCTCGTCGTCGAGGCCGGCGAGACGAGCGGTGACCACGCCTGGCCGTGGCCGATGCACGAGCGCTACCGGCGCTACGTGGACTCCGACTTCGCCGACCTGAAGAACGCCAACGTCCGCGGCCAGGGCGGACCGGTGCTCGCTGCGGAATTCCTGCGCGAGTTCGCGGGCGAGGGCCCGTGGGCGCACATCGACATGGCGGGCACGGGCTTCTTCACCTGGCCGCGCCACGACTATCTCTGGCAGCGCGGCGGTACCGGCTACGGCGTGCGGCTGATCTGCGAGCTGGCCCGCCGACTCACAGCGTGAACTTCGACCTCACGAGCGAGCAGGAGCTCGTCCGCGCCACCGTGCGCGGGTTCGCCCAGGAGAA
This sequence comes from Actinomycetota bacterium, assembly GCA_030854475.1. GTDB lineage: Bacteria > Actinomycetota > Thermoleophilia > Gaiellales > Gaiellaceae > JALYTD01. The sequence continues at coordinate 39,657 of JALYTD010000038.1, forward strand.
GGTCGCCCCTGTGGCGGAGGAGCTCGACCGCGAGCACCGGTTTCCGTACGACCTCGTGGCGGAGCTGGCCGAGCTCGGGCTGATGGGCATGACGATCCCCGAGGAGTACGGCGGGGCCGGGGCTGACACCGTCTCCTACGCCATCGCGGTCGAGGAGCTGACGCGAGTCGACTCGTCAGTCGCGATCACCGTCGCGGCGCACCACTCGCTCGGCACGCTGCCGATCTACTACTTCGGGTCCGAGGAACAGCGGCGCGAATGGCTCCCGGACCTCGCCTCGGGCCAGAAGCTCGCCGCGTTCGGGTTGACGGAGCCGGGTGCCGGGTCGGACGCCGGCGCGACGCGCACGACCGCGGAGCTCCGGGACGGCCGGTGGGTCGTGAACGGCTCGAAGATCTTCATCACCAACGCCGGCACCGACATCAGCGGCTGCGTGACGATCACCGCGCGCACGGGGGAGGACGAGATCTCGAACCTCATCGTCCCCAACGGCACTCCGGGCTACGAGATCTCCGAGCCGATGGAGAAGATGGGCTGGCACGCTTCGGACACGCGCGAGCTGTCGTTTCGCGACGCTGCCGTGCCGGAGGGGAACCTGCTCGGCCCGCGGGGCGAGGGCTACCACCAGTTCCTCGAGATCCTCGACGGCGGGCGGATCTCCGTCGCGGCGATGGCGGTCGGCCTGGCGCAGGGCGCCTACGACCTGGCCGCGCGGTACGCGCAGGAGCGGGAGCAGTTCGGCCGGCCGATCGCCAAGTTCCAGGCGATCCAGTTCCGACTCGCCGACATGGCGACCGAGATCGAGGCCGGTCGGAGCATGGTCTACAAGGCCGCGTGGCTGAAGGACCAGGGTCGCCCGTTCGCCAAGGAGGCGGCGATGGCGAAGCTCTACACGGGCGAGCTGTCGAACCGCGTCGTCAACTCGGCGCTCCAGGTGCACGGGGGGTACGGCTACATGGAGGAATTTCCCATCTCACGGCTCTACCGGGATCAGAAGATCCTGGAGATCGGTGAGGGGACGAACGAGGTGCAGCGGATGGTGATCGCCAAGCACCTCGGCCTGTAGTCGTCCGCTTATTTGTACTCGAGCAGGTCCACCCGTAAGTTGCTGAACGTCCCAATCGCCCGTGCTACAGGCGTCGCCGACCTTGGCAACGAGCTGGTGACCGATCGAAGAGGGGGAATCGAGGATCACGAAGGTCTGATCCAGTGCCGTGTTTAGCCCCGTGTTACCCAGAAATCCGACGTGGAACGTGCCGGGCTTTGTCGTCCACATCTCAGCCACCTTCTTCCCGTCGAGGGATAGGTCCATGGACGCCTCCGTGCCACCACAAGTGGCGGACGTCGCCGCGGTCACTTCGGCGGTCAGCACATGCAGGGTGTTCGCCGGTTGCGTCCAGCTGGCGTTACCCACCAAGGGCCAGAGCGTGGTGCGATTTGGGGTTTCGGGACCCCCCATCGTGCTCGTTGGGCCCTGGTCGCGGATGCGAGCGATGATCGCCGCTCCCGGCGAGCCACGATCGCCTTTCGCACCGGGGTCTCCCTTCGAACCCGGATTGCCCTGCGGGCCGGGATCTCCTGGTCTCCCCTCCCCTCGAATCGCTGAGTCGAGGGTAACTCGCCGCATCCGTTAGTTCAAGAGGACGGCGATCCGCCCTGGGGACGCCGCCGCACGCGCCCGAGCAGGTACGCCGCACCGGCGATCAGCACCGTTCCTCCGGCCGCGATCAGCAATCGGTCGCGCCAGGGCGAGCTCCCGCCTCCGCCTGCGTTGCCGCAAGGCTTCGCGAGCGGCTTCCGCCCCGCCAGCTTCCGCACCGCTTCCGCCCCCGCGCACGCGAGACCGTCGGGGCCTTCGCCGATCTCGATCCCGTCGATCTTCTCGTGCGCAGCGCGGACGGCGCGGCCGCCCTGCTCCCAGTAGCCGAAGCCGTTCGGCATCACCACGAGCAGGCGGCCCTTGTACGCGAACTGGATCTCCTGCCAGAGGAACTTTGCGTAGTCCTGCGGCTTCTCGAACAGCCCGGGGATCAGGCCGAGGTCGGTCTTGGAAGCGATCAGAGCGATGCGTATCGTGTAGCCGCGCCGCTTCGCCTCCGCCACCGCGTTCTTCAGCGTCTGCTCGGGCCCCGAAGAGATCCCCTGGTACGGGAAGAAGATGTCGCGCACGAGCAGCGCGTCGCTCGCGGGGTCGCCGTTCGCGGTCGCGGCCGCGGGCCACGCGAGCGCAGCCGCAGCGAGCAGGACGACAGCGAGCCTCATCGCGCCTCGACCGTGCGTTGCGCTTCCTCCTCGTCGTTCAGGAGCCGCAGGCCGTGGTACACGAAGGCGCCGAAGAAGATCACTAGCTGTTCTCCGTTCATCAGGATCCCCGCGAGATTCTGATCCTTCGCGGCAGAGAGCCCCCAGATCCTCGGTGCGTCGGCGTAGAAGTCGTAGAAGGCTCCCGACGAGAAGATGAACGCCAGGCTGAGGAACGCCGAGACCCCGAAGGCGATGCCGAGGTACGCGAGCACCGTCGCGTGTGAGAGTCGCTGAGGCTCGTCCGCGAAGACGGGCCACCAGAACACGAGCCCGGCGAAGAGGAGCACCGCGTGCTCGAGGTTCAACACGACCTGGTGCCGCAATGCGAAGTCGTAGAACACCGGCAGGTGCACTCCGACCCAGATCACCAGCCAGATCGCCAACGCGACTGCTGGGCGGGTCAGGAGCTGCCACGCGGAGCCGAGGCCGTGCGCGACGGCCGCCCGCATCGCCGGGGTCAGCCCGAGCACGAGGAGGGGCGGCGCCCAGTCGGCCATCATCACGTTCTGCAGCAGGTGCGCGAGCAGCAGGTAATGAATCGCGAGCGTCTCGAGCGGTGAGTTGACCGAAAGAGCGACGAGAACCACGCCCAGCCCGAACACCGCGGCTCGCCAGGGGCCCGGCCGCTCCCGGCGCGCCGCACGCACGTAGGCGAGCGCCGCACCGGCGGCGAGCGCCAGGTAGAGCGGCTCGAAGCTGAACGAATACGGGTCAGGCGCCTTCACGCTGCTCTGCGAGAGAGGCCAGCTTCGTCTGGTGCCGCTTCTTCAGGTAGGGCCACAGGAGGATCCCGATGCACGTGCCGAGGGTCAGAAGCTGCTCCACCATCATCACCGCGCCGGCGATGCGCTGGTCGGTCAGCGGCGCGAGCCCGAACAGGCGCTCGTCCTGGAGCGTGTAGGGCTTGTACAGAGGCGTCCCGCTGAAGAGCATGCTGTCCATCACCGGGTGCATGAGCACGATCATCCCGGCGGCGAACAGGATGCGGCCCGGCCGGCTGAGGCGCTCGTGGCGGGCGGGGTCGATCAGCTGCGTCCAGGCGAGCGTTCCGACCAGCACGAACATGACGTGCTCCAGCTCGTGCACGACGGGGTGCGACAGGGTGTAGTCGTACGCCGAGGGGATGTGCCAGCCCAGCAGCACCGCGCCCCAGAGGGTGAAGGTGACCCAAGGGCGCAGGAGGAAACCGAGCAGCGGCCGGAGCGCCGCGACCCGACGGAGGAAGGGCGGCGGCAGCATGAAAACGACCAGCGGCCCGCGCACCGCGAGCACGAGCAAGGCAGCCGCGAGATCGCCGATCAGGACGTGCTCGAGCATGTGCGCCGAGAGCAGGTATTCGTCTCCGATCGCGTCGAGCGGCGAGACGAGTGGGAGCACTGCGACCGCCAGGCCCAGCGCGAACAGCAGCGGCCGGTCCCACCCCGCCCGGTCGGACCGCCCCCGCCGGCGCAGGCGCAGGAACGCCTGTGCAAACAGAACCCCGGCCAGGGCGGCCGCCGCGAGCAGCAAGAGCGGCGCGTGCCAGGCCCCCGACAGCTGCGAGACCGGAACCTCGCCGCCGTGCGCGAACGCCGCCGCGGGTACGGCCAGCGCGACGAAGGTCGCGAGCGTCAGCGCCGACGATCGGGCCACCGCAGCCGAGCGTAGCGGGTTCCTTCTTGACACCGTGGAGAGACGCTCACCATCCTTGGTGCGTGGCCGGGAAGCACCGAAGCGTGCGCGTGCTCGGCCTGGCGTCGTCCGCGGTGCTTTCGGCCACCGGATGCTCGTCCGGCCCGAAGACGCCGACCGTCGGGCCTGCGAAGAGCTTCCAGCTCGTCGACTTCCGCCCACCTGAGCGGGTCGAAGCCGGGAAGCCGGTGCAGGTCTCCTTCCGGGTCAGGCAGCAACCTTCCGGGAAGATAATGACCCGCTACAAGCGGGGAGCGGGGCCGCACACGGGAATTCACCTCATCCTCGTGCGTCGCGACCTGACGCAGATCGTCCACCACCACCCTCCGGTCGCAGCCGACGGGACGCTGCACGACACGGTCGTCTTCCCGCTCCCGGGCCGCTACCGGGTGCTGGCCGACGTCTATCCGGCCTCGGGTCGCAACTTCCAGGTCACGACGGACGTGAACGTCGCCGGCCCGTTCTCGGGCTTCCGTCCAATCCCGCCCTTCATGCGAACCGTGGTCGTGGACGGGTATCGCGTGACGCTGGCGCGGAGACCGCGGCTGCGCGCAATCGAGGCGGCGCTCGTCCCGGTCACCGTGACCCGGCCCGACGGAACACCGGCCCGCTTCGAAGTCTGGTTCGGCGCCCTTGCCCACGCGATCTTCTTCCGCGCCGGCTCGCTCGACTGCTTCCACACCCACGTCTGCGGGCCGAACACGCCGGGCTGCACGACCGGCACCGGCGGGGCCCGGGTGAGCGGGCGCTCCGCGCGCCCGGGGAGACTCACCGTGGGGATCCTCCTCCCGGAGGCCGGCCGCTGGCGCATGTTCCTCCAGATGAAGGCGGACGACCGCGTGCTGACCGCGCCGTTTACTCTTGAGGTTCGATGAAGCTCGCGCTCGCGGCCGCAACTCTGACGGCTCTCGTCACCGCGGCCGTGGCCTCGGCGCACGCGAACGTCGGCCCCCCGGTCGTCCTGGCCAGGAAGACCCAGATGTTCACGCTGGCGGTACCGACCGAGAAGGAAGGCGCCAGGACGGTGAACGTCGAGCTGACCCCGCCGAGGGGCTTCGCGCTGTTCTCGTTCGAAGACGCGCCCGGGTGGAAGCGCGAAGAGGAGGCAACAGGCTCGGGTGAGGAGCGCTCGATCACCAAGGTGATCTGGTCCGGTCCCGGCACCGCCGACTTGGCGGTCTTCCGGTTCATCGGCCGGCCCGAATCGGCCAAGGAGTACGCCTTCAAGGTGCGTCAGACGTACTCGGATGGCGAGGTGGTCGACTGGACCGGCTCCGAGAGCTCGGACACGCCGGCGCCGGTCGCCGAGGCGGTGTCCTCCCTCGGCGGTGATTCCGGCGGTGGATCCAGCTCGACGCTTGCGGTGATCGCGCTGATCGTCGCCGGAGCGGCCCTGGCCGTCGCCGGCGTCTCGCTTGTCGCAGGGAGGCGGCCGCTGGCATGAGGCCCCGCATCCGGGTCGCGGTCGTCCTGGCAGTCGCGGCGGCCGCGTTGGTCGCCGCCGCAACTGCCGGTGCGCACGCCTGGATCGTCCGCACCGCTCCGGTTGCGAACCGGACGCTCGACTCGCCGCCTCGCGAGGTCCGGCTGGCTTACAGCGAGCCGGTCGAGGCGAGGTTCGCGATCGTCTCGGTCACCGACGCAGCCGGCAAACTGGTCACGCCGGGGGCGCCGCACCGCGCCGCGACGAATCCGAAGCAGGTCGTCGTCCCGCTGAAGCGACTCGACCAGGGCTGGTATCTCGTCTTCTGGCGGGTGATCTCCGCGGACGGCCACCCGGTACGGGGGGCGTTCACGTTTGCCGCCGGGCCGAGCCCGGGCCCGGCGCCCGAGTTCGCCGTGCCTTCGCTGAGCGAGACCGCCACGACACCGCGCCTCCTGGTCACGCGCTGGGTCGTGTTCCTGTCGCTGATGAGCGCGCTGGGGCTGTTCGCCCTGCGGTGCGGGATCGCCCGCCCGCTCCGCACGTCGTCGCTCCGTGCCGTCACGGTCGCGTTCGCGATCGCGCTCGCAGTCGCGCTCCTCTCGACGCCGCTCTACGTGCTGTTCGCCACCGCGCAGTTCTCGCTGCGCGGCGTGTCCGATCTCGGCGGGATCGTCCCGCTCGCGAGAGCCTCCGCGTTCGGGCGCGACTACCTCGACCTCGAGCTCGTGCTCGGGCTGTTCGCGATCTCGGCGCTCGCGGCGATCTGGCTCGACCGGCCCGAGCGGCGCGAACGTTCCGTGGCCGCCATCCTGGCCCTCGTGGCGGCGGCGGCCACCGGCGCAGCCGCGCTTCTCATCCCTCCGCTGGCCGGACATGCCGGACAGAAATCGCCGCGCGGCCTGGCGCTGACGGTGGACTGGCTCCACCTTGCGGCCGCTTCCGTGTGGATCGGCGGGTTGATCGGGCTCGTCGTGCTCTGGATCGTGGCCGGGAGCAAGACCCGCGTCGAGACGCTGCGCGTGGTCGTGCCGCGCTTCTCGCGGGTGGCGTTCGTGTCCGTCGTCGCCCTCGTCGGCACCGGGGTCGGCTCGTCCCTGCTCGAGCTGCCGACTCTCGCCTCCCTGTGGGACACCTCGTACGGCCACACGTTGATCGTCAAGATCGTCCTGCTGGCGGGGGCGCTCGTGCTCGCAGCCCTCAACCTGGCGCGCACGAAGCCCCGGCTGGAGCGCGCCGGCGCGGAGCCGTCGCTCGGCCCGGGCGCGGCGCTCTTGCTCCGGCGTCTCGTCCAGGGCGAGATCGTCCTGGCCGTCGGCGCCCTCTTCGCCGCAGGCGTGCTGGCGAGCCTTGCTCCTCCCTCCCCCGCACTCGCCAAAGCGGGGAAGGCGGCGGCGAAGGTCGGCCCGGGCCCGGTGTCGCGAACGGTGAACGAGAGCGGCTACGCGCTGCGCTTCCGCATCAACCCGAACCGGGCCGCTGCCAGCAACACGTTCGTCGTCGAGATCGAGCGAGCCGGTCGCCCCGTCCGCGGCGCGGACGTGCTGGAGCGGCTGGAGATGCTCGACATGGCGATGGGCTCGCAAACGGTGCGTCTCGAGGAGCGGGCGCCGGGGAGGTACGAGCACGAGTCCGCCGCGCTCGTGATGGCGGGCCACTGGGGCATGACCTTCGAGATCACGCCGCCCGGCCGCAAGCCCTTCACGGTCGTGCTCCGAGACCGGGCGACGGGATGACCCGCCGTGTCTGGCTCAGCCTCGGTGCCGCGCTGGTCGCCCTCGTTGCCGCGGCGGCCGCCTGGTTCGTCGTGATCGAGCTGCTGCGCGACACGATCTGACACTTCAAGAAAGCTAGCGGGGTCAGTTGGTACCGTCAGCTACGTGCTGTTCCGCCAGTTCGTCGACGACGATCTCGGCTGCGCCTCTTATCTGATCGGGGACGAGAAGACCGGCGAGGCCGTGCTTGTCGATCCCGCCTATGCGATCGAGCGCTACCTGGTGGCCGCCGACCGGCAGGGCGTGCGCATCACCCGCGTGCTCGAGACACATACCCACGCCGACCACGTTTCGGGGCACGGACGTCTGGCGCTCGAGCACGGTGTGCCCGTCTCGGTCCATCCGGCCGCCGGCGTGTTCTTCCCTCATGACGAGCTTGCGGACGGACAGGAGATTCGCGTCGGCGACGTGACGATCGGCGTCATGCACACGCCAGGGCACCGGCCTGAGCATTGCTGCTTCACCGTCACCGACCGCTCGCGCGGCGACAAGCCGTGGCTCGTTCTCTCGGGGGATTCGCTGTTCGTAGGGGACGCGGCCAGGCCGGATCTCGCAGTGGAAGCCGAGGAGGGAGCTCGCGCGCTTCAAACGAGCCTGCGCCACTTGATGGTCCTGGCCGATGGAGTCGAGGTCTACCCCGGTCATGTCGCCGGATCGCTTTGCGGGGCTGGGATGAGCTCGAAGCCGTCGACGACGATCGGCTTCGAGCGGAGTTTCAACCGGCTCCTCCAGATCGACGATGAGCGGGAGTTCATAAACGCCCTCACCGGGACCGGCACGCCGAAGCCGCCGACACTGGAACGCGTAGTTGCCCTGAACAGCGGCCAGTTCGTGGGCGCGCCCGAGCGCCTCGAGCCCGTCTCACAGCTGCTCGAGACGACGGTGCTCGACGTCCGACCGGCCGAGGAGTTCGCGCAGGGCCATGCCCATGGCGCGATCAACGTCCCGCTCGAGCGCTCAGGGTTCGCGACCAAGGCCGGCTTCGTACTGGAGGCAGGCGAGCCGCTCGCGCTGCACGTGCGCTCGGTCGGCGAGGCAGAAGAGGCGGGGCGGCGCTTGCACGCCGCCGGCATCTTCGAGCTCGTCGGCTACGTGCTGGAGCCGCCGGGCGAGGAAACGCTCGATCCCATCGAGATCGACGAGCTGGAACGCCTCGTGGCCGAGAACTCAGTCGAGGTGATCGACGTGCGAGAAAAAGACGAGCGCGACGAGGGCTACATCGCGGGGAGCCGCCACATCCCCTATCGGCTCCTGCGCGGCTACGCGGACGAGCTCGAAAACGGACGGCCGTTCGTGACCATCTGCTCGAGCGGCTCGCGGGCCGCCGTGGCCGCGAGCATCCTCGCCGCTGCGGGACACGAGGCGCGGCCCGTCCTCCACGGCGGCGTCCCCGCGTGGGAACAGCGCGGCAACCAGACTGTCGCGTTTCGGCGGTGCGGCGGCTAGGTCCTAGCCGATCGTCTCCGAGAACGTGGTTTAGACGGCGGCGCCAGCGAAGCCGGCACCACCTCCAGGCGGCGTCGCAAGCGACGCCTCAGCGGCGGTGCGGCGGCTAGGTCCTAGCCGATCGTCTCCGAGAACGTGATTTAGACGGCGGCGCCAGCGAAGCCGGCACCACCTCCAGGCGGCGTCGCAAGCGACGCCTCAGCGACGGTGCGGAACCTAGGCCGAAGCGGCGAGTAGCGACTCGCCCTCCCGGATGTAGGCCGTAGCACCCACGGAGCGCCAGAACGCAAGCGAGCGCTGGAGCTGCTCCTCGCCCCGAGGGCGGTGACCCGCCTCGATCAGCTGTTCCGCGGCCCGCAAGCGCGCCTCGGCCTCGTGCGGAAGCGTGCCGATCTCCTGGAAGAGGTCGGCAGCACGAACGAAGTCCTGCGCGACGTACGCAGCGGTTGCGCGAACCCACGGTTTGCCGCCGCGACTTGCGGCTGCGCCGGCCTCGAACTCAGCTTCGCGGCCGAGCGTCAGTGCAACGACGCCGATATCCGGGATCGTGTTCGGCGGCCCCAAGACACCACTTCTCGTGTTGAGCCAGATCTCCATGAACTCGTCGAAGAGGGCGTGGGCCTCGTCGGCAGCGCCGAGCAGCCGGGCATTCCAGGCGAGCAACGGTGCGACCATCTGAGGATCGCCCGCCTCCCGCGCCTCGGCGAGACCTTTGCGCGCTTGCTCCGTCGAACCCCCGCGTTCTCCACGTGCGAGCTGGATCCGACCGCGCATCAACCGCCAGGGGCCGGCGAGATAGTGCGGGACGCCGGCATCGACCGGGCTGAGCAGGTCGTTCGCGAGCGCCAACCCCTCGTCCCAGCGTCCGAGCAGGTACGCGAGCGTGAGCTTCTTGTCGCGTGCCCAACGGATCCAGTCCTCGTAGCCGAAGGACTCCGCGACGGAGTTCTGCTCTTCGACCGTCGCGGCCACCTCGCCGATCTCGCCGAGAGAGATGAGTTGGTGGGCGCGGTTGTTCAGCGCACGGATGAGCTCGGTGCCCGGGGAAGCTCTTCCGAGCTCGATCGCTTCTTCGGTCTGCTCGAGACCGCGCCGATCGCCCAGAACCCCGCGGACCGTGCCGAGAGTGTTCAGCAGCGGCGCGCGGAATTCGTCGAGTCCGAGCCGCTCGGCCATCGCAAGTCCTTGCTCGCCGATACGAATCGCCTCGTCGGGGTCCCAGGCCAGCATGCGGAACCGCGCCAGGTTCGCGACGACGTACACAGTCGACCTGGAGGGTTGCGCATCCGCGACGAGAGACGACGCGCGTTCTTGGTGGCGCATCGACTCCGCATGCATCCCGCGGCGCCAGAAGTTGTCGGCGAGCACGATCTCGGCCTCAGCAGCCCCTTCGGCGTCACGGGCCTCGAGCGCCGCGCTCGCCTCGAGCAGAGCCTCGTCTCCTTCGGGGTCGCCCTGCGAGAGCGCTCTGCCGTGAGCAAGGAGCACGTAGGCGCGATCCGGGTCCTCGGCGGGCCACAAGTCGAGTGCGGATTCGAACAGACGTGCCGCCGCTCTGGAGGAGCCGAAGCTCATCGCCCGGTCGCCCGCCGACCTCAGGGCGTTGCGAGCTCGTTCGCGAATCTCGGGGAGCTCTCCCCCAGCCGCCGCGGCGAATTCGAGCGCCTGGACATAGTGATGAGCGACCATCTCAGCGTGGTCGTCGGCGCGCCCCAGCGACTCGATCCATTCGGCAGCGGCCCGGTGCTTGTCGGCGCGAGCCGTTCTCGGGATTTGGGAGTAGGCGACGTCGCGGACGAGCAGATGCCGGAATGCGTACTCACTCTCTTCACCGACCGACGACCGGCGCTCGCGCCGGACAAACTCCTTCCGCTCGAGCGCGTGCAGCATCTGTTCCGCCTCAGACTGGTCCCGCGAACCGATTCGCCCGAGCGCGCTGAGCCAGAAGACCTTTCCGACAACGGCCGCATCCTGGAGGAGCAGCTTCTCGTCGACGGGAAGGGCGTCGAGGCGCGCGGCGATGATCCCCTGCACGGATTCGGGCAGTTTCAGGTCGCCCTCCACGGTCGAGCCGCGCTCCGCGACCATACGGGCGAATTCCTCCGCATAGAGTGGATTGCCGCCCGCGCGATCGATCAAAGTCGCCTGTAGGCCGGCCGGGAGGACGGCCCGCTCCAGCAGGGCGTGCACCAGGAGCGCGGTCTCGTCAGTCGAGAGCGACGACAGCGAGATCGTGGCTGCGTTCGGTTTCCCGCCACCCCAACCCGGACGACGTGAGAGCAGCTCGGGTCGCGCCGTGCAGACGACGAGCAGCGGAACCCCGGTCGCCCAGTCGACGAGATGATCGACGAAATCGAGCAGGGTCTCATCCGCCCAGTGCAGGTCCTCGAAGACGAGCACAAGCGGCCGCTGCTCTGCCAGCGCCTCGAAGAACCGGCGCCAGGCCGCATGAGCGTCGGCGCGGCGATCCGCACCGGCGGGCGCCTCCTCCGCGAGCCCGACGAGCGGACGTAGGCGTCCTTCGACGCGCGCGGCGTCCGAGGCTTCAGAGACCACCTCCGCGACGGATGACCTCAGTTTCTCTTCGGCCTCCTCCTCGGTGTCAGAGTCGAGGATCCCGGCCTGAGCCTTGACCATCTCGCTCAGCGCCCAGTACGTGACGCCGTCGCCGTACGGCAGGCATCGCCCCTGGCGCCAGGAGATGAGCTCCGGCTCGGTCTCGACGTGGCCGAACAGTTCCGAGACGAGCCGGCTCTTGCCGATTCCCGGTACGCCGACCAGCGTGATCAGCTGCGCAGATTGCTCCTGCCTGGTCCTCGTGAGCGTGTCGCGCAAGAGATCGAGCTCCCGGTCTCGCCCGACGAGCGGCGTGCCGGTTTCGCGGGCGACGTCGACGCCGAAGCGAGCGCGGGCATCCAGCGCCTCCCACACGGGGATCGGCGCCGTTTTGCCTTTCGCCTCCACGGCATCGCGCGCCTCGTAGTAGATCGCTTGAGCCGTGGCCCGGTACGTCGTCTCGTCGACCAGGACGCCGTTCACGGGAGCCGCGGCCTGGAGGCGCGCCGCCGTGTTGACGACGTCCCCGGAAGCCATGCCTTCGCCTTCGCTGGGGCGAGCCCCGAGTGCGACGAGAGCTTCGCCCGTGGTCAGCGCGATTCGCAGCTGGAGGTCGTCTTGCTCGCGCACCCAGTTGCGAATCGCGAGGGCGGCTCGAACTGCCCGCTCGGGATCGTCCTCGTGGGAGGTCGGAGCCCCGAAGAGGGCCATTACCGCGTCGCCGATGAACTTCTCCACTGTGCCGCCGAAACGCTCGAGCTCCGTGCGCAGATGGGCGTGGTAAGGCTCGAGCACCGCGCGCACGTCCTCGGGATCCAGCTTTTCCGCACGGCTCGTGAACCCGACTAAGTCCGCGAACAAAACGGTGACCACCTTGCGCTCTTCGCGCGCCGCCTCCGTCACAAGCGAGAGCGGCGCACCGCAGCCACCGCAGAAGCTCGTGTCGTCCGGATTCTCGCGGCCGCAGCGCGGGCAGACGATCATCGTCACTCGACGCGCTCGACCGGGTAGCCCCAATCGTGCATCGTCGTGAGCAAGTGCTCGCAGTGCTCGGGGTCGCGGGTCAGGACCGTGATCTCCACCTCCGTCTCGCCCACCTCGAGCGCTACGCCTGCGCGGTGGTGCTGCACGGAGATCACATTCACACGTTCGCCTCCGAGCAGGGCGAGCAGCTTCGCCAGCTCGCCCGGGCGGTCCGGGACACGCGTCCGCAGCACCAGAAAGCGGCCGGAGAGCGTGAGACCGTGACGCATCACGGTGATCAGCAGCGTCGGATCGATGTTCCCGCCCGAGAGGATCACCGCCGCCGGCCCGTTCCCTGGAACCTTGTCGCCGAGCACGGCGGCGAGTCCCGCCGCACCGGCTCCCTCGACCAGGAGCTTGACGCGCTCGAGGCAGAGCAGGAGCGCCTCGCTGATCTCTTCGTCCGTGACGGCGACGATCTCGTCGGCGCGCTCGCTGAGAATCGACGACGTCAGCTCACCGGGCTCCTTCACCGCTATGCCCTCGGCGATCGTGAAGCCCATCTCCTCGCTGCCCGCGAGCGGGGCGCAGTTCGCTGCCTGAACGCCGACAATGCGCACCTCAGGTCGCAGCTCCTTGACCGCGATCGCGATCCCGGACGCCAGGCCTCCCCCGCCCACGGGAACGACCACGGTCTCGAGCTTGTCGTGCTGTTCGAGTAGCTCCAGGGCGATCGTGCCCTGGCCGGCGATCACGGCCTCGTCCTCGAATGGGTGGATCAGGGTGGCGCCGGTCTGCTCGACGTGCTCGAGGGCGGCCTGAACGGCCTCCTCGAAGATCGAGCCGGCGAGCTCGACCTGGGCGCCGTAGTTCTTCGTTGCGTCCACCTTCGCCATCGGCGAGTCCTGCGGCATGAAGACGGTCGCTCCCGCGCCGACCTCGCGGGCGGCCCACGCGACTGCCTGGCCATGGTTGCCCGCGCTCGCGGCGACCACGCCCGCAGCGCGCTCCTCCGGGGACAGCGTCGAGATCTTGTTGACGGCGCCGCGAATCTTGAAGGAACCGGTTCGCTGGAGGTTCTCCGTCTTGAGCAGGATCTCTCGCCCCGTACGGCGCGAGAAGGTCTCGGAGGTGAAGACGGGCGTTACTCGAGCGTGCCCGCGAATCCGCTCGCGAGCAGCCTCGACGTCAGCGAGTGTCGGAATTGTCCGTGAGGTTGCCATCGACGTGGAAGACCTTCTCCATGATCTCGCGTACTGCGGTCAGCGGGTCGAGCTCGCGTCTCTGCACCTCGTCCAGCAGCCTCCGCAGCTCCGGGTCGTCAGCTACGGCAGACTCGAGGTGCGCCTTCGCGCGCGCCGAGGCGACCGCAAAGACCTCGCCCGCGAGGTTCTTGCGCCGTCGCTCCTCGAGCAAACCGCCTCCCTCCAGGTGTGCCCGGTGCTGCTCGAGCTTCTCCCACAGCTCGGGCACGTTCTCGCCGCGCGTGGCGTCCGTGAGCACGATCGGCGGCCGCCACGACCGCTCGCGGTCGAGCGAGAGGATCGAGCGCACCTCGTTGAGCATCGTCTTCGCGGCGGGGTGGTCCATCTTGTTGATCGCGATCACGTCGGGAATCTCCATGATCCCGGCTTTCAGCGCCTGGATCGAGTCACCGGACCCCGGCATGAGGACGAGCAAGACGGTATCCGCGATCCCGATCACCTCCACCTCGCTCTGGCCCGCGCCGACGGTCTCGAGGAAGACGAGGTCCTTGCCTGCGGCGTCGAGAATGAGCAGCGCCTGAAGTGTGGCCTCCGCGAGCCCGCCGAGGTGGCCGCGGGTGCCCATCGAGCGAATGAAAACCTCTGGGTCGAGGAAATGGTCGGCCAGACGGATCCGGTCACCGAGCAGCGCGCCTTGCGAGAACGGGCTCGAGGGATCTACCGAGATCACCCCGACCGAGCGCTCCTGTGCGCGGACGTGGCGGAGTAGCGCGCTGATCAGGCTCGACTTGCCGACGCCGGGCGGCCCCGTGACGCCGATTGCGTAGGCCTTACCCGTGTCCGGATAGACGTCGCGCACCACCTCGTACGCGAGCGGATCCGAGTTCTCGACCAGGGTGATCGCCCGCGCGACCGCGCGCGTGTCTCCGGCGCGCACGCCGGCCGCCAGCGACTCGCGCGTGAATTCACGGCGCCCGGCCACGGGGGAGATGCTAGGCGCTAGGGGCTTCCTGGGTCTCTCGGGGCCGCGCGGTCTCGAGCTCGGACGCAGGTTCGCGCTGTGTCGGGCCCACCGCCTCGCGCACGCCGCGGGAGAGCGCGAAGCCGGCCACGGCCGCCGTGGCGGAGAGGATCGCCGCCCCTCCCCACATCCAGCGCGGGCCGACGGTGTTGGTGAGGTGGCCCGAGACCACCATGCCGAGTGCCAGCAGCGACATGTTCGAGGCCATCAGCACGGTGAACGCGCGGCCGCGCAAGGCGTCAGGCGCCCCGCGCTGGACGAGCAACGCGTTGCAGACGACCGCCGCTCCGTTGCCGGCGCCGGAGAGCACGACGCAGGCCGCCGCGACCCACACGTTCGGGGCGGCGGCTGCCGCCCCGAGGCCGATGGCCATCAACCCCAGCGACGCCCCGTAGACGTTCGAGAGCCCGCGCCGCTCGATCCACTGGCCGCCGAGGTACGCGCCGGCGGCGAGACCAGCGCCCGCGCAACCCATTAGCAGGCCGAGCCCGAAGCTGCCCGCGTCGAACGAGTCCGTGGCGAGGAACGGTTCCGAGACGTTGACGGCCGCGTTCGAGAGCATGCCGATGTTCCAGGCGATCAGCACGGTCAGCAGGGCACGCGAGCGCCACGCGATCCTCAAGCCCTCGCCGAGGTCGCGCCAGTGTCCGTGGCGGACCGCCTTCGCCGCCTGGAAGAGGCGCTCAGGGATCCCGACGAGCAACACCGCCGAGACGAGGAAGGTGACCGCGTTGATCGCGTAGGCGGCATCCGTTCCGCTCCCGGCTACGAGCGCGCCGCCGGCCAGCGAGCCCAACGCCCAGGTCGTGTTGTCGATCGTCTGGAGGAGCGAGTTCGCCGCCGGGAGATCCTCGTCCTCGACCAGGTTCGGAAGTCCTGCGTAGACGGCCGGCCGGAAGACCCCCGTTGCGATTCCCGCCACCGCCGCGAGCGCAACGATCTGCGTGGCGCTCCTCGCGAACGGCAGCAGCGCGAAGACGCCGAAGCGGGCGAGGTCGGAGGCGATCATCAGGCGTTTGCGCGACAGCCTGTCGACCAGGGGCGCGGCGAGCAGCGCGAAGATCGGCATCGGCAGCAGGTCGGCGATCAGCAACGCGCTCATCCACGCCGGCGAGTGCGTTCGGTGCAGGACGTCGATCTGGAGCGCGACCAGTGCCAGCCACGTCCCCGCACCCGATCCGAGCGTGGCGAGGAACAGGCGTCGGAAGCTCGGTTCGCGTTTCAGGAGTCCGAGCGGCGTACCGGGGCGGCGAGACACGGCTTTCAAACGCTAACAGCGTTATCGCTGCGCGGACAGTGACCCTTTAGGCAGGTACCTCTAAACGGTGACGCGGGAGGCCACGCGTCCGAGGGCCGCGTTGAAGAGTTCGTTCTCCTCAGCCGTCCCGACCGTCACGCGGATCGCGCCCGGGCCTCCGAAACCGTGCGTCGGCCTGACGATCACGCCCTCACGGAGGAGCTGCTCGAACAGCGGCCGCGAGTCCCCGCCGACCTCGGCGTAGACGAAGTTCGCCACAGCAGGCATGGCTACATCAAAACCGTGCTCGCGGAGGGCCCGCTCGATCGTGGGGCGCTGGTCAGCGTTCTCACGTCGGCGGCGCACGAGCTCTTCTTCCGACCCCAGACTGGCGAGCGCCGCCTCCTGCGCCGGCGTCGTGATGTCGAATGCCCGGCGCACCTTGCCGATCGCGATCACGACCTCCGCAGGCGCGATTCCGTAGCCGACGCGGAGCCCTGCCAAGCCGTAGATCTTCGAGAACGTGCGCAGGACGACGACGCGCCGGCCGGCCTTGGCGTACTCCTCGATCCCATCCGGGTACTCCGGGTCCTCGACGTACTCGAGGTACGCCTGGTCGAGCACGGTGAGCACGTGCCCCGGCACGCGGTCGAAATAGGAGTCCAGCTCCGCGCGGGTGTTCATCGTGCCCGTCGGGTTGTTCGGGTGGCAGACGTACACGATCTTCGTGCGCGGGCCGATCGCGTCGAGCATTGCGTCGAGGTCGTAGCGGTGACCCGTGAGGGCAACCGTGCGCGGGACAGCGCCGAGCTTCTTCGCGTCGATCGCATAGCTCGGAAAGGACGGCCACCCGCAGACAATCTCGTCACCGGGGTCGAGTGCGACCTGGGACAGACAGTCCACGAGCCCGTCGGAGCCTGCCCCGACCGCGACCTCCTCGAAGCGGACGTCGTGCACTTCCGCCAGCGCCGCCCGGAGGCGGTATGCGCCTCCGTCGGGGTAGCGGTTCAACCCTGCTGTGGTGCGCTCGATCGCCTCTTGCGCAGCCGGCACCGGGCCGAACAGCCCTTCGTTCGACGCCAGCTTGATCACGCGCGCGAGCCCGAGCTCACGCTGAACCTCCTCGACCGGCTTGCCCGGCTCGTACGGAGCGACGTCCGCGAGCGCCGGGCGAAAGAAGCTGTCAGCGACCTGGGCGAGCGGGCTCGGCACGAAGCGAAACTCTACTCGGCTGTCTGGCCGCTCAGGACCGGCCCCGAGAAAGGCGGTGTCCGACGGGCCGACGACATAGAGTGCGCGCGGCATGAAGGTCGGGGTCCCGCAAGAGACGGCACGGGGCGAGACGCGGGTCGCGCTCGTACCCGAGAGCATGAAGCGGCTGAGCGGCAACGGATTCGCGGTGGTGGTCGAGCGCGGGGCCGGCCAGGCGGCGTCGTTTGCGGACGCCGCCTACGAAGCGGCCGGCGCAGTGATCACGGACGACGCCTTTGTCGGTGTCGACGTCGTGGCCAAGGTTCGCAAGCCGAGCGACGAGGAGCTCGGCCGGCTGCCCGACGGCGTCGTGCTGGTCGGGTTCCTAGAGCCGCTGACCGACCCTGCAGGGATCGAGCGCCTGGCAGCGCGTGGCGTCGTCGCGTTCGCGATGGAGTCCATCCCCCGCATCACGCGCGCGCAGGCGATGGACGCGCTGTCCTCGCAGGCGACGGTCTCCGGGTACAAGGCAGCGCTCTTGGCAGCCGACCGGCTGCCGAAGTTCTTCCCGATGCTCATGACCGCGGCGGGGACGGTTCCACCCGCGAAGGTGCTGGTGATCGGGGCCGGCGTGGCAGGACTACAGGCGATTGCCACGGCGCGACGGCTCGGAGCCGTGGTGTCGGGCTTCGACATTCGTCCGGCCGTTCGCGAACAGGTCGAGAGCCTCGGGGCGAGCTTCCTCGACCTCGGCATCATCGGTGAAGAGACGGAGGGCGGCTACGCCCGCGAGCTCACCGACGATGAACAGCGGCGCCAGCAGGAGGAGCTCGAGGGGCGGATCGCCGACTTCGATGTCGTGATCACGACGGCGCTCGTACCCGGGCGCCCAGCACCGAAGCTGATCCCGGCCTCAGCGGTGCAGGGAATGCGCGAGGGCTCGGTGATCATCGACCTGGCCGCGGAGACCGGAGGCAATTGCGAGCTCACCGTGCCGGGCGACGAGGTCGTGCGCGAAGGCGTCACGATCGTCGGGTTCACCAACCTGCCGAGCACGATGCCGTCCCACGCCAGCCAGCTGTACTCCCGCAACGTGCTAGCCCTGTTGCAGCATCTCGCGCCCGAGGGAGAGCTCACCCTCGATTGGGAAGACGAGATCACCTCATCGGCCTGTGTCACGCGCGCCAAGGAAGTCGCTGCATGACCGTTTTTCCGAGTTTCTTCACCGGCCGCGGCGACATGCGCGGCGCGGCCGGTGCGTACCTTGAAGAAGGGGGCACACGGGGGAAACATGGTTTCCCCCGTGAAGCGAGGCCGGAGGCCGAAGCGTCGTGAGCCATGGGTTGCTGCTCGTCTTCGAGCTCACGATTCTCGTGCTGGCGATCTTCCTCGGCTTCGAGGTGATCTCGAAGGTGCCCACGCTGCTGCACACGCCGCTGATGTCGGGCACGAACGCCATTCACGGCATCGTGATCGTCGGCGCCATGCTCGTGGCCGGGCTCGGGCACAAGGACACGTTCACGGGCATCGTCGGCCTCGTCGCCGTCGTGCTGGCCTCGGCGAACGTGGTCGGCGGTTTCGTCGTCACCGACCGCATGCTGGAGATGTTCAAGCGCCGCGCCGAGCCGGCGGAAGACGATCAGGTCCCTCCGCCGAGCTGAGCAACGATGACCAGGGTTCAGACCGACCTCGCCTATCTGGCAACGATCGTCTGCTTCATCCTGGCCTTGAAGTTCCTCTCGCACCCGGCGACCGCGCGCCGAGGAAACTGGATCGGCGCGGTCGGAATGCTGATCGCGGTGATCGTCACCGCGGCCCAGAAGCAGATCGACAGCTGGTGGGAGATCGTCGTCGGCGTGGCGATCGGAGGGACCTTCGGAGCCGTGGCGGCCCGTCGCGTGAAGATGACCGCGATGCCGCAGATGGTGGCGCTCTTCAACGGCGTCGGCGGAGGTGCGGCAGCGCTGATCTCGCTGGCCGAGTTTCACAACGTCGCGTCGGACCCGGGACGCTTGTTCGGAGACATCAGCGTCTCGATCGTGCTCTCGGCCCTGATCGGCGCGGTCTCGTTCTCGGGCTCGATGATCGCCTTTGCGAAGCTCCAGGAGCTGATCCAGGGGCGGCCGATCGTCTATCCCGGTCAGCAGGTCGTCAACGGCCTGATCCTCGCGGCCGTCCTTGCGGCCGGAGTCGCGATCGTCGCCGGCGCGGAAGAGCAGTGGCTGATGGTCGGTGTGGTGGTCGGCGCACTCGTCCTGGGTGTCCTGTTCGTGCTGCCGATCGGCGGCGCGGACATGCCGGTCGTGATCTCACTGCTCAACGCCTTCACGGGGCTGGCAGCCGCCGCGACCGGGTTCGAGCTCGAGAGCAACGTGCTGATCGTGAGCGGGATGCTCGTGGGCGCCTCGGGAACACTGCTCACGATCCTGATGGGCCGCGCGATGAACCGCTCGATCGCGAACGTGCTCTTCGGCGCCTTCGGTCAGCTCCAATCCGGAGGACCTGCCGCAGCGGCGGCAGGGTCAAATGGAGGCGCGGTCCGGTCGGCGACCGCCGACGACGTCGCCGTGATGCTCGCCTACGCGCAAAAGGTCGTGTTCGTACCCGGCTACGGCATGGCGGTCTCGCAGGCCCAACACGACGTGCGCGCCCTAGCTGATCTACTCGAGCAGCGCGGCGTCGAGGTCAGTTATGCAATTCACCCCGTCGCGGGTCGTATGCCAGGCCACATGAACGTGCTCCTCGCGGAGGCGAACGTCCCCTATCCACAGCTCAAGGAGATGGACGAGGCGAACCCCGAGTTCCCACGCACCGACGTGGCGCTGATCATCGGAGCGAACGACGTCACGAACCCAGACGCACGCACGAACACCAGCAGCCCGATCTACGGCATGCCGATCCTCAACGTCGACCAGGCCCAGAGCGTCGTCGTGCTCAAGCGTTCGATGAGCCCAGGGTTCGCCGGCATCGACAATCCCCTGTTCCTGAACCCGAAGACGGTGATGCTCTTCGGCGATGCCAAGGAATCCGTCGCCAACCTGATCGCCGGCGTCAAGGGCCTTTAGGGCCAGGTCCGTTTCGGACCTCTCGCCAGGGGCCGGCCGCGTGCCTCCCTCCGCTTTCAGCCTAATTGGGAAAGTCGCACGTGTCAGTCACGGAACCGACACCAAAGAGCAACTTTTGACGGGGCTAGATCAACCAGCGTCCGTCCCGCTGCACCACCTCGCCGTCGCACGAGAGCTGACCATCCTTGCGCATCTCCTTGACCATTTCCCAGTGCACGGCGCTCTCGTTCGTGCCGCCGAGCTTCTCGAAGCCGCGGCCGAGCGCGAGGTGGACGGTGCCTTCGATCTTCTCGTCGAAGAGCGTGTTGCGAATGAACTGCTGGATTGCTGGGTTGCATCCAACGCCGAGCTCCCCGAGGCGCCTCGCTCCCTCGTCGGTATCGAGCGTGCTGAACAAGTAATCATCGCCGGCCGACGCTGACGCGTCGACGACGCGGCCGCCCTCGAACCGCAGCCTGATGCCCTCGACCACGAATCCGCCGCGAACGGCCGGGTATTCGAACGCGATTTCGCCTTCGGCCGAATCTTCGACCATGCAACAGAAAACCTCTCCGCCCCGGGCATGTTCGAGCGCCCGACGTCGACCTCGCTTCGCCGGCCCGCAAGGCTCAGTCTCAGATCGGTGCCGGCGCCCACGATCCGGACCTCCTCCGCGCCGTCGAGCCGGTCCGTGTCGGCGAACTGCTCGACGGTCATGCCGGACTCCTGCGCCGCCGCGGGTGTGGGGTAGTAGCACCCGACCCAGCTGATCTCGTCGTTCGCGGCGCGCTTCAGAAGTGGTTCCCGAGCCTGCGCGAGCAGAGCCAGCCGCTTCGGCGGAACGTCGCTGCCATCGCGAATGTTCTCCGGCGCCGCCACGACGATCGCACCGTCAGCGGTCTCGAAATCGTGCCGGTCGATCGGCGCGAGCTCGCGCAGCAGCTCCTCGGGCGCCTCCCTGGCCCAGATCGGATCGGACGCAAGCTGCGACGGCGTGAAGTTCAGCCGCAGCAGCGGATACGCACCCCGTCGCGCGACCTGTCGCACGACCCCCTCGATCAACGGACGAGCGAGGGGGTCGACCGAATCAGCACCTGCCAGCACGGCTGAACGTCGACGCACCGCTCGACGAGCAGCTTGGCGTACGCCTCGACACGCGGATCAGTCATGTGGGCGGCAGGTTAGGGAGTCCGCCGCTTGAGCGCTGCAGCACCGAGGACGAGGACGAGAGCGAGCAAGGTGACTAAATCAGTCGCCGACTACGCTTGTCGCGTGGTTCCCCTCTTCGCGGCGCGTCATGTCGAAGCTGCGGTATCGCCTGAGCGCGCGCTGGAAGCCGTTCGGGAGGCGTTCGGCGCGTACGCGCGCGGTGAGTGGTCGATGCTGCCGAAGGTGTACGTGCCGGCCTACCCGGGGGGCGACTTCAGGGCCATGCCCGCTCTCGGCGGAGGGCATGCGCTGCTCAAGTGGGTGACGTCCTTTCCAGGCAACCCGGCGAAGGGGCTGCCGACGGTCATGGGTCTGGTGCTGCTCTCGGATGCGTCCAACGGCTCTCTGCGGGCCGTGCTCGACGCGGCATCGGTGACGGCGCTGCGGACGGGAGCAGCCGCCGTGCTAGCTGCAGAGACGCTCGGCCGCCCGAACGCGCGGACGGCAGCGGTGGTGGGAGCAGGTGTCAACGGCAAGGCCACGGTGCGAACCTTCCTGGCGCGCGACCGAGAGGTGACGCTGTGGGACGTCAACCGCTTGCGCGCAGAGTCGGCCGCGGCCGAGCTCGGAGTGTCTGTCGCCGGCTCGCGGGAGGAAGCATTCGCCGCGGACCTGCTCGTCACGGTCACCCCCGGTCACGAGGTGCTCCTGCCACCCGGCTCGCTGCGTCCTGGGCAGCACGTGAGCCTGATGGGCGCCGACGGCCCGGGCAAGGCCGAGATCGCCGTCGAGGAGCTCGCGCGCGGGAGCGTCTACTGCGACGACTGGGAACAGGCAAGTCACAACGGCGACCTCGCGCAAGCGGTCGGGACCGGTGCGATCACCCAGGACGAAGTGACGCAGCTCGGCGACGTGCTCACCGGCACGGCGCAAGGCCGCCAGTCGCCCGACGACATCACCATCTTCGACTCCACCGGCCTCGCGATCCAGGACCTGGCCATCGCGCTCGCGGCGATGGAGCGTGCCGACGAGCTGGAGCTGCCGGCGATCGATCTCTAGACGAGGCCGAGCTGCTCCAGGTGAAGCACGAGGCCGTCAGAGGTGAGCAAGCACGCCGTCCAGCGGCGGAGGCACTTGGGCAGGATCGAGCGCTTCGATGAGTAAACGCGCGTAGCGGATCTTCCGGCGATCGGCGCTGCCCATAAAGCGCCGCAGCTGTGCTTCGATTCTCTGCCCTCGCCACGCACGCTGCTTCTGGAAGGTGCGGAAGGATCCAAGGTCGCCTTGGGAGTCGAGGACGGCTTCGACGGCGGCGTGACCGAGGGCGCGGATCAACTCGTCCTCCAGGTCTGCGACACAAACATAAAAACCCAACCGTTCCATGTCGGAGCGAGTGAGGTTGGAGCCGAAGCCCGCCCGCTCCAGGCCGCGCCGGAAGACTTCCTCCTCGCCCGCGTCACAGAGACCGGCCAGCTTAGCGTCCGACCCCTGCGGGCCGAACCGAGTCAGGAAGTGCCCTATCGCCTGCGCACCTCCGATCGGCACGACGGAAATGCCCTCGCCGTCGAGATCACGACCACGGCGAGCAGCGAGGGTCTCGAGCGCGACCTGGTCGCTGATTCCTTCGACGAGCACGATCGCACGTGAGTCGCCCACCCTCGCAAGCGCCCGCCTCGTGGCCTGCGGGCCCCCGCCGAGCACCCGGCCGTGTGACCGCGCGGTCATGGGAGGGGTAGCTCCCCCCCACCGTCGATGCAGTCGGCGAAGTAGAGGGCTGTGCCGAGGTCGCCCGTCCAGAGCGTGTACCAGCCGCGCCCGTACTCCGACCGGTTGTGCTCCACCTGATCTGCAGCGTGCATCGCGAACGTGCGCGCTCGCGTGAGCCACCGTTCATCTCCCGTGCGCTCGAGCAGCGCCAAGAATGCGTATCCGTTCCCCGCTGTGCCGTGGC
Source organism: Actinomycetota bacterium (assembly GCA_030854475.1). GTDB lineage: Bacteria > Actinomycetota > Thermoleophilia > Gaiellales > Gaiellaceae > JALYTD01. The sequence goes on from JALYTD010000038.1 coordinate 62,593, forward strand.
AGAGGTCGGCAACGATGGAGGCGATTGCCGCCCTCGCCGTTTCGGCGCTCCACGGTTCGTCGGAGAGCGCCTCGTGCGCTTCGGGCTGAAACAGCATCGGCTAGAACAGCCGCGCGGGATCGAACAACTCGAGCAACGGGTCCTCGCGGCCGAGGATCGCAGCTGCGACGAGCTCGCCCGACAGGAACCCCAGCACGTTGCCGTGGCCGGAGTAGCCTGCCGCGACCCAGACTCCGTCGTGCCCGGGCACCGCGCCGACGAGCGGCAGCAGGTCCTGCGTCAGGCCGAAGATCCCGGCCCAGCGGTGGCTGACCGGCGGGGCGTAACCGACAAGGTCGGGCAGGAACCCCACGAGCGCCTCCTGGATCACGTCCGTCGTGCGCTCGTCGTCCGTCAGCTCCGTCAGCATCGAGAAGTCGCGGAACCCGCCGAGCAACAGGCGCCCGTCGGGGAGCTGCTGCCAGTAGTCGAAGCCGTGCCGTGCGTAGTGCGGATAGTCGTAGAGCTGCTCGGGCAACGGCTCGGTGGTCACGACCTGACCACGCGCGGGCCAGATGCGCTCGTCGAGCTCGGGCACGAGCCCTCGCCCGTAACCGTCGGTCGCGAGAACGACTTGGGGAGCCTCCAGGTTGTCGAGGGACTCGACGCGGCTGTGCTCGCGGAACTCCGCTCCCGCCTCGACCGCGGCCGCCGCGAGCCGGCGAACGAGCAGCGCGGGCTGCACCGCGCCGTCCGGCGGGTGGAACATGGCGGCCAGGAAGTGCGGAGCAAGCCGCTCGGGCAGCTCTTCGCGCCATTCGACCTCGAACCCGTCCTCGCGCAGAGCAGCGTGCTCGGACCGGAGATGCTCCAGCTCCTCCTCGTCTCCGGCCAGCCGCAGGCTGCCGACGCGGCGGACCGCGTCACCCCCGAGCTCGCCCAGGCGGTCGAGCGCAGCCTCGGTTCGCCGCCAGAGCTCGTGGGAATGCCTGGCGCCGTACGACTCGCGCGCAACGTCGTAACGCGCGGCCCCACCCCTTAGCGCGAAGCCGCCGTTGCGCCCGCTCGCGCCCTCGGCCACCCCCCGCGCGTCGTGCACGCGCACACGCCGGCCCGCGCGCGCGAGAGCGAGCGCGCAAGAGCAGCCCGTGATTCCCGCGCCGATCACCTCCACGTCCGGCCTGCCGTCGATGCGGCCACCGGCCGGCGCTCCGAGCGCCTCTTCCAGCCAGTAGGGCTCCGACATGTCGTCGATGCTACTTCGGCGGCACCACCTCCCTGTACAGACCGCCGCCGGCCGCTACGAGCCCTCCCAGCTCGAGCGTCGTCAGAGCCGAGGCGACCGCACCGGCCTCGAGCCCCGTCGTGCGGGCGAGCTCATCCGCCGTGACGGCTCCGTCGCCGACACGTTCGAGCACGCATGCGGAAACCGCGTCGAGGGCGACGCGTTGCGGTGGCGAACGCTCGATGCCGAACGCCTCCAGCACGTCGTCGGCGCTCGTGAGCGGCGTGGCTCCCACACGTAGCAAGCGATTCGTCCCGGTCGAGAGGCCGCTCGTGATCTCACCGGGAACGACGAAGACCTCGCGCCCTTCCTCCAGCGCGAAGTCCGCCGTGATCAACGCGCCGCTTCGCTCTCGCGCCTCCACGATCACCGTCGCAGGCGTCAGCCCGGCGATGATCCGATTGCGAGCCGGGAAGCGCCAGGGCGCCGGCTCGACGCCGGGTGGATACTCGGCCACGACCAACCCCGCGACCGCGATCCGGCGGGCGAGGTCGGCGTGCGCAGCCGGATAGTCGCGGTCGATCCCGCAGCCGAGCACTGCGACGGTCGTGCCTTCCGCCTCGAGCGCGCCGCGATGAGCCTCTCCGTCCACACCACGAGCCAGCCCACTGACCACCACGAGGCCGGCCGCCGCGAGCTCCCGCCCGAGCATCCGCGCCACCTGCGCTCCGTACGACGAGCACGCCCGCGCGCCCACGATCGCGACCGCCGGCCGCGAGAGAAGTGATGGCGCACCGCCGCCGCGCAGATAGAGCCGGGCGGGAGGATCGTGAATCGCCGCCAGGAGCCGGGGCAGCTTCGCGCGGCCGAGCGACCTCATGCTTTCGCCCCAAGCTCGTTCGGAGTCCGGTAGGACAGCGCCTCCGCGACGTGCTCCGGCTCGACCAGCTCGGAGCCCGCCAGTGCAGCAACGGTGCGGGCGACGCGAGCCACTCGTGCCCGGCCACGTGCAGAGAGCGGCAGCCGCTCGACCGCGCGAGCGATTAGCTCGTCTGCTTCGGCCGTCCTGGGAAACGGTCCCGCCCGCAGCCGCTCCCGCCCTTCGACCACCCGGTCGCGAACCGCCGCGGAGCTCTCCCCCGCCCCCGCTGCCAGCTCCTGCGCTCGCGGCCGCGGCATCATCACGAGGAGATCGAACCGGTCGAGCAACGCCCGGGAAAGCTTGTCCCGAAACGCGGCTAGCCGCGGCCCGGAACAAGAGCACTCGGCGGCCGGATCGCCGCACCCGCCGCAAGGGCACATGTTCATCGAGCCCACCAGCTGGAATCGCGCCGGAAAGACGGCCCTTCCGCCCACCCGCGCGATGCTGATCGTCCCGTCCTCGAGCGGCTGGCGTAGTGCCTCGAGCGTGGGGCGCGAGAACTCCGCCAGCTCGTCGAGAAAGAGCACGCCCCGATGCGCCAGGGTCGCTTCGCCGGGCGCCGGGCCGGATCCGCCTCCCACGATCGCCGGCGCCGACGCGGAGTGGTGCGGCGAGCGGAACGGCGGGTGCGAGACGAGCGGCCGGCCCGGAGTGAGCAGGCCGGCCACGGAGTGGATCCGCGTCACCTCGAGCGCCTCGTCGCGGGTAAGAGGAGGCAGGATCCCCGGCAGTCGGCGCGCGAGCATCGTCTTGCCGGTCCCCGGCGGCCCGGAGAGCAGCAGGTTGTGCGCTCCCGTCGCAGCCAGCTCGAGTGCCCGGCGGGCCCGTTCCTGGCCGCGCACGTCCGCCAGGTCGGGCCCGTCGGGCTCGACGGAGGGGCTCGTGTCCGGCACGTACGGCTCCGGCTCGTACTCGCCCCGCAAGTACGAGACCGCCTCCGCGAGGTGGTGCAGCGGGACGGGCTCGATCCCGGCGAGCGCCGCCTCAGGGGCCGATTCGGCGGCGCACAGGAGTCGTACGAGCCCGTTGCTGCGCGCACCCTC
>JALYTD010000063.1 GCA_030854475.1 Actinomycetota bacterium
GCCTGAGGCTCGCCTACTGCCAGCCTTACGTCGGGGCGTTCTTCAACTTCCTCCTCCGGGACGAGTCGCATCTCGCCGGCTGGCAGTCGGGCCCGCTATGGGCCGATGGAACGCCGAAGCCGTCCTACGCCGCGTTCAAGCAGGCGATCGCCGACGTGAGCTCCAAGCAGGTCGATTGTGGAGGGCTGAACGGGGACGAGACGCGTGCGGGAGCCGTCGGCCCGTCCGGCCGATCGCCCAGCGCGTCGGCGCGTCGACGGCTTCGGCTCGTCCTCTCGGTTCAGCGGAGGGTGCTCGCCGGCTCGGTCATGCACGTGTGGCTTCGCTTCAATCGCGTCGTCAACAACGAGCGGGTTCAGTTGCAGCGAGTCCGGGACAAGCGCTTCCACGTCGTGATGCGGCGCACCGTCAGCGGGTTCGCACCGACGCTCAACCTTCGGAACGTGAAGCCCGGTCGCTACGCACTCCGTGTCGTCTACCAGGATGGGTCGCTCCACCGCTTCACGCGAACCCGGACCGTCGCCGTCGTCCGGTATCTCGTCCAGGCCAAACCAAGCTGTGGCCGTCGAAAGCCGGGCGGGCGAGCGCGGGCCAGCAGTGCCGGTAGACGATCCGGCCGCGTGAAAGGTAGGGCGGCAGCAGGTCGATGTTGATCCTGTCGCGCGGCAGAATCGTGATTTCGTAGCGCCGCCCCTCTCCGAGACCGCTTCGCGGTCCGTGTTCTTCTCGAGGCCGGCCCTGATCTGTGAGCGAGCGTGCCGGAGGACATGCGCAACGGGTGGAACATCGCCGGCGAGTTCGACTGGGGGTTTGTGTCTGAGTCCGACGAACGTGGCGTCGTGGAAGAGCTGCGGAGGGGCAAGCTCCTGGGCGGTACCTCGTGGATGACAAGGTTCGCGCTTCGGGGCTCCCCGGCTGACTACGAGGAGTGGACGGCGCTCGGAAACGCCGGGTGGGGCTTCGAGGACGTGCTGCCGTACTTCGCGCGCCTGGGGTCCGACGCCGATTTCGGCGAGCAGCCCTGGCACGGCGACACGCGCTAGGTCGCGACAGAACTTCGGTGTCACGCATCACGACGCGGACAAAATGGCGGAGTACGCTCGGGACGAGGTGGCAGTGACGAGCGGATAGGCTGGCGCCGTGCCTCGTCGGCTGATCGTCGTCGCTACCGCTTCCGTCCCCGCGGCCGCTCTGCGCGCATCTGTCCGTGCGCATGCAGGCGAGGATGCAGAGACACTTGTCGTCGCGCCAGCCTCCGACATCTCCCGGCTCGACTGGTTGACAAACGCCGACGACGACGCCCGCACTGACGCAGCCGAACGGGCCGATGAGTTAGCGGAGGCGGCACCGAGCAACGACGTTGAGTCCCGTGTTGGTGATTCGGACCCGCTGAAAGCGATCGAGGACGCCCTTCGCACCTTCCCGGCCGATGAACTGATCGTCGTCACTCGCCCCGACGAGGACGCCGCCTGGCTCGAGAAAGGACGTGGAGAGGCGGCACTAAATCGCTTCTCGCTTCCGGTCACGCATCTCGTCGTCGAGGATTAGCTTTGCGGGCGGAATCGGAGTTTTTGAACCCTCTAGCGAAACGCGCCCGTCTCGCCTGGGGCGAGCCGCGCCGTCTATGCCTAAGCTTGCCGTTCTTGGGGAATGAGGGCGAACACATCCGAGAAGGAGGGAAAGATGTTGCCGCTTGCTATCGCCGGTTACGGGATCATCGGAATCCTGGTGATCATCCTGATCATCGTCCTGATCATCTACTTCGTGCGCAGAGCGTAAGCACTCTGGGTGGAGGCCGCTACGCCGCGATGTGAACGGCTCGCGCTCGGCTGAGCGCCTGCGCGTGGATAGAGCAGGGGCGGCAGGACTCGAACCTGCAACCCCCGGTTTTGGAGACCGGTGCTCTGCCAATTGAGCTACGCCCCTAGAGGTTGCGCGAGCGATTGTAGCCGCGCCCCTTCTAGAGTCCCGGGGTGGCTCCCCCTCCGCCGCGATCCGCGCTCGGCGCGCTCTTCCTCGTCCTGGCGATCGCCTTCGCCGGGATCGCGGCCGCGGCCGCGGAAGCCGTCGGCACGAATCACGGGCTCGTGGTCGTCGCTATCGCCGCGGGCGCCATCGCCCTCTGGCTCCTGAGCCTCGCGCTGCGCAATCTGAGGAAAAACCCCCGCTAAGGCGTCGCTTGCGATGCCGCCGCCAGGACGCGCGGGCTTGCTCGTGCGTCCGTCTGAACCGACCGGTCGAAACCGCTGGGCTCAGTTCGAAATCCGCTCTAAGGCGTCGCTTGCGATGCCGCCGCCAGGACGCGCGGGCTTGCTCGTGCGTCCGTCTGAACCGACCGGTCGAAACCGCTGGGCTCAGTTCGAAATCCGCTCTAAGCCGTATTCTCTAATGGTGGCGGCTGACGACACCCAGGACCTCTGGCGCGAATACACGAAGAGCAAGGACCAGGCGGTTCGCGACCGCCTCATCCTCACCTACGCGCCCCTCGTCAAGTACGTGGCGGGCCGGCTGGGCAGCGGGCTACCCGCGCACGTGGACGAGAACGACCTCGTCTCCTACGGCCTGCTCGGCCTGATCGGCGCCATCGAGCGCTTTGACCCCGACCGCGACATCAAGTTCGAGACCTACGCCATTGCCCGCATCAAGGGCTCGATCATCGACGAGCTCCGCGCGATGGACTGGGTGCCGCGCTCGGTCCGCTCTCGAGCTCGCGACATCGAGCGCGCGATCGGCGACCTGGAGCGCAAGCTCCACCGCGCCCCCACCGACGAGGAGATCGCGGACAAGCTCGGCGTCTCGACCGACGACCTGAACGACAGCCTCACCGAGATCGGGCGCTCCTCGATCGCCGCGCTCGACGAGCTCTGGACGGTCTCCTCGGGCGGCGGCGGCGACCAGGTCGCCCTGATCGACACGCTCGAGGACACCCAGGGCCCTGAGCCGCAGTCCGAGCTGGCCCAGACCGAGCTCAAGGAAGCCCTCGGCGAGTCGATCGCGCGCCTCCCCGAGCGGGAGAAGCTCGTGGTCACGCTTTACTACTACGAGGAGCTGACGCTGCGCGAGATCGGCGAGGTTCTCGGTGTGACCGAATCGCGCGTCTCGCAGCTGCACACGAAGGCGATCCTCCGCCTGAAGGCTCGTCTGGCCGGTTCTCCGGCCCGCGAGCCGCTCGGCCGCTGATCGATCCTTGACACTCCGCGGCCGGAGGTTCAACGTTCAGGGCGTTCCGTGTGTCGCCTAAGTGGGCACACGTCCCGTGAGAGGAGGGCCATGAGCGACGAATCTCGCTGCAGGAGTCCTCGCAGCCAGAGTCGCGGGGTCAAAAAACGAGAAAGGTGGGGAGACGTGAAACGACGTAGAGCTCTAGCTATGGCGGGGCTGGTCGGCGCGGTTGCGCTGATTGCCTCGCTCGCCGCCGCCACGGTGGGGAACGCCCGCCCGGCAGCCCGCCCGACGGTGGCCAAGCAGTCGGCCGCGATCGGCGCGCCGGCGGTTCCCAACGCCGCCAAGCTGAGGGCGAAGTACAAGGGTGTGAAGCTCACCTTCGTGGGAGACAACGCGGTCGGCGGCAGCCATGTCCGCGACCTGGCGCTCGCGAAGCGCTTCACCAAGGACACCGGGATCAAGATCACGGTCCTGCCGCATCCGGAGAAGTCTGACGAGTCGTATTCGCAGCTCGCGCGGAACTTCTCCTCCAAGTCATCCGCGTTCGACGTGGTGATGATGGACGTCGTCTGGCCGGGCGCCTTCGCGCCGTACCTGGTCGACCTGAAGAAGCCGCTGGGCAAGCTGGCCAAGTTGCACGCGCAGGGGATCATCCAGAACAGCACCATCGGCGGCAAGCTCATCGCCATGCCGTGGTTCAGTGACTTCGGGATCCTCTACTACCGCACCGACCTGCTGAAGAAGTACGGCTACAAGAGCCCGCCGAAGACCTGGACCCAACTCGGCACGATGGCGAAGAAGATCCAGGCGGGCGAGCGCGGGGCCAACCCCAACTTCGCCGGATTCGTTTACCAGGGCAACTCCTACGAGGGCCTGACCTGTGACTCCCTCGAGTGGGTGGCCTCGGTCGGCGGCGGCCACTTCATCGACGGTGGCAAGGCCTCGATCAACAACACGAAGGCAGCCGACATCCTCAACCTGCAGCGCAGCTGGGTCGGCACGATCGCTCCGCGGGGCGTCACCTCGTACACCGAGGAGGAAGCACGCATCCCGTTCACCAACGGCAACGCAGCGTTCATGCGCAACTGGCCGTACGCATACTCGTCCGGCGTGGCTGCGGGCTCGAAGATCAAGGGCAAGTTCAGCGTGACCGTGCTGCCCCACGGCCCGGGCGCCTCGTCCGTCGGCACCGTAGGCGGCTGGGAGCTCGGCGTCTCGAAGTTCTCGAAGCACAAGCCGGCCGCGATCGAGTTCGTCCGCTACATGACGAGCCCGGCCGTCGAGCGCTTCAACGCGATCACCAACACCAACGT
>JALYTD010000096.1 GCA_030854475.1 Actinomycetota bacterium
GCGTGAGGGTGGAGCGCGACGACCATCCGTTCACGGTCGATGCTGTGCGGGGCGGCAGGTTCGGCGACGCGGTCTTCGTGGTCGGTGCGGACGAGGGCGCCGCCTTTCCCGCCTGGAAGGACCCCGACAAGGTCTTGCGCTGGGTTCGGCTCGCCGTCGGGACGCGCTCGGGCTACCCGCCGCCCGACCTCGAGCGCTACGGCGATCGCGTGGTGGCGTTCGAGCTCGACTCGCCGCCGATCTCGTCGAACGAGATCCGAGCACGCGTCGCCCGCGGCGAGCCGATCGACGACCTCGTTCCGGCACCGGTGGCGCAACTCGTGAGCGAGCTCGGCCTGTATCGGAATTGACGACAGCCCTCGCTACACTTGGCCGGTCCACGCACAAGGAACTGATCAGCCACTGGAACCGCTAGAACAAGCCCGCCGCATCGCCGGCCTCGCTCAGGACAAGCTGGCGAAGGACGTCGTGATCCTGGACATGCGGCCGGTGTGCTCCTACACAGACTTCTTCGTCATCGCCACGGGGCAGAACGCCCGGCAGACCAAGGCGATCTGGGACGAGGTGCACGAGCGGCTGAAGCACGAGGACGGCCGCACGCTGCCCCAGAACGTCGAGGGCACGAGCGACGGCTCCTGGATCGTCGGCGACTACCTCGACGTCGTCCTGCACGTATTCACGCCGGAGTCGCGCGACTACTACCGGCTCGAGGATCTGTGGGCCGACGTGCCGTCCATCGAGGTCGCGTCCGCTTAGGGTCTGTTGCCTATGTTGGCGACGGAATGTCGTCCGACGTGACAACTAAGCTGGTCGTGTGCTCAGTACCGATCAGAAGGGCGCGATCGCGGAGATGGCCATTGGCTTCGCCGCCACCAAGCTCGGCGTTGACGTCTACCGACCTCTGGCAGAGGGTGGACGCTACGACCTGATCCTCGACATGGAGGCGGGGCTGACGCGCGTCCAGTGCAAGTGGGCGCCACGACAGGGCGACGTCGTTGTAGTGAGGTGTTACTCGTGCCGAAGGAATCGCGACGGACTGCTTCGGCGGAAGTACGACGAAACTGAGATCGATGCGTTCGCCGCGTACTGCCCTGACCTTGACCGGTGCTACTTCCTCCCGTACCGAGACTTCCCGCGGGCTTCTCAAATCATGCTTCGGCTTGCGCCATCCAGAAAACAACCAGCGGGCGGGGATCAATTGGGCCGCTGACTACGAATTCGAGGCTAAACTGAGCGGACATCAAGGGGCCGTAGCTCAGTTGGGAGAGCGCCAGCGTGGCACGCTGGAGGCCACGGGTTCGAGCCCCGTCGGCTCCATCATTTGATCCCGACCGGCTCCTCCTCCACCCAGTCCCGGGTGAGGTACAGCCAGAACGCAAGCCCCGCGTACGGCCCGTAGCGCCGGAACCGCCGCTCGATCGTCTTGTCGCTCGCCTTGCGCCCGTTCAGCCGCGCGTATTTCGGCCGCGTCCAGGAGTCGAGGATCAGCCGGGTGTATCGCCCGAGCAGCATCATCATGTGCGCAGTCGCGTACGGGCCGACGCCGGGGAGGGCGAGGAGTCTCTCCGCGACCTCGTCGTCCGAGAGCGAGCGGTCGTGGCGCAACTCCTCGAGGTCGAGCCGTCCCTCGGCGACGTCGGCCGCAAGCTGGCGGAGATACGCGCCCCGGTACCCGGAGCGGACGACGTCGCGATAGAAGGACTCGTCGGCGTCCGCCATCGCCGCCGGTGTCGGGAAAGCCCGGCGGTCCGACCCGACAGCAGGCTCGCCGAGGTTCTCCACGAGCGCGGTCGTCATCCGCACCGTCGCCGACCAGGTGCAGTTCGTCGTGCAGATCGTCTTCACGACGTCCTCGAACACGGTTGGGCTTCGGACCATGCGTCCGGCGCCGATCCCGGTCCAGGACAGGTCGGGGTCGGCCGCGGCGAGCGCGTAGAACTCCGACAGATCCTCGTCGAGCCCCAGCACGTGCCGCACGCGCTCCCGCAGCCAGGCAGAGTCGCGCTTGGACGGAGCGCGCCCGGCCACCGTCACCGACGCGTGTCCCTTACGCCCAGCGGCGATCTCGAGCGTCCGCGCTCGGCCCCCGTTCACGCCGAGCGTGATCTCGAGCGCAGGCGCCTCGGCATCGAGCCGCATCGGCAGCAGCTCCACGAGCCCGTGTGAGCTCAAGGTGCGGCGCAGGTCGACGGGCTCGCCGCCGGCCCCGCGCAGCGGGAGCTCAACCTTCCAGCTCACGCGTGTACTTCTCCTCCCACCGCGAGATCTTGAACGCCTCGCCCCTTGCTCCGCCGACTGCGAGGATCGTCGTCCCCGGCGTCTCGGTCGTGGCCGAGCGTTTGGCCGAGGGCTCCCGGACGAAGACGAACGTGCCCGCAGGCGCGTCGACCGTCTCGCCGTCGACCGTGAACCGCGCCTCGCCCTTGATCACGAAATAGAGCTCCTCGTGACCGGCTTCGGTGCCGAGGTGGCTGCTGCCGGCGGCCTCGTCGTGCTCGTTCACGAGCTCCGGCTCACCAGGGCGAGCGACGTAGACGTTCGCGCCGAACGCCTCGATTCCGAGATGGTGCCGGAGCGGCTTCCATTCCGGGCCGATGGGGTCGTTCTCCAGGTAGGAAGGGACGTCGTTGACGTGCGTGACGGTGAACGGTGGCTTTGTCATTGCTCTCCTTCGAGTCGTTTTCCGTCACAACGTTCATTCGGGCAGCAAGCTTCCGCTCTAGAGTCGGCCGGTGGCGATCCTCGGCGTCGACGTAGGCGGGACGTTCACCGACGCCGTCTTGCTCGGAGACGACGGCTCACTTGCGACCGCGAAGGTGCCTACCGCGCGACGCCAGGAAGAATCGGTGCTCCGCGTGGCGGAGGCGCTCGGTGCCCGGGGAGTGGAACGTTTCGCACACGGGACGACGGTCGCGACGAACGCCCTGCTGGAGCGGAAGGGCGCGCGCACTGCGCTGGTTACGACGGCAGGCTTCGAGCATGTGCTGCACCTCCGGCGCCAGAACCGCGCGCACCTGTACCGCCTCTGCGACGACCACCCCGAGCCATTGGTGCCGCTCGAGCTTTGCTTCGGCGTACGCGAGCGGATCGGGCCCGATGGTGTGCTCGAGGGGCTCGACATCTCGTCGATGGACACCCCGGACGCCGAGGCCGTCGCCGTCTGCCTCCTCTTCGCGTTCCGGGACGCGACGCACGAGCGCGCGGTGGCCGCCGAGCTCCGGCGCCGTCTGCCCGACGCCCGCGTCGTGGCCTCGCACGAGGTCGCTCCAGAGTTCCGCGAGTACGAGCGCGCGTCGACGACTGCTGTCGACGCCTACCTCGGGCCGGTGGTTTCCCGGTATCTCGACGCCCTTGGGCTGCGTGCGCGAGGGGCCGGGCTTCCGGAGCCGCTCGTCATGCGGTCGTCAGGAGGTGTCGCAACGCTCGCCGAGGCGGCGGCACATCCAGCCGCGATCCTGGTGTCGGGGCCGGCGGCGGGCGTCATCGGAGCCGCCCGAGTAGCAGCAGACGCCGGGATCGAGAACGCGATCTCCTTCGACATGGGCGGGACGTCAACCGACGTGTGCCTGATTGCAGGGCTCGAGGCCGAGCGCACGAGCGAGCGCGAGGTCGGAGGGTTCCCGCTTCGCTTGCCGACCGTCGATCTGCACACCGTCGGAGCCGGCGGCGGTTCGATCGTCTGGCGTGACACGGGCGGCGCCGTGCGGGTCGGGCCCGAGAGTGCGGGGGCGGATCCGGGGCCTGCTTGTTACGGCCGCGGGGGCTCCAGGCCGACCGTCACGGACGCGAATCTCCTCCTCGGCCGGCTCCCCGACCTGCTCCCCGGCGGCATCGAGCTCGACCGCAACGCCGCCGAGCAGGTGTTCACCGACATCGATCCGTCAGAGGCAATCGCGGTCGTGAACGCCGAGATGCTCGGAGCGTTGCGCGTCGTCTCGGTCGAACGCGGCCATGACCCGCGCGATTTCGCGCTCGTCGCGTTCGGGGGCGCGGGCCCTCTGCATGCCTGCGCGGTCGCGGACGAGCTGGAGATCGCAACGGTGCTCGTCCCTGCCGTGGCTGGAGTTCTCTCGGCGCTCGGGCTCGTCGCCAGCGACGAGCGGCGCGACCGAGTCGAGTCGTACGTTTGCCGGCTGGAGGAGGCCGGGGAGCTTCCTGCGCTAGGCGAGGCCGACCTGCGGTACGCCGGGCAGTCGTTCGAGCTCACGGTGCCGCTGCAGGACGAGCTCGCGGCTGCCTTCCACCGTGCTCACGAGGAACGCTACGGATACGCCGACCCGGACCGGCCGATCGAGCTCGTCGCCGTCCGGACGGCTGACGTGCGCAGTGGCCCCGACTTCGCGCTCCCGCCTGCGGAGCCGATTCGAGCCGTCGGCCCCACCGTGCTCGCCCTCGACGGCGCTACGTGCTTCATACCCCCAGGGTGGGTGGGGGTTAGGGATGGTGATAGCACGTTGCGGATCACGAAAGCGTGACGAGAGCGTGACTAAACCGTGACGATTCGTCCCCAGGGCCGGCCGTGAACATCGAGCTCCAGGTGATCGGCAGCTCGCTCCGTGCGATTGCCGAGGAGATGGGAGCGATCCTGATCCGCTCCGCGTTCTCGGCGAACATCAAGGAACGACGCGACTGCTCGACCGCGCTCTTCGACGAAGGCGGCCGGATGATCGCCCAGGCCGAGCACATCCCCGTCCATCTCGGCGCCATGCCCGACGCCGTCGCGGCGGTGATGCGCCACGAGCCGGGGCCGGACGACGTCTGGATCCTCAACGATCCGTTCGAGGGCGGCACCCACCTTCCGGACATCACGCTCGTGACCCGGACGCCGGTCGGCTTCGCGGCCACCCGGGCGCACCACGCCGACGTGGGCGGTCCCGAGCCGGGCAGCCTGCCGGCGGGCTCGCGGCGGCTCGACGAGGAGGGCGTCGTGATCCCGCCTACGCGGCTCGATCACCAAACCATCGAGGCGCTGGTCGCGCAGATGCGCAATCCCGAGGAGCGCCGTGGCGATCTCCGCGCTCAGGCGGCGGCTCACCGACTGGCGGCGACCCGGCTCGCCGACCTCGTCGCTCGCCGCGGCCGGGAGACCGTCGTCGCAGCGATGAACGAGCTGCACGAATACGCGGAGCGGCGGGTCCGGACGGCGCTCGCGGCGCTCCCGCAGGGCCGCGTCGACGCCGAAGACGTGCTGGAGGCGCCCGACGGAGATTTGAAGATTCGCGCCGCGCTCACGCTGGCCGGCGGCGCGATCGAGATCGACTTCGCGGGCACCGCGCCCCAGCACGAGGGCAACTTGAACTGTCCCCTCGCCGTGACCAGGTCGGCGTGCTATTTCGTCGTGCGCTGTGTCACCGACCCGGACGTGCCGGCCTCTGGGGGCGCGTTCGCCCCGGTCACGGTGAGGGCGCCGGAGGGCTCGCTCGTCAACGCCCAGTCTCCCGCCGCGGTCGCGGCCGGGAACGTCGAGACGTCGAGCAGGATCGTGGACGTCCTCTTCCGCGCCCTGGCCGACGCGATCGAAGTCCCGGCTCAGGGTCAGGGCACGATGAACAACGTGACGCTCGGAAACGACCGCTTCACGTACTACGAGACGATCGGCGGCGGTCAGGGAGCGTGCCCTCAAGCCGATGGCCCGTCCGGGGTCCACGTCGCGATGTCGAACACGCTCTCCACGCCGACCGAGGCGCTCGAGCTCGGCTACCCGCTCCGGGTCGAGCGGCACGAGCTGCGCCGAGGCTCCGGCGGCGACGGCCTCCATCACGGCGGCGATGGCGTGATCCGGGAGCTTCGCGTGCTCGAGCCGTGCCGGCTGTCGATCATCAGCGAGCGGCGGCGCCATGCACCCCAGGGGACACGCGGCGGCCGGCCCGGCGCGTCAGGACGAAACTTGCTCAACGGCCAGGAGCTGCCGGCGAAAGTGACCCGAGATCTCGAGCCGGGCGATGTCGTGCGCATCGAGACCCCGGGGGGAGGCGGCTTCGGAAAATCTCGCTAGCTCGTTAGACTGGACCGGGTCGTGTGGGAGCTGATCTTCCTGATGCTGATCATGAAGATCCCGATCGTGTACCTCTGCCTGGTCGTCTGGTGGGCGGTCCGGGCCGAGCCCAGGCCGCCAGAGCCCGCGATCGTGAACGCGGAGCTCGATCCCGGCATCGAGCCGCATGCGCCCTGGCAGGCCGGCCGTGTACGAAGGCCGCGTAAGCAGGGGCCGCACGGCTCGGCGCGACGACGTCCGGTGCGCTACCGCAGAGCTGCTCGCACGTGAGCGTGCCGCCTGCCACACGCGAGCGCCCCGCCGACGCGGTCGCAGGGCTGATGGCTGCGCTGGCGCTGTTCGGGGGCGCGCTTGCCTTCGTGTACAAGCCGGCGCGGATCGCTCCGTTCGCGATGCTGATCGCGTTGATCGCCGCCGCCATGAGCGAGCGTCACGCCCGGCTGGCCGCGGCGGCGCTGGCCGTGGCGGGGGCCGGCTTCGTCGTGGGCGCAACGATCGCGGTGATCACGAACAACCCGGTCTTTTAAGAGCCCCCCTTCGCTCCGAGGAGGAACGCGCGCTGCTACAACAAAGGTGCCGTGATGCACGATGTCGACGGTGCCAACGAGGGTTATGCCCGCGCTCTGCTCGAGCAGTACCTCGAGAACCCTGACGCGGTCCCGAGCGAGTGGCGCTCCTTGTTCGAGAGCGGGGACGCGGACGTCGTCACGGCTCTGCCCGGCCTGCAGCGGTTGCTCGAGTCGCTGCGCGAGGAGGACGGGAACGGCCACGGCCCCGGCCCCGCTGTCGAGACCCCGCCTGCGCCTCCAGCGCTCGCCGCCGCGCCTGCCGTCGCTCCGGCCCCCGACGAGACGCTGCTCGCCGCCGTGGCGGCCGCGATGTCGCTCGTCAAGGCGCTCCGCACCCACGGCCATCTTGCTGCCCGACTTGACCCCCTGGGCACCGAGCCGGTCGGCGACCCTGCGCTCGACCCCGAGCGCCTCGTCCCGCCGCTGACGCCGGAGCTTCAGCGCCAGATCCCGGCGCGGCTGCTGCGCGTCCACGTGCCCGGCGAGACGCTCGCCGAGGTCCTGCCGCGCCTCCAGGAGACGTACTGCGGCACGAGCGCCTACGAGATCGAGCACATCTCCGGCCATGAGGAGCGTGTCTGGCTGCGCCACGCGATCGAGTCGGGCCGCTACCGGGCACCGCTCGCGGCCGAGGAGAAGCGGGCGCTGCTCACGCGCCTCTCGCAAGTCGAAGGGCTCGAGGTCTACCTGCGCCGCTCCTTCCTGGGCCAGAAGCAGTTTTCGATCGAGGGCCTGGACATGATGGTGCCCATGCTCGACGAGGCCATCGACATGACCGCCGAGGCCGGTGCGCACGAGACGGTGATCGGGATGGCGCACCGCGGCCGGCTCAACGTCCTGGCACACACGATCGGCCGTCCGTACGAGACGATCCTGCGCGAGTTCGAGGGCGAGCGCACGATCGAGGCTGTCGCGTCGAACCCCGAGGGCGGCACCGGAGACGTCAAATACCACCTAGGCGCCGAGGGCACGCGCTCCACCCCGGCCGGCGACATCACCGTCACGCTGGCGGCGAATCCCAGCCATCTCGAGGCTGTCGACCCCGTCGTCGAGGGACGGACGCGCGCCGAGCAGACCGACCGGGCAACCCGCCAGGGCCTGTCCGACCCCCATGTCGCGATGCCGATCCTCATCCACGGCGACGCGTCTTTCCCTGCCCAGGGCGTCGTTTCGGAGACGCTTAACCTTGCGCGGCTCGCGGGCTATTCGACCGGTGGGACGCTGCACGTGATCGCCAACAACCAGGTCGGATTCACGACCGACCCGGTTCAGAGTCGCTCGACCCGGTACTCGAGCGACCTCGCGAAGGGCTTCGACTTTCCGATCATCCACGTCAACGCCGACGATCCCGAGGCGTGCATCGGCGCGGTGCGGTTGGCGATGGCCTACCGGCGCCGCTTCGGCAACGACGTCGTGATCGACCTCGTCGGCTACCGGCGTCACGGTCACAACGAGCAGGACGAGGCCGCGTACACGCAGCCGCTGATGGCGGCGCGAATCGCGCAGCAGCCGACCGTGCGAGACCAGTACGTCGCCCAACTGATCGAGGAGGGCGTGCTGAGCGCCGAGGAGGCCGAACAGCTCGTAAAGCAGGTCGAGACTCAGCTCAAAGAGGTGCACGAGCGGCTCAAGGCGTCTTTCTCGCAGGGCATCCCGGCCGTCGCGCACGAGGGTCGCATTCCCGCGTCGAGCGGTGAGGCCGTCGTGACCGCGGTTGCCGCCGATCGACTGCGCGAGCTCAACGAAGAGCTCCTGCGCGTGCCAGACGGTTTCACGGTCCACCCGAAGCTCGCCAAGCAGCTCGAGCGGCGCAACGAGGGTCTCGAAGGAGGCGGGATCGACTGGGGCCACGCCGAGGCGCTCGCGTTCTCGAGCCTCCTGGTGGAGGGAATTCCCGTCCGCCTGACCGGCCAGGACACCGAGCGCGGCACGTTCTCGCACCGCCACCTCGTCCTGCACGACTCCCAGACAGGGCAGGCCTACGCGCCGATCCAGAACCTTCCGGAGGCCACCGCATCCTTCGAGCTGCACAATTCGCCGCTGTCCGAGAACGCCGCCCTCGGGTTCGAGTACGGCTACTCGGTGGCCGCGCCCGAGGCGCTCGTCCTCTGGGAAGCCCAGTTCGGAGACTTCGTCAACGGCGCCGAGGTGATCCTCGACCAGTTCGTCGCCGCCGGCCTGTCCAAATGGGGTCAAACGTCACGACTCACGCTGCTCTTGCCGCACGGCTACGAGGGGAACGGGCCCGAGCACTCGAGCGCGCGGCTCGAGCGTTTCCTGCAGCTGGCTGCCCAGGAGAACATCCGGATCGTGAACACGACGACCGCGGCGCAGTACTTCCACCTGATGCGCCGGCAAGCGCTCGACGTCACGGCGCGGCCACTCGTCGTCATGACGCCCAAGGGCCTACTGCGCCTGAAGCAGGCGATGTCGCGACTCGAGGACCTGGCCGAAGGCTCGTTCCAGCCGGTGCTGGATGACCCCGACGCCGATCACGAGGCAGTCCGTCGGCTCGTGCTCTGCCAGGGCAAGGTCTACTACGACGTCGTCGGGCACGAGGAGCGCGCTGCGCAGAAGACGGTGGCGGTCGGGCGGATCGAGCAGCTCTACCCGTTCCCGGTCGAGGAGGCGGCGAAGCTGACGCACTCCCACCCGAACCTCGAGGAGATCGTCTGGGCCCAGGAGGAGCCGCAGAACATGGGCGCCTGGCGGGCGATCCGCCACCGGCTCGAGGAGGCCTGTCCCGAGGGCGTCACGCTGCGCTATGTGGGCCGGTCGTGGCGGGCGAGCCCGAGCGAGGGCTATCCGACTGCTCACCTGCGAGAGCAGGACCGCATCGTCCGCGAAGCGCTTTCGTAGCAACTCGCGTAGCAAAGGTCACACAATCGCATGGCTCTTTCCTGCGCGCAATGCGTGTCGCTCATGCTTCAAGAACATATGAGCATGCTGTACGAATAGTTTTGTGAAATCTCGCGAGGAAAGCGATGGGTTTTTCCGATTCTGGGCATCAGTTTTTGCAGTAAGCGCCCAGTAAGCGCCCAGTAAGCGCCCAGTAAGCGCCCAGGGGAGGGAAAATGTCGCAGAGGCTGATTGCCTTCGTGCTCGCGTTTGCGCCTACGGTATGGCTCGCTCCGCAGGCGGCGGCGCGCGTTCCACCCGTCCCACCGGCACCAACGCGAGCCGACACGTACGTTGCTCCGCTCAACGCATGCCCGGGCCAGAACGCGCCTTCGGGCGGCGCCGCGGTTCAGCTGAAATCCATGCGCTGCCTCGTCAACTGGGCTCGGACGCGCGCCGGCGCCGGAGGGCTCCGGAGCGCTCCGCGCCTCAATCGCTCCGCTCGGATGAGGGCAGCAGAGATCCAGCGCTGCGGTCAGTTCTCCCACACGCCTTGCGGTGACTCGTTCATCCGCGTCTTCATAGCGTCCGGCTACCTGGGCGCAAGCGGGACCGTGGCCGAGAACCTGGCCTGGGGCTCGTCGACGCTGGGCTCCGCCCGGGTCGCCCTCACGTCGTGGCTCGCCTCTTCATCCCACCGGCACAACCTGCTCGGCCGTGGGTGGCGCGATGTCGGGGTGGCGATTGTGAAGGCGAACTCCCTGTTCGGAGTGGCGAACGTGGAGGTCTGGGTGGTCCAGTTCGGTAGGAGGGGCTAACCGGCCCATCGAATTAGAGCGCTGGACCTCCTACGAACGGTGTTTAGCACGGCCGCACCGACAAAGCCGGCACGGCCTCCAGTCGGCATCGCAAGCGACGCCTCTAGTCGCGCCTTCAGCGTTAGCTGTTGCTGCGCCTATTACGGCGCGCCTGGACGATCTTCTTGGCCACGGTGGGCCCGTGCTTTCGGGCCTGCCGCATGATCCGCCGCCTCTGCTTGGGCGGAATTCGACGCCAGAGATCCCAGGCGGTGAGCGCCACACCAACGGGTCCGGCGCGGCGTGCGACGAGGCGGCTGACGCGTCCCATGAGCTGTCATCCTAGCGACGTTTCCCGCTGCTCAAACCGACTTGCACCGTCGCGCTGAGCCGCTAGACTCCCGCGCTCACGAGGAGAGCCCCGACCTCGGAGGGAGACCTAATGCCAGTAGAGACATCGAGCTTGTTCGCGCAAGTGATCCAGGACCACCTCGAGCTGAAGGAAAAGAACTCGGAGCTCGAGGGGAACCTGCCGTTGAATCGATACAAGAACGAGGATCCGTTCGAGAACCACCCGCTCTTCAAGACCGAGGAGCAGGCACGGATCGAGGAAACGATGGACGGCGTCGAAACGCCCGTTCCAGTCGAGCCGGCCGCCGTTCTGAAGTGGCCCGGCGAGGAAAGCGACGAAGCACCCGAAGGCGATAGCGAGAGCCTTTGGGGACGCTCACGCGACTTCGACTGGGGCGACTGACAACCGACTCGTTTCAGTCCGCGCGGGTGGGGTAGCCTCGCGCGTACGTCCTCGACCGAAGGGAGTCTCTTTCGCATGCCTACGTTGATGCTCGCGGGCGCGGTGGGAGCCGCGATCGCCTACTTCTTCGATCCCCAGAACGGCCGCCGCCGCCGTAAGCTGACGCTCGACCGGGCCGGCGCGCTGCTTCGCAGCACGAGCCACCAGGCGGCCGAGAAGCCGCCGCCGGACGACGTGACGCTGGCCCGCAAGGTCGAAACCGAGATCTTCCGCGACGCGGAGGTCCCGAAGGGCCAGATCAACGTGAACGTGGAGCACGGCGTCGTCTTCCTCCGCGGTGAGCTCGGAGAGCCGGACCTGATCAAGGATCTGGAGCAGCAAGCCCGGAAGGTCCACGGCGTGCTGGGCGTCGAGAACCTGCTGCACACTCCGGGCCAGGAAGCTCCCGCCAAGCCCAAATAGGGCTTCGACGTCTGGCGGGGTCTCTAGCGTCTCCGTCGTGCAGGCCGAGGAACAAGCGGCGGCCGAGCGCTGCCTCCGCTGCAGCGCAACGATGGAATGGCGGCACGGCACGTGGCAGTGCCCGCGCTGTCGTTTGAAGCTGGGCTGCTGCGAGGGCGAGGCGCCCTCCGACGCTACGGCGCCGTAACCGCCCGGATCCGAGAGCTTCCGCGGAAAGTCTCCGCCCAGACGACGCGCCTGCCTTCGAGCGCGGGCCCGGCTGGACGCGAGCGCGCCGTCGCGAGCGTCGAGACCGTGCCCGTGCGCGTGTCCAGCCGCCGGATCGCCCGGCCGGCGTCGAAGACGACGTTGTGGCCCGCGGCGGACACGTTCCGGGCACCGCCGGCCACGCTCACGGCTTGGCGGAAGCTTCCGTTCAAGTAGTAGAGCTCGAGCTTTACGCCGGGGTCGTGGTAGACGAGCAGAGCCACGTACGTACCGCCGAGTGCGATTCCGTACGCGTGGCCGTCGATCGTGAAGCGCTTGATCAACGCGCCCGTGGTGCTGCGGATCTCGACCGGGGACTGCCGGGCAGGAGCGATCCTCCGCAGGCTGCCGTCCGTTGTGGACACGAGCCGCACACCGGGGTCGAAGGTCGAATCGCTTTCGTCGTCTCCGATCAGGATCGAGCTCCCGTCGCGGGCCCAGTACGGGCGGTCGTAGACCTGGGAGCGGGGCGTCAGGCGACGCTGACCGCTGCCGCTTGCATTCATCACCCAGAGCTCGTTGGCGTTGCGTACGAACGCGAGCTTGGACGAGTCCGCAGACCACGCAGGAAACTCGTCCGCGTCCGTGGTGAGCCTCGTTCTAGCGCCGCCGTCTGCGTTGATGACGTAAATGCCCTCCGGGCCTGACGTTCCGGCTGCCCATGCGATCTTCGAGCCGTCTGGCGACCAGGCCGGCTGGACGGCCGAGGGCGGATTGATCGTGAGCAGTGTCTGTCCGCCGCCGTCGGCGCGGACGGACCAGATGTCGCCACGTCGAGTGACCGCGATTCGCGTGGAGTCGTGTGACCAGGTCAGCGGCTGGGTCGAACGCCCGTCTGTGGTCAGTCGCAGCTCGCCTGTGCCGTCGCGGCGGATCACATAGACGTCATTGCCGCGGAGGAACGCGATCTTCATGCCATCCGGCGACCATTCCGGCCAGCTTCCGGACGAGACGACACGGCGGAGCCCCGTGCCGTCCGGCTTGACGACGTCGATCTCCTGATCGCCTGCGTTCTGGCTGGCGAAGGCGATCTCTCGCCCGTCAGGCGACCAGGCTGGAAACCTCGTGGCGCGCAAAGTCGTCAATTGCCGGTCGCCGGTGCCGTCCGAGCGGACGATCCGGAGGTCCCCAAAATGAGACCAGGCCACCTGGGTGCCGTCGGGGGAGAACCGGGCGTCGTAGTTGCAGCAGATGCGGTTGTTCGTCATGTACGCGACCCGGCCTCCGGCTACCGCGAGGCCTCTCGGGTGGAACACGCTGGCGATCCTCCGGGTGCGGCGACCGACAACGCGCCTGACCACGCTCTCATCGCGGCAGCCCTCGAAGTTGCAGAGCGAGTAGAAGAGGAGCGCCCTTCCGTCCCCCGCCATCGGGAGCGGGGGCTCATAGGCGTATG
>JALYTD010000013.1 GCA_030854475.1 Actinomycetota bacterium
CGAGCGCAACGCGATTCACGGCCGGGATCTCGTTGATGATCCGGCTGGAGATCGCCTCCAGCAGGTCGTAGGGCAACCGGGCCCAATCCGCCGTCATCGCGTCCTCGGACGTCACGGCGCGGATCACGATCGGGTACGCGTACGTGCGCTCGTCGCCCTGCACGCCGACCGAGCGGATCGCGGGCAGCACCGCGAACGACTGCCACAGCTCCCGGTAAAGGCCTGCGCGGCGCACCTCGTCTTGAAGGATCGAATCGGCCTCGCGCAGGATCTCCAGGCGCTCGGCCGTGAGGTCGCCGATGATCCGGATTGCGAGCCCCGGCCCCGGGAACGGCTGCCGCCAGACCATCCGCTCCGGCAAGCCGAGCTCCTCGCCGACACGACGTACCTCGTCCTTGAACAGAAGCCGCAGCGGCTCGACGAGCTCCATCTCCATCTCCTCGGGCAAGCCGCCGACGTTGTGGTGCGACTTGATCTTCGCGGCCACGCCCTCCGTGCCGCCCGACTCGATCACGTCCGAATAGAGCGTGCCCTGGACGAGATATTTGACGTTGCCCATCTTCCCTGACTCTTCTTCGAAGACGCGGATGAACTCCTCGCCGATGCGGGTCCGCTTCTCCTCCGGGTCGGAGACGCCCTCGAGGCGCGCCAGGAACCGGTCCGCCGCGTCGACGTGGATCAGCGGCACCTGGAAGTGCTTGCCGAAGGTCTCGATCACCTGGGTCGCCTCGTCCTTGCGCAGGAACCCGTGGTCCACGAACACGCAGGTGAGCTGGTCCCCGATCGCCTTGTGAGTGAGCAGCGCAGCCACGGCCGAGTCGACGCCGCCGCTCAAGGCGCACAGCACGCGCTCGGATCCGACCTGCGCCCTGATCCGCTCGACCTGCTCTTCGATCACAGCGGCCGGCGTCCACGCCGGCGGCGCGCCTGCAACCTCGTAGAGGAAGTTCTTGAGGACGTCCATGCCGTGCGGCGTGTGCACGACCTCCGGGTGGAACTGGATCCCGTACAAGCCGCGTTCGGAGGCCTCGAAGGCGGCGATCGGAGTGGACGGTGAGACTGCCACGACTCGGGAGCCTTCCGGCGGGGCGGTGACGGAGTCGCGGTGGCTCATCCACACCGTCTGCTCCTCCGGTAACCCGGCGAAGAGAGCGCCTTCCTCGGCGCGCAGGTCGGCCTTGCCGAACTCGGACGCCCCGGTTCGCTCGACGGTTCCGCCCAGGTCCTGAGCCATCAGGTGCATCCCGTAACAGATGCCGAGCGTGGGGATCCCGAGGTCGAACAGGCCGAGATCGACGTGCGGCGCGCCCTCCGAGTAAACCGAGGCGGGCCCGCCGCTGAGCACGAGCGCCAGCGGCCGCCGCGCCCGCACTTCCTCCGGCGTGATCGTGTGCGGAACGAGCTCCGAGTAGACACGGCACTCGCGCACGCGGCGTGCGATCAGCTGTGAGTACTGGCCGCCGAGGTCCACGACGAGCACCGGCCGCTCGTCTTGAGGCGTCTCGATTTCCGGGAACGGGAGGATCTCAGCCAACCAACTCCACCCGAGCGAAGCGATGAGTCAAACCAGCTCCGACCAAAATGCGCAGCATTTTGGTCGGTTTATCCCATGCCGATCCGCTGGGCCTGTTGGAGGATCTTGCCCTCCGTCTTGATCGAGGGCGCGAGCATGACCTCGGCCTTCTGGAAGTCGTGGATCGACTCGTAGCCGCAGGTGGCCATCGACGTCCGCAGAGCGCCCATCAGGTTCAGCGTGCCGTCGTTCTCGCGCGCGGGCCCGACGACGATCTCCTCTAGGGTCGCCACCTGGTCGACCTGCACCCGGGCGCCGCGCGGGAGCGTCGGGTGGAACGTCGCCATGCCCCAGTGGTAGCCGCGACCGGGTGCCTCCTTGGCCCGGGCGAGTGGTGAGCCGACCATCACTGCGTCCGCCCCGCAGGCGATCGCCTTCGAGATGTCTCCGCCCGTGCGCATGCCGCCGTCGGCGATCACGTTCACGTACTTGCCGGTCTCGAGCAGGTGCTGGACGCGCGCCGCCGCGGCATCCGCGATCGCCGTTGCCTGCGGAACGCCGACGCCGAGCACGCCGCGCGTCGTGCAGGCATGGCCGGGGCCGACGCCAACGAGCACGCCCTCGGCGCCGGTGCGCATCAGGTGGAGAGCGGTCTGGTACGACGCGCAGCCGCCGACGAGAGTCGGGATCGGCAGGTCGGCGATGAATTCCTTCAGGTTGAGCGCCGAGCCGTTCGAGGAGACGTGCTCCGCCGAGACGACGGTGCCCTGGATCACGAGGATGTCGAGGCCGGCGTCGAGCGCCAGCTCGTAGTGGTCGCGCACCCGCTGCGGCGTCAGCGAGCCCGCGGCCAGTACGCCCGCGTCCTTGATCTTCCGGATGCGCTCCGCGATCAGCTCGGGCCGCACCGGCTTGGAGTAGATCTCCTGCATCTTTCGCGTCGCGTCGTCCTTGGGCAGCTTCGAGATCTTCTCGAGCTCCGCATCGGCCTGGGGGTAACGCGTGAAGACGCCCTCGAGGTTGAGGACTCCGAGACCGCCCAGCTTGCCGAGCTCAATCGCGATGTCCGGCGAGACGACCCCGTCCATCGCCGAGCCGAGCAACGGCAGCTCGAGCAGGTGGTCGCCGAGGCGCCAGGCGATGTCCACGTCCTGCGGGTCGCGCGTCCGCCGGCTGGGGACGATCGCGATGTCGTCGAATCCGTATGCCTGGCGCGCCTTCTTGCCCCGGCCGATCTCAATCTCCATTAGAGCCCCCTTCAGATGCAAAAAACCCAGGCACCGTCGGGTCGCCTGGGCCGGAAAACCTGCTCTCGCTGCGGTCTCTCAAGTGTCGAGCGATGGTAGCACCGCACCTGGACGGAAGATCGCGGCGCCAGCCACGGCGGCTACCGCCGCTCCGACGCCACCGGCTCGAGCTCGGTGACCTCGACGGCCCCGAGCAGGCGCCCCACCTCACGCGGCTCGAAGCGGCCTGCGCCGACCTCGAGCGTTGAGGCGGCGCCGGTCGCAACCGCGGTCTGGAGCGACTCCTCGGGAGGCCGGCCGTCGAGCCACGCGGCCATGAAGGCCGCCAGCAGCACATCCCCCGACCCGACGGCCGAGATCGGGTCGATCTCCGGCGACGAAACGCGGAACCGCCGCTGCTCCTTGTCTTCCCGCATGAGCGCGAAGCAGCCGGCCTCGCCGGTGATCAGGACGTTCTTCGCCCCGCGCTCCGCGATCGCCTCGAGCCCGACCACGTAGTCGTCGTCCTCGTTGAACTCCTGGCCCACGAGCCCCTCGGCCTCGCGTTGATTGGGCGAGACGAGGCCCGGTTCGGCCTGCACGCCGAGGCGCAGCGGCTCGCCCTCGGAGTCGAGCACGGTCTGGATGCCGCGGCGGTTCAAGTCGCGGATCGCCTCCGCGTAGAAGTCGTCGTCGACCCCGCGCGGCAGCGAGCCGGCGAACACGACTGCCCGCGCGCCCTGGGCGAGGTAGTTCAGCTTCTCGAGCAGGAAATCCAGCTCTTCGGGCCGTGCCTGCGGGCCCCACTCGTTGATCTCGGTGTAGGTGGCGCCGGTCGGGTCGACGACCGCAGTGGACGTTCGCGACTCGTCGCCAATCCGAACGAAGTCGTTCAAGATCGCCTCGCCGGTCAACTCCTCGACGATCCTCGTGCCGGTGCGCCCGCCGACCAGGCCCGTCGCCACGACCGGCACTCCGAGGCGCTTCAGGGCGCGCGCGATGTTGATGCCCTTGCCTCCTGCGAGGGTCATCCCACTGCTCGCGCGGTGGCGCTGGCCGCGCTGGAAGTTCGGCACGGTCAGCGTCCGGTCGATGGCCGCGTTCATGGTCACCGTGACGATCAGGAAACCCACCCCCATGCGTGATGGACGGTCCGCCCTGAATACCAGCGAACGCGTCCGAGAAGTCCGGGCCGGGACACCTTCCGCCCCGCGACGAGCGCCCGGCGGCCGAGGAGCCGTCCGCTCTGGAAGATCAGCACCTCGCCCAGGCGCGTCCCGCGGGCGACCGGCACCGTGACGACGATCGGCGCCACCACGCGCTCGACGAGCGGCCTGTCGATCCGGACGAGCGAGACCAGCGGGCGCTGGGGAACGAGCGGCAGCTTCCCCTTGCCGTAACCGAGCTTCACGCGTGCGTAAGTCCGACCGGCCGTTACGGCCTCGACGTGCCGGTAGCGAGCGAGGCCCCAGCGCAACAGTGCTGCGAGGTCGGCGTTGCGGGTGCCGCGATCGGGGCCTCCGAGCAGAGTTGCGTAGATCGTCGTCGCGCCGCGCCGCACCGCCGCCACCTCGGACCATCCGGCCTGCGTCGTGTGCCCCGTCTTTACCCCGAACACTCCGGGGAAGGTCGAGAGCAGGTCGTTCCAGGTGTGAACCGTGCGCCCGCCGCCGATCTTCGCGGCCCGCTGGCGGACGATCTGCCGCACGAGCGGCTTCCGCATCACGTAGCGCGCCAGCAGCGTGACGTCTCGAGCGCTCGAGACGTGGCCGGGCGTATCCAGGCCGTCGGGCCGGACGAAGCGCGTGTCACGGAGCCCAAGCTGCCGCGCCCGCGCATTCATCATCGCGACGAACCTCGTCTCGCTTCCCCGGCCGACGTAGTACGCGAGCGCCTGCGCCGCGTCGTTTGCGCTCTGGATCAGGGCGGCCTTCAGGAGATCGCCCACCGTGATCCGCTCCCCCGGCCGCAGGTGGACGGTCGACTCACCCACGGACGCTGCTCCGGACGCGACGGTCACGATCGCGGTGGGCCGAGCATGCTCGAGCGCGACCAGCACCGTCATCAGCTTGGTGATGCTGGCGATCGGCACCCGCGCCCTGGCGCGGTAGCCCGCAAGCCGGTCGCCGGTCGTGCCGCTCTCCACGACGAAGGCCTTCGCGCGGATGCGTGGGAGGCCTGCCAGCGCGGGCGAGGCGGCGAGGACGAGTGCCGCAGCTACGACGACCAGGCGGCGCACGCCGGAAAACTAGCTGCTTCTGGGTTTAGCGCACGCGTATTCGCTGGCCGACGTGGAGCGAGGTCGGGTTCACGCCCGGATTGAGCGTGAGCAGGCTCCCAACTGTTGTGTGGGAGCGCTCGGCGATCAGGTCCAGCGTGTCGCCCGAGGCGACCACGTAGCTCCGGACCGCTGGTCGGGTCGCGGGACGTTGGGGAGCGGGAGCCAGGCGGGCCGCCGCGCGGGTGACGGATCTGGCGGAGCCCGCCGGTGCCGTCGTGACGCGAACGAGGACGACGGCTAGCGTGGCGGCGGCGAGCAACGCGAACGGGCCTCCGTAGCGCCGGAGCTCCGCGCGCAGTCTTTCGTTCTCGACCGCTACCAACCCGAGGCGTTCCACACGTCGCGCTTCAACCGCGCCGCCTCGAGTCCTGCCGCGGTGCGCCAATCCGACCCGGACGTCCGGAACCCGTAGATCACGCTCCGCGAGGCCGTCACGAGCGCGCTCGACGGCCCGCTCGTGAACGCGCGAGCGACGTCCGCCGGAGTGGCGCCCTGCGCCCCGACCCCCGGGAGGAGCAGGATCGACTGCGGCAGCAACCGGCGCGCCTCGCCGACAGCGCGCGGATGCGTCGCGCCCACCACCGCGCCCACGCTGGAGAGGCCCCGCTCGCCGACGAGGTCCGTTGCGCAGTCGGCCACCATCAGCGCGACGTGCTGCCAGAGCGGCCGGCCGTCCGAGAGCGCGACGTCCTGTACGTCGGCGCCGCCCTCGTTCGAGGTCTTGACGAGGCAGAAGATCCCGCCGCCGTTCCTGCGGCACGCGGACAGAAAGGGCTCGAGCGAGTCTCGGCCGAGATACGTGTTCACGGTCAGAGCGTCCGCGATCGGCGGTTGGTCGCCTCGGTTCTCGAGGTAGGCGGTCGCGTACGCGCGGGCAGTCGATCCGATGTCGCCGCGCTTGCCGTCGACGATCACGAGCAGTCCGACCGTGCGGGCGTAGGCGCACACGTCCTCGAAGGCCGCCATGCCGTCGGCGCCGAGCGCCTCGAAGAACGCAAGCTGCGGCTTGACGGCAACGGCGTGCGGCGAGACCGCGTCGATGATCCCGCGGCAGAAGCGCGCGCAGTCCTCGGCGGCGGCGGCACGGGAAAGATGGGCGTCGCCGGCGAGCTCGACCGGCAGCAGGTCCGGGCGGGGATCGAGACCGACGACGAGTTGGGAGCGCTTGCGCTCGACCGCCTCCGCGAGACGGTCGGCAAAGACACTTGGCTCAAGGCTCTCAGCCGCCGCGCTCACTTCGAAGAGACTAGCTCGGGCTTCGGCGTGAGCCTTCCTCTCAACCTGTGGGAACGCCAGCGGCGGCAAGTCGCCGCAGGCTCCAGGTCGGCGTCGCAAGCGAGCGCCTTTTTCCCTGTGATCTCGGCCGGACTGGCGAAACACCGAGGGCCGCTCGAAAGCGGCCCTCGGGAAGGTCGGAGAGGCACGCGTCCTGCGCTAGCCCATACCCCCGCCGCCGCCGTTGCCCCCGCCGCCGCCGTCGCCGCCGCCGGTGGGGCCGCCACGGACAGCCTGCTTCAGCGAGCTACCGGCCGAGAACTTCGGGACGGTGGCCGCAGGGATCGTGACTTTCTGGGTCGGGTTGCGCGGGTTGACGCCCTGCCGCTCAGCGCGGTGCTGCGTCGTGAACTTGCCGAAACCGGTGAAAGCGACCTCTTCGCGGTTCTTCAGCGCATCGGTGATCGACTCGAGGACTGCGTCGACCGCCTCGGCGGCATCGCGACGGTTCAGGCCGCTCTTCGCTGCAACACGATCAACGAACTCTTGCTTGGTCACGTGCTCTCCTCTCCTCCCGTTTGACGTTCCGGACCACGGCGCAAGACCCTAGCAGGATGCGCCATTTGGCTCAACCATGCGGTTTGCGGGGATTTCTAGCTTGCGAACAGGTCTCCTGCATGAAAAAGGGGCCGTAAACGCACGGCGTGGCGCGCGAGCTCGTCCGCTCCGCCCTCCTCCCGATCGACCACGCAGACCGCCGTTCCGCACTCCAAACCAGCCTCGCGAAGGGCCTCGACGGCTGCTACGGCGGCACCTCCTGAGGTGACGACGTCTTCGACGAGACACACTCGCTCGCCTTGCTCGAAGACCCCCTCGAGCCGGTTGTCGGTGCCGTAGCCCTTGGCCTCCTTGCGGACGATCAGGAAGGGCAGGCGCGACGCGAGGGACGCGGCGGCCGCCAGGGCGACGGCCCCGAGCTCGGGGCCCGCGAGCCTGGTCGCCTCAGGCTCGTGGTCGCCGACGGTGCGGGCGATGCGTTCGCCGAGGGCCTCGAGCAGCTCGGGCCTGGTCTCGAACCGGTACTTGTCGAGGTAGTAGCGCGACCGCTTGCCGGACCTGAGGACGAAGTCGCCTTCGAGGTAGGCGTGCTCGCGCAGGGCGGTGCGGAGCTCTGCGTCCGTCAACCGCGCGCGGTGGTGAGCATCTCGCGCGCGTGACGCACGAACGGCTCGGCTGCCGAGGCTCCGGTCAGCGAGACCATCGTCCCATCACCGAAGTAGAGGTCTACCCGCTCGCGCAGTCGTGCGGCCCGCCGCCGGAAGAGCACGCCGCCGATCACGGAGCCGGCGCCGAGCAGCGCTCCGGTGAGGACGTTACGAGCTCTCATCCGGTTTCTTCTTGCGCGCGGTAGTCGCCTTCTTGGGCGTGGTCGCGGCACGCTTTGGCTTTGGCTTTGGCTTCGGCTTGGCGGCTTGCTTCTGCTCGCCCAGGTCGCGCAGGCACTTCTTCAGGTCGTAGAAGACCAGCCCAACCGTGGGCTCGGGACCCGTCGTTGCGGCGATCACTCGCTCGCCGTCCTGGACGACGAACGCGCTCCCAGCGGGGAGGGCGACCTCGAGCTGGGCAAGCGGCTCGCTCGCTTTCTGGGGGCGGCGACTCTCGGCTTCCGTGAGGAGCTCCAGTGCCGAGGCGGCGAACCGCTTGGCACGGTCGCCGTCCTCCAGGGTCGAGCCGCCGACCTTCGCGGAGCGGTCGAAGATCACCGCGGCCTCGACGCGTGAGGACTGTTCGAGCAGATTGGCCAGGGCTTCTTTCGCGGTCACCGCGCCTCAAGCTAACCCATACTCCACGGTCTATGCAGCGCCCGCTGGCGAAGTTCTTTCGCGATCGCGGAACACACCTGGCGGCGATGATCGCGTACTTCGCGCTGCTCTCGTTCATACCGCTGACGTTCCTTGCGCTGTCCCTGCTCGGTCTCACCGGCAGGGCTGACGAGTCGAGCTATCTGGTCACAGAGCTGAAGCGCATCTTCCCTGGTAGCTCGATCACCTCGATCGTGCACGCCGTGAACACGATCCAGGACAACGCGGCTGCGCTGGGGATCATCGGCGGCGCCGCGCTGCTGTGGACGTCCTTGTCGTTCTTCAGCGTGCTCGAGTCGGCTCTGAACATCGTCTACGGGTTGCCCAACCGGCCTTTCCTGCGGGGCAAGGCGCTCGCGATCGTGCTCACGGCTGCGTCGCTCGTGACGCTCTTCGTGGGACTGCTCGCCGGCTCGATCGGTTACGACCTGCTCAAGCGCTTCGCGCCGGGCTTCGTTGCCAACGGGATCGTCGCCTACGCCCTCTCGGTGATGGTCTCGCTGGCGGCGGTCTTCCTGTTTCTGATCTCGATCTACTACTTCCTGACGAACATCAAGCTCGAGTTCCGCGAGGTGCTGCCGGGAGCGGTGTTCGCGGCGATCGGGCTCGAGGCGAGCTTTCAGACCCTCCCCATCTATCTCCGGCTCGTGAATCACGTTCCGGCGCTGCAGGCCTTCGGCGGACCGGCGATCCTGCTCGTCTGGCTCTACGTGATGGCGAACGTGATCGTGTTCGGCGCCGAGATCAACTCGTGCCGCCGGGCCCGCCGCGAGGCCGCGCTGGCCGAAACAGCCGCGGGTCTCGCCTAGTCCACTTGGGAGGTGTCCGGGGTCTGACCCCGGACATGGCCGAAAGAACAAACACGCCACGATTTCGGCGGTCTTTGCGAGATATTCCGTGCGCAGCTCCAGCACGTGGGACATGGCTTTCTTCGGCAGAGCTGGGGTCAGACCCCGGACCAGTCCGAAGCGGTCGAGACCGCGACGGAAAGAGCTCTGGCTGCTCGGGCTCGGTGCGAGTGCTCGCGCTTCCATGCGTTGCCCAGCTCGGCCACGGTTTGCTCTTGACCGTCGGGGATGAAGACCGGGTCGTAGCCGAAGCCTTCGCTGCCGCGCGGCTCCTCCGCGATCCGGCCCTCGAAGGTGCCTGTGCCTCGAACCTCGTCCCCTTCCGGCGAGATCGCGACCAGCTCACACACATAACGCGCGCCGCGATCCTCGCTCGCGCCCAGCTCCGCGAGTAGCCAGCCCACCGGGTCGTCGCCGCCGAGCCGCGCCGAGTGCACACCGGGCCCGCCGCCCAGTCCGTCCACCTCGATGCCCGAATCCTCACCGAGGATCCACGCTGTGGAATCGTCCACGTTGCGGCCGTGCCGCGCCTTCGTCCGCGCGTTCTCGTAGTACGTCGAGCCGTCCTCCGGCGGATAATCCTCAGCAGCCAAGAGCTCGAGCTGCCAGTC
This sequence comes from Actinomycetota bacterium, assembly GCA_030854475.1. Lineage (GTDB taxonomy): Bacteria > Actinomycetota > Thermoleophilia > Gaiellales > Gaiellaceae > JALYTD01. The sequence continues at coordinate 9,557 of JALYTD010000013.1, forward strand.
CTCGAGCACGCCGGCAAGCTCGCGCAGCTTGTTCTCGTTCCGTGACGCGAGCTTCGCGCTCAGTCGGCCCAACGCACTTCCAAGACGTTCTCGACGTCCGCGATCTTCATCACGAGCTTCTGCGTCTGCTCCTCGGGCCGCAGCTGGAGCAGGAACCCAGCGTTCCGGCGATCGCCTTCCTGGCTGATCTCGATGCTCTCGATCCTGGCGCCCGAGTTCTCGATCTCGTCGATCACGGCAGCGGGGCTCTCCCCGCTCGGCAGCTGCACCAGCAGCAACCCGGTCTCGCCACGGAACCGCCGGACGATCCGGTACGCGATCAGCCGCAGCGGCCAGAGCGCAACGATCGAGAGCGCGGTCGTGATCGCCGCGGCCGAGTAGTAGCCTGCGCCGCACGCGAGGCCGATCGCCGCGGCCACCCACAGGGTCGCGGCCGTGGTCAGCCCGCGCACGGAGATCCCCTGGCGGATGATCGCGCCTGCTCCGAGAAAGCCGATCCCGGTGACGATCTGAGCCGCGATCCGCGTCGGGTCGGCGCGAATGACGCTCTGACCGGAGTTCAGGAACTCGCTGAAGCCGTACGCCGAGACGAGCGTGAACAGCGCCGAGCCCACGGAGACGAGCAGGTGCGTCCGCAGCCCGGCCTCACGCTCGCGTAGCTCCCGCTCCAGGCCGAGGGCCCCACCCAGCACGGCAGCCAGCGCTACCCGCAGCAAGACCTCCGGCCAGTCGAGCGTCGGGATACTAGATAGGAGCAACCGCAGCAACGGCGTCCTCCTGCGCCGCCGCAATCTGCTCGATGCCGCCCGAGGCGAGCTCGAGCAGCTCGTCCAGCCGCTCCCGCGAGAACGGCGCCTTCTCAGCGGTCGCCTGCACCTCGACCAGCCGACCCTCGCCGGTGACGACCACGTTCATGTCTACCTCCGCGCTCGAGTCCTCGACGTAATCCAGGTCGAGCAGGGACTCGCCCTCGACGACCCCCACCGAGACCGCGGCGACGGCGTCGCGCAGAGCCTTCGAGAGACCAAACCGATCGAGCGCGAGCCGCGCCGAGACGTAGGCGCCGCAGATTGCCGCGCACCGTGTGCCGCCGTCGGCCTGCAGCACGTCGCAGTCGAGCCAGAGCGTCCGTTCACCGAGCGCCTCGAAGTCCGTCACTGCCCGCAGGGCACGGCCAATCAGGCGCTGGATCTCGACCGTCCGTCCACCCTGCTTGCCGCGCGAGGCCTCGCGCTGGGTCCGTTCACCGGTGGACGCCGGCAGGAGCGAGTACTCCGCGGTCATCCAGCCGCGCCCCTTGTTGGCGAGCCAGCGCGGGACGCCCTCCTCGATCGTCGCGGTGCACAGCACCTTCGTCTTGCCCTGCGAGTAGAGAACGGCGCCGTGGGGCTGCTCGAGGAAGTTCGAGACGATCTCGAGCGGGCGCAGCTCGTCCGGACGGCGACCGTCGTGCCTCACGCTGCAGCCTCGAGGTCTGCGAGCGCGATCTGCTCGACGTCGCCGAGCGGAAGCTGCAGGAACCGCTCCCCGAGCTCGCGGAAGAGCGTGGGGTCGCCCGTGGTGAGGAAGCGGTACGAGCCCTCGCGCGTCTCGGAGTTCTCGATGCCCTTCCGCGCGAGCGTCTCGGCAGCCTCGCGCGCCGTCTCGTCGGCCGAAAACACGAGCGTGACCCCCCGCCCGAACACGCGCTGGAAGATCGGCCGGATCAACGGGTAGTGCGTACAGCCGAGGATCACCGTGTCGACGCCGGCCTCCTTCAGCGGCGCGGCGTACTCGCGCACCGCATCGGTCGTCTCCGCCGAGAATGGATCCTCGCTCTCGATCAGAGGCACGAGCCGCGGGCAGGCGACCGGGGAAAGGCTCACACCTGCGTCGAGCGCATGGACGAGCTCGGCGTAGCGACCCGCCTCGACGGTCGCCTCCGTCGCAAGCAGGCCCACCTTCCGGTTGCGCGTCGCGAGCACGGCAGCGTGCGCCTCCGGCGTGATCACACCGATCACCGGCACCTGCAAGCGCTCCTGCAGCGCCGGCAGCGCCGCAGAGGTGGCCGAGTTGCAGGCGGCCACGATCAGCTTCACTCCCTGCCCTTCGAGGTACGCCCCGATCTCGGACGCGAACCGCCGGACCTCGTCCAGAGGCCGAGGGCCGTACGGAAGCCGGGCGTGGTCGCCGAGATAGACGAAGTCCTCGTGCGGGAGCGTGACCAGGCACTCGTGCAGGACGGTCAGGCCGCCCACGCCGGAGTCGAAGACGCCGATCGGCCGCGCGTCCATGGCGGCGATTGTAGAAGTGCGACGAGAACGGAGTACGCTTTTTAGCTCAGTGCTCAAGAGAATCGTCCTTTCCAGCGTCGTTCTAGTCGCCGCGGCCATGCCCGCCGCGACCGGGCGCACGGCTCCTACGGCGTACACGAGCACGAACCTGACGATCACGGCGAGTGACGGCGTTGCTCTGGCAGCGACACTAAAGGAGCCGGTCGGCGCCTCGGCCCGGCTTCCGGCGATCCTGCTGCTGCACGGGATCGGGCAAAAGCGTCAAGACTTCGCCGAGATCGCAAACCGCTTCGCAGCTGCCGGGTTCGCCGTCCTCTCGCCGGATGCCCGCGGCCATGGTCAATCAGGCGGCCTCGTGTCGGTCGACGGCCCGCGCGAGATCCAGGATGTCCGCGAGCTGGTGACCTGGCTGCGCGCACGGCCGGAAATCGACGCTCAGCACGTCGGCGGCTGGGGCATCTCGCTCGGCGGCGGTGCGATCCTCCGCGCCCTCGGCGAGGGGGTCCCGTTCGCGGCCGTGGAGACGCTCGAGACCTGGACGAACCTCTACACCGCGCTTCTGCCTCAGAACCTGTCCAAGTCCGGGATGATCGTCGCCCTCCTGAACTCGGTCCCCGAGGAGCGGCTTTCGCCGGAGATCAAGGCGATCCGGTCGGACGCGCTGGCGAGCGCGAACCTGCCGAAGCTGCGCCAGTTCGGTGCCCAGCGCTCGAGCCTCCAGCTCCTGTCCAAGGTGACGACGCCGGTGTTCATGCTCCAGGGACGACGCGACTTCGCCTTCGACATCGCTCAGGCCAAGGCTGGCTTCGCGGCCGTGAAGGGACCAAAACGCCTCTACATCGGGACGTTCGGCCACGCCCCCTCGACGTTCCCCGGCCCGGACGTCGACGTGGTCGTGAACGAGGGCATCCGCTGGTTCAAGCGCTACCTCCTGCCACAAGGATCCGGCGTTCAGCCCCGGATCCAGGTTGCAGCCGACCCCTGGACCGGGACACCGGCCACCCTGTCCCGCTACCCGGCGCTGAGGACCTCGTCCTGGACGCTCCCGGGCATCAGCAGCATCGGCGGCCAGGGCAAGGACATCAGGATCTCCTCCCGCACGAAAACGCGGCTCGAGACGTTTGGCTCCGCCACGGTGCGCCTCACCGCGCGGCTCTCGGGTGGGTGGTCGCGCATCGTCGCCGTGCTCACCGCGACTCGCGGAAAGAAGACGACCGTCGTCAGCGAGGGCGGCATCAACACGGCGGGCATGTCCGGCCGCCGCACCCTCGCGATCCGGCTCCTCGACGACGCCACGCTGATCCCGCGCGGCTCACGACTGACGCTCACGCTCGCCGCTTCCTCGACGGCTCAGGACCCGGGCAACGCGCTGTACCTCGACATCCCCATGGCGCCCTCGGCGCGCGTGACCCTGTCTCGCGTGACGCTGAAGCTGCCGGTCCTCAAGCAGCCGATTTCGAGGTGAGGAACATCGCGGCGGCGGTGGCCATCGCGGCTGCGCTGCCCGCACTCGCCGGGGCGAGCTCCGTCGGCACGCCCGGCGTGACCTCGAACTCGATCCTGCTCGGTGGAACCGTGCCGCTCAGCGGGCAAGCGTCGCCGTTCGGCGTCGTCGGCCCGGGCGCGGCGGCGTACTTCAAGTACGTCAACGCCCGGGGCGGCGTCCACCGCCGCAAGATCAAGTACGTCTATCGCGACGACGGCTACGACACCTCGCTGACGATCGAGGAGACGAAGCGGCTCGTCCAGCAGGACAAGGTCTTCGCAATCTTCAACAGCGTCGGCACCGAGCACGCCCTGGCCGTCCGCACGTATCTGAACCAGCTCAAGGTGCCGCACCTGTTCGTCGGCAGTGGGGCGAGCAAGCTCGGCCGTGGCGCGAAGCGATACCCCTGGTCGATGGGCTACCTGCCGAGCTTCTTCGGCGAGGGCGCCGTGTACGGCCGTTACGTCGCGAAGACGCGCCCGACCACGAAGATCGGCGTCCTCTACGAGTCGAGCGATTACGGCAAGGACCTGCTCAAGGGGCTCGAGAAAGGACTAGGCCGCAAGAAGGGACTGATCGTGGCCAGGCAGTCCTACAACACGACCGACAGCAACGTTCGCTCGCAGGTGACCAAGCTCCGCCGGTCGGGCGCGAAGACGTTCATGATCTTCGCGCTCCCGACGTACGCGATCCAGTCCTTCGTGTACGCCTACCAGCTGGGCTGGCGCCCGAAGATCTTCCTCAGCTCGGTCTCGGTCGAGCCCACGATCATGGAGATCGCCCGCGGGAGCACGAACGGCAAGACGACGGAAGGCGCGGTCAGCATCGCCTTTCTCAAGGACCCGACCACGGACCGCTGGGCGAACGACAGGGCAATCCGGCTCTACCGACGGATCCTCAAGCGCTTCAGCCCAGGCTCGAAGGCAAGCAACGTCTACAACTACTACGGGATGACGGTCGCGTTCTCGATGGTGGACGCCCTCAAGCACGCGGGCCGAAAGCTGACCCGGAAAGGCCTACTGCACGCGGCGGCCCACATGGACGAACGCAACAACCCGTTCCTGCTGCCGGGCGTGCACGTCCAAACGTCGCCGCAGGATTACTTTCCCATTGCGAAGGTGAAGATGATCCGGTACCACCGCGCGGAGTGGGTCTACTTCGGGCCTCTGGTGGGGGCGAGAGGCTAGCGCCGGCCAACCCGGACGTGAAATCCTCGTCATATGCGTGGGGATTCGTTTTCGACAAGGAAGGGGTTATGAGGAAAACCGTTCGTCTCGTCGGGCTCGCGTGCGCAGGTGCGTCGGCTCTGGCTTTCGCGGGCTCCGCGCTCGCGGTGCCGAAGATCGAGATTTTCCAGAGCAGCTATGCGCTGGGCGGGTCGGCTCCGCTCGATCTGACCATCCAACAGGAGGAAACCGACGCTGCGCCGGCCAAGAATCAGATTCTGGTGCCGTTGGGCTACCAGGTGAACCTGGCGCAGCCCGTCGGGGCAACGGTCGGGGAGGTCACGGAGGCCTCCGCCTCGGCGGTGGTCGCAGGCACGAAATTGCGGCTTCCGCTCTCGGGCCCGATCAAGGTTGTCAATCAGGCCCCCTATGCGACGGCCTCCACACGCTGCACAGGCAGGCCGACGCATCAGGCGATCTGGACGCTCGAGCTCACCGTCAAGGCCGTCAACCAGACGCTGCTCGTACCGATGTACGTCGACGCGGCCGGCCCGGCAGGCATCGCGGCAACGCTCCAGGTCTGTCTGCCCTCGCCCTACATTCCGGAGTCGTCGGGCGGAGCGCGGTTCGGGGCAAAGTTGCTGAAAGCGGTTCTCCGCCTCGACGGCGTGCTCACCGCCCCTGCGGATGCCAACGACTACGTCTGGCACCTGATCACGACACCATACGTCGTGGGTAGTGGAACGCCGAACGCGCCGCAGACGGTGGAGTCGCGGGCGGTCGTCCCCTATCCGTATAGGCTGACGCTCAAGCGCGCGAAGTCGAAGAACCCGAAGGTCGTCAAGCTGACCGGGCGGCTGACCGACGCGACGGGGGCGCTCCCCGGCGTTCGCCCGCTGTTGCAGGATGTGACGAAGCCGAAGACGCCGAAGTCCCTCGGCCGGACCGGTAAGACGAACACCAAGGGGAACTTCACGAAGACGCTTCGGGCGACCCGGGCTGCGCGGTTCCTCCAGGCCGTCTTCGGGCCACTCGACGTGACGTCTTCAGCCTGCACCGCTCCGGTAATGGCCCCGGCAGGTTGTGTGAGCGCCACCCAGAGCGCCGTGAAGAGCAACCGGGTCAAGGTGCCGGGGTACCGGCCCAAGAAGAAGAAGAAGTAGCCGGCTCAGCTTGGTCTTGCGGGGCCTCTTTCGAGAGGCCCCGCGCGCGTCGGGGTAGAGTCAGTGTCGTGCAAGTCCTCTCCGTGATCCATGGCGACAACGCCCGCTCCGGAATCTTCAGCGAAGTCGTGCAGGATCGAGGACACGATCTGGACGAGTGGAGCCTCGCCTGGGACGAGCCGCTACCGCGCCCGCTCGACGACTACGGGGCGGTCTTCGTGTTCGGCGGCGCGATGCACGCCGATCAGGACGACCGGCACCCTTGGCTTCGCGAGGAGAACTTCTTCCTCCAGCGTGTCCTGTCGCTGGGGATGCCGACGCTCGGCGTCTGTCTCGGGGCACAACTCCTGGCCAAGGCCGCGCACGCGCCCGTGTACCAGGCGGCCGACCCCGAGGTGGGCTGGTATTCGGTGGAGATGACCGCGGATGCCGAGGACGATCCGGTCCTGGGGCAGCTGCCCAACCGCTTCGACGCGTTCCAGTGGCACTTCTACACCTATGACCTGCCGGGCGGCGCAGAAGAGCTCGCGCGAAGCCAGGCCTGCACACAAGCCTTCCGCCTCGGCGATTGCGTCTGGGGCATCCAGTTCCACGCTGAGGTCACGCAGGAGCAGGTTCGGAGCTGGATCGAGGACGACGGGGACGAGGTCCCGATTCCGGCGGAGGACCTGCTCGCGCAGACGAGCGAGCGGATCGAAGGCTGGAACGAGCTCGGCCGTACGCTGTGCGACGGTTTCGTGAAAGTGGCCGAGCGCGCGCGCACCCGCACGCCGGTCTAGTCCCCGCGAGACCGGTCCGTAGCCGTCACGTCCCGGTGCCAGGCACCGCAACGAGAGTGTGACGAGCTTTCCACAGAGCAACGGCGCGTGGCGATTTGGGGCTAGCGCTGGATGGGCAGCTCGGGGTGGCGCGACCACTCGTGCCACGAGCCCGGGTAGTTCCGCGCCCGGTAGCCGGCGGCCCTCAGCGCGAGCGTCGCCGCTGCCGATCGCGACCCCGAATGGCAGTACGCGACGATCTCTGCCTCGCCGGCCAGTCCCAGCAAGGCCTTGATCTCGTCGGCCTCGCGCGGCTGACCCGGAGCGTCGAGCAGCAGGACGTGCTCGACGTGGCGCGCGCCGGGTATGTGACCCTGACGCGGGTCACACGGATAGCCGCCGCGACCTGAGAACTCGTCGTCCCCGCGCACGTCGAGGATCGTGAGGTGCTCGTCGTCGAGACGAGCCGCCAGCTCGTCGCGAGTCGGTAGCGCCGCGAGGTTGGCCGTCAGCTCGGCCTTGACTGGAGCGAGCTCGACCGCGCCGACCACGAGCTCTCCCGGCCAGCCGGCAACGCCGCCCGCAAGCACCGCGACGCGTGGATGCCCCGCCAGCTCCGCGAGCTGAGCGGCGGCCATGGCACCGGTCCCGTCGCCGCGGTCGCACAACACGAGTCGCTCTTCCCCGGTCACGCCGTGGCGCCGCAGCCGCAGCGCCGCCTCGCGCGCGAGACCCCCGACAACCTCAGCATCGGTCATCGGTGACGGCGAGCCGAGCACGAGCGGTTTCGAGCCCGGGATGTGCCCACGCGTGTGAGCGTTCGGCCCACGGACGTCCCCCACGAAGAGATCCTCCGCCTCGAGCTCCCCCATCAGCCAGGTCGCGTCGACGACCTGCGGCAGGGCGCTCAATGCAGCGCTGACACGAGCTCGAGCTCTGCGGCGACGGCAGGTCGCTGGGACAGCCTGTCGAACCACGCGCCGAGCGACGGGTACGCATCGAGCTCGATGCCGAGATTGGCCCGCGCCCACACGATCCACGGGAAGTAGCCGATGTCGGCCAGGCCGTAGTCACGGCCGGAGAGATTAGGAGCGGCCTCGAGCGCCGAATCAAGCTCCACGAGCCTCGAGTCGAGCCGGCGGCGCGCCTCCTCCTCACCGCGGCGAAGCGCGTAGTACTCGGCGGCGAAATCCTCGAAGCGATCGAGCCACAGGCGGCCGAGCGCACGCTCGGCAGCGTCCGCGGGCCAGAGCGGAGGCTCGGGGTAGCGCTCTTCCAGATACTCCATGACCACCTGGGATTCGGGCAGGACGAAGCCGCCGTCCTCCTCGAGCACCGGCACCTTCCCGAGCGGGTTCTTCGTGTACAGCCAAGCCGGACGGTCGCTGAGGTCGATCTCGACGGCGTCATACGGAATCGCCTTCTCGGCCAGCACGATCCGCACGCGTGCGCAGTAGGGGCAGCGGGCCGCGTCGTACAGCGTCAGCACTGGGGCCACCCTAGCGGTGGGTCACCGTCACGGACCCGTCGATCGCGCCCGCAGGGTCGTAGCCGTGGCCTGCGCCGGCGATCCCGAAGATCTCGGCCAGCTCGGCGAGCAGGTCGGTCGCGGGCGGCAGCTCCGCCGGCGAGGCGGCCGTCCGCGCAGACGCCTTCACGCGAGCGGGATCAGCGCCGGTCAGCCGCGAGACGACGGTCGGATTCGCCCCGAGCGCGATCGCATCGCCGGGAGGCAGAGGCCCGTAAAAGTTGGGCACGGAGAGGTACTCGTCCACGAGCGAGCCGCGCTCGATCAAGAGGTAGCGGACGACCTGGCCGTCCTCGACCGCGAAGACGACGACAACCGCTCCGGTCGCGTGCGACAGTTCGGTCGCGAGGCGCCTCGCCGCCTTGGGATCGCCGTCGCAAAGCTCGTCGTAGACGGCGACCCAGCCGTTGCGGGGCGGGGCCACGACCGTGCTACGGGAGGACCCGAGTCGCGGGACGTACTTGCGCACGGCCTGCTCGATCGCCCGCTCGTCGTCGGTCTGCACGTGAATGGACGCGAACGACTCGCCGGCGTCGTGCGGCTCGAGCCGCTGCCCCAGCGCCTCGATCTCCACCGACATCCGACGGGCGTAGTCCTTGAGCCCGAATCGCTCCCAGACGGCGATCCCGGCCTCGTTGGTCGTGTCCACGTCGAGCGTGAGGTGCTCGACGCCCTCGGCGCGCATCCGTGAAGCGAACTCGAGCAGCAGCGCCTTGCCGGTCCCTTCACGGCGCCGCCCGGGCACGACGTAGATCACGTTCAGGTGCGCCGTGCCGTTCGGGTTGGCCTGGCCGACGGCAGCGCCGACGGGCTCACCATTCTCCTCCGCGACCAAGACGAGCTTGTCCTCCAGATACGCGTCCTCGATCGGGTTAGGACGGAACGGCCGCTGCCAGAGCTCGTCGAACATCGCCTGCAGGTAGCCGTTCAACAGCGGGTAGTCGTCTCGATTTCCTTCCCGGATCGTCATGCGGGCGGCGCCAGGCGCAGGCCTGTCAGGAGGTAGTGGGCGCTCAGGTTCTGCCAGGGAGCGAGGCGCTCCCCGAAGGCGCGCACCTCCTCGGTCGAGACGTCGCGTCCGTCGAAGAAATAGGCGGAGATCGCCTTTCGCAGCCCGAGATCACCGGCCGGCCAGGCGTGCGGACGCGCGAGGTGGCGGGCGAGAAACCAGTCCGCCGTCCACTCCCCCAGCCCACGTTGCGCGATCAGCTTCGCTTTCACCTCCTCGTCGGGAAGGTATCGCAGGCCTTCGAGGTCGAGATCCGAGCGCGCGATCCCGACCACGTACTCGGCCTTCCGGCGCGAGAAGCCGAGCTCGACCAGCTCGTCCTCGCTCGCGGCGGCCAGGCGTTCGCGGCTCGGAAACGAGTACGCGTGCACGGCACGCTCGCCGAAGCGCTCGATCAGCCGGTTGCGGATCGCGAATGCCGCAAAAAGCGAGACCTGCTGCGCCGTGATCGAGGTGACCAGCGTCTCGTAGGGATCCGGTGCGAGCGGCGGCCGAAAGCCTGCCAGGGCCTCCACGAGACGCAGCAGCGCCTCCTCGTCCGGTGCCCACCGGTAGAAGCCGTGCAGGTCGAACTCCGCTCCGAGGAGAGCCTCCGCCACCGGCTGCGTCTCGTCGTCCAACGGCTCGACGTCGGCGCCGCCCCGAGCCGACTCGATCCGCAGCTCGCCTCCGCCGACGACGCGATGCAGCCCGCCTTCGTGCCAGAGGTTCGCAAGGTCCGGGCCGAAAGCCCGGAAGCGCTCGGTCGAGATCTCGAAGTCATAAGGGTCGGGCAGCCGGAGCAGCGGCATCCGGCCAGGCTAGCCGCGGGCTCTCTACATGCCCCTACGCGGTGAGGCGCGCTTGGTTCTCACAGGCGTCGATTAGACGGCCGCGCCGGCAAAGCCGGCACGGCCTCCATTCGGCATCGCAAGCGACGCCTCTTCCTGGCTTTGCAACCGTCCGCGGGTTAGCGCCCGGATTCGGGCACCGGCTGGGCGCCGGGCTGCTGCGCGTCCCGACGGCAGTTGAGCTCACCGTCCTCGCCGACCGCGCAGATGTTGAAACGGCCGCCGAGCGTGCCGCTCACGCCTGCGGGGATCAGGGCGGTGTAGCGCCGTGCGAGGCCGCCGATGTGGTAATTGCTGCCGGAGATCACGGCTAGGCCGCGCTTCGCGGAGCAGATCCACACCGTGTGCCCGTCGGCGTCCTGCTTCGACCCCGAGCGCACCCGGCCCAAGCACCTGGCCTTGAGGTCACCCGCAAGATCGGTCACGCGGAAGACGCCGGCCTGGATGCGCAGGCGGACCGGGCGTGCGCCTGCTTCGGAGCTCAGCTCTCCACGGAGACCGCCGTGGCCCAGGAGGGCGACTGGTCCCTTGATGTCGAGCAGCTTGGCTCCCGCCGCAACCGGCAGAGCCAGCGCGAGGAGAGCGAGGAGTGGAACGGTTCGTTTGAGCATGTTTCCTCCTTTCCGTTACTCCCGCTCTGACGATCGGCGGGAGTCGTTAACGGATCAGGAGGACGCGGTAACGAGCAGGTAATTCAGGTCCACGAAGTCCTCGAAGGGCTCGAACGGGGTACCGCGGGCGGTGAGGTAGGCGGCCAGGCCTGCGGTCGCGAAGACCCGGTCGGCCGCGAGCGCCGCGCACCGGTCGGAGTAGGCGTCGCCGACGTAGACGACCTCGTCGCCCTGCGGGAGGTCGGCCCGCTTGCAGGGCTCGCCGCACGTGCCGCACGTGTCACCGTGGCGGAAGCGCACGCGCCAGCCGTCCGGTCGTGCGTCGACGTTGTGGGCTCGTAACTCGACGAGCTCCAGGACGCCTTCGCGCTCCAGCAGCGGCTCGATCAGCTGGCGGAACCCGCTCGAGACGATCAGCGGCCTGTGCCGCTCGGCGAGCTCCCGGAAGCCGGGTCGCACGCGCGCCTGGGCGAGCAGCCACGGAACGACTTCGTCCAGGGGCGCAGTCACGGTCGCGAACTCGGCGGTGATCACCTCGTTGAGCGTCAGCGACAGCCCGAGCTCCGACTCGACGTGGTCGTATATCTGCTGGTCGCCGAACTGGGTCAGGACCATCTCGAGGGTGTCTCGTTCGGTCACGGTCCCGTCGAAGTCGAGGACGAGCTTCAACGGCACGCTTCCTTCACGATTCCGTCACCCACGTGTCACACCTTTCTCACTAGGCTGGAAACTGGAGGGAGGCAAGCGGCCGGCCCCTGGCCGACCGTCCCAAACGGACCTGGCTAGAAATGCGAGGTCAGGCCGGCGCCGCTCGCGTCTCCGTCAACCGCGGCTGGGTCCCCGTCCCCTGCGTCCTGGGCATTTTCGTACCACGAGTAGGCGTACTTCCCGTCGTCGAGTTCCTTGGCGAGCTTCGAGAGCCGGAGCGGATGGAACGTGTCGCACATCACCGCCAGCTCGGTGGTCTCGTGCATCCCGATCGACTTCTCCGCCAGCCCGGGCTGCGGACCGTGCGGCAGCCCCGAAGGATGGAGCGTGATCGAGCCGACCTCCACGCCTTTCCGCGACCCGAAGTTTCCCGAGACGTAATAGATCATCTCCTCGGACTGGAGATTCGAGTGGTGGTAAGGAATCGGCACCGCCAGCGGGTCGAAGTCGAGCTTCCGCGGACAGAACGAGCAGATGACGAAGTTCTGGCCCTGGAACGTCTGATGTGAGGGCGGCGGCTGGTGGATCCGGCCCGTGATCGGCTCGAAGTCGTGGATCGAGAACGTCCAGGGATAGAGGTAGCCGTCCCAGCCGACGACGTCGAACGGGTGATAGTCGAGCACGTAGGTCTGGTAGCCGCCTCGCACGCGCACCTTGACCGGGAACTCGCCCTGCTCGCGATGCGTGTTCAGCTGCGTCGGCGGGTGGATGTCGCGGTGGTAGTACGGGGCGCCCTCGAGCAGCTGGCCGTAGGCGTTCCGGTACCGCTTCGGGATCTCGATCAGCCCGGGCGTCTCGAAGACGAGGTAGCGCTGCTCGCCCTCGGGCCGGAAGCGGTAGGTCGTCCCGCGCGGGACGACGACGTAGTCGCCCTCGTTGTACGGGACGTCGCCGAAGGTCGTCTCGAGCGTGCCCGAGCCCTCGTGGACGAAGATCACCTCGTCGCCTTCGCCGTTGCGGAAGAAATAGTCGGCGTGCTCCGCGGGGCGGCACAGCGAAATCTCGACGTCGTCGTTCCACATCAGCAAGCGGCGGCCGGTGATCTCGTCGCCCTCGGCGCCGACGTCCTTCGTGTGGAAGTGCCTGTGCGCGTGAGCGTCCGGAACCCACTCCTCGCGCTTGATCTCCTCGAACCCCCCCAGCTTCATCACGCGGCACGGGGACTGGAGGTGGTACAGGATCGACTCGTTCCCGACGAACCCCTCGAGCCCCATGACCTCCTCGGTCAGAAGCGTTCCGTTGTCCCGGAACTGGATGTGACGCTTACGCGGGACGTCGCCTAGACGCTGGTAGAACGGCACGCGGAAAGGTTAGGCGATTTCTGCCGGGCGGCGAGGAACGTTTGTTGTGCCGCGACCGTGCGTGACCCGGCCGCACCGGCCAAGCCGGCACGGCCTCCAGGCGGTTTCGCAAGCGAAACCTAGGCGATTTCTGCCGGGCGACGAGGAACGTTTGTTGTGCCGCGACCGTGTGTGACCCGGCCGCACCGGCCAAGCCGGCACGGCCTCCAGGCGGTTTCGCAAGCGAAACCTAGCGCGCTAGCTCTGCGAGTCTCCGCCCCACTTCGGGCGCGAACTTGAAGCCGTGGCCCGAGCACGCCGAGCCGACGACCACATTGCCGTGCCGCTCCAGCACGAACGTGTCGTCCGCGGTGCTCGTGTAGACACAGGTCTCGGCACGCGCCGGCTCGGGATCGGCACGGGGGTAACGCTGGCGAACCCACTCGACGATGGTTGCGAGCGTCGCCTCGTCGGGAGCTCCCTGCTCCTCCGGGTCGGTTGGCGGCCCGTAGCCGTGGGCGCCGGCCTTCAGGCCGAGCGTCGGATCGCGGAGTGAGTACATCGCGTGCCGCTTGCCTTCCGGATCCCAGTCGACGACCGCCGGCTGCGGGCCGTCCCGGTCCATGCGGAAGTACGCGACCGTCTGGATCGTCTCGGTGACCGGCAGGTCGATCCCGGCGGTCGCGAGCAAGCCTCGCGCCCAGGCGCCCGCCGTGACGACGACGAAGTCAGCCTCCACGCTCCCGGCGCTCGTCTCCAGGCGCCCTTCGCCGAGCGAGAGCGCCTTCACGTCCTGCTCGATGCGCGCACCGCGAGCCACGGCGCCGGTGAGGAACGCCGCTGTGGCGCGATCGGCGTAGGTGATGCCGGCGACGGGCTGGAACATCGCCTCGAACCCTTCGGGGACCCGGAAGCCGAAGCGGCGTTCCACGTCCGCCGGCGCGAGCTGCTCCCACGCGACCCCGCACGCTTCGAGCGCTTCGCGAGACCCCGTGTCGCCCGGGAGCAGCAGTTCGACCAGGCCGTCGAGCTCGAGCAGCGCTTCCTCCGCTTCGGCCTCGAGCTCCCGCCAGCCCTCGAGCGACTGGCGCGCGAGCTCGACCCACTCGGGCTCCCGATGGGCGAGCCGGAAGATCCTGGACGCGCCGTGGCTGGAGCCGCGGGTGTGGCCGAGACGGAATTGCTCCAGCACGAGCACGTCCCGGCCCTCGCGTGCGAGCGCGTGTGCGGCGGAGAGGCCCATCACCCCCGCGCCGACCACCACGACCTCGGCTTTCACGCCTGACGGCTACGCACGGGCGACTGCATCGTCCACCTGCTTCGCCCACGACTCGTTGTGGATCGCGCGACCGAGCAGGGCGTCGCGCGTGAAGCGGAGGTAGTCGAGCTTGCGCAGCGCGACTCGGTAGCGCGAGTAGCGGCCGTTCTCGATCTCCTCCGCGGGCGCGTAGATCGGCTCGCGGCGGAAGTTCAGCGTCAGGATCGCGCGGTTGATCCGCGTGACACCCGCTCGGACGGCGTCGGCAATCTCCGCGTCCGCGAGCTGCGGCCAGCGCTCGGCCTCGACGGGCCGGTAGAGGTACGTGGCGTGGCCTTGCTCCGACGTGATCTCGTGCGCGACCGCGTTGACCGGCTTCCCGTCGCGTCCGAGCGGACAGAAAAACCACAACACGACATCGCCCGGCGCCTCGGCGTCCGAGGCCCGGACCGTCTTCACGCCCAGAGCCGTCCACCCTGCCGGGCTCTGCGCCTTCAAAGCCTCGTAGGACTCCTTCAGGTCCGGCCCGACGACCGCGTCCTCGAGACTCGGCCACAACCCGGGCGCCAGCTCGTCGACCACATGCTGCTGAACCGCGCGCCCGTCTCGCATGACCGCCGCAAGCGCCGAGACCGCGGCCGGGGAGGCGCCCGGCAGCAACGCCTGGAGCGTCGCCGCCGTCCTCCGCTCGAGCGCCGCGAGCAACCGCAGCAGCTCGTCCCGGAACTCCTCCGACCGCTTTGCCAGGTGGCCGAAGACGTAGACCTGCCCGTCGTCGGTCGCTACGCGGACCTGGTACAGCTCTTCGTCCCAGATGACCTCCTCGACGAACGAGAACGGGAGTCCCCACATCGTCCCGCGCTCCGGCACCACGACGAGCAGGTCCTCGAACAGCCGCAGCTCGACCGGCTCGGGCGTCTCTCCGCCGAACAGCTTTCCCGGGTAGGTGTCCTGGAGCGCGACGCCGGTGAGCAGGAGATCGTGCCCGAGGCGCTCGTCGCGACGCAGCCGAAGGTCGGCGAGGATCTGTCCGTAGGCCTTGCCGAGCATCGTAAGCTCGTAGCGGCGCCCGGTGTAGTCGCGCAGTCGCAGCGTGTAGTCGTCGTCGACCAACTCGTCGATGTCGACGTACGCGAGCGTGATCGCGGATCCATTGGCCGCCAGCGCGAGCGCCTCGTCGCCGAGCTCCACCGTTGCAGGCGCGGCCGTCCCGCCGTCGATGGTCAGCTGGCCCGAATAGGGCACGGTCAGCTCAGCCGGCGGCGAGGTCCGTGCCGCACTCCGGGCAGAACTTGGTGCCGCGCGGCGACTCGGCGCCACACTTCGGGCAGGCAACGGGCATCGTCAGCCCCTGACCGCAGGAAGCGCAGAACTTCGACGACGGCTCCGCCTCGGCGCCGCAATGCGGGCACAGCGCGACCTGGATCCGCTCGACGTTCACGTCGCCCGCGTAGCTGGCCTCGTTGACCTTGTCCTGTACCTCCTCGAGCCTGCGGGCGGATTGCATCCCGGCCACTTCCTGCGCGAGCTTCGGCGCGCAGGTCACACAGAGGCTGAACTCCTCGTTCCAGCAGATCTCCTTGCAGACCCAGTTGCCGCACTTGTGGCACTGGTTGAAGAGCGGCGTGACTTCCTGGACTGCCACTGCTAACGCCTTGTCCTTCGCCTTTGATTCCGTGAGGTCCTTGACGCTGTCGGCGCTGTAGCCGAGCTGGCTCAGCTTGCCCCCGCCGCCGAACATGCCGCCGAGGGTCTTGAGCGCCTGACCGCCGATTCCCACCGCCGAGGCGTTGAAGCCCGACTTGTAGCCGTTACCGCAGCGCTCGCAGAAGAACTCGAACTGGTAACCGGCCTCGGTCGAATGGTCGGTGTAGTTGTCGGTGAAGCGAACGGGTTCGGTCATCGC
Organism: Actinomycetota bacterium; assembly: GCA_030854475.1. GTDB lineage: Bacteria > Actinomycetota > Thermoleophilia > Gaiellales > Gaiellaceae > JALYTD01. The sequence continues at coordinate 25,533 of JALYTD010000013.1, forward strand.
CGCCCCTCTCGATCGTCGGGAAACCGGAGTTCTCGCGACTTATAGCCGAGTTGCCACTGCGCGGCTAGCGGCTGTCGCGCTCGAGGAGCCCGACGCGAGCGAACGCGTAGAACACGAGGTACGACGCCGCGAGGAAGCCGGTGAAGAGGATGGTGACTGCGACGGGCCGGGGATGCGCGAATGGATCGGTGACGCCGCTCCAGATGTCCCCGAACAGTGAGCGCGGGCGGACGAAGACGTCCCACGAGTTCCAGCGGCGGAAACGTCCGAGGTAGATCCCGAACGAGCTCAGCGCGAGGACACCGACGACGAAGACCCAGGCGTTGACGGCTCCGGCGAAGCGGCGCACGACCGCCTGCATGAGGTAGAGCGAGAGGAAACCGAGGATCAGGCCGGCCCATGCTGCGCTCGAGAGCAGCACGAGGTCGTACCAGAGCGGAACGGCGCCGCCGTCGTGGAGATGCTTGAGGTCGGTGACGATGTACGGGGCGTTCGGGAAGAAGAGCAGCCAGAGGGCGGAGAGGACAACCAGCGGCGCGCGGCCGGATTCCGTGCGGGCATGGTCGTAGACCGCGAGCGCGAGCAGGACCGGGATCCACGCGAGCGCGAGGTTCCACGCGATGCCCACGTGGAGGACGCTGCCGGTGTACGCGACGCGCACGCCGATCGTCGCGGTCGCGAACAGGGTCAGCGCGAGCAGCGCGGCGAGCGTGGTCAGCCGCCGGTCGCTGGACGAGCCTCGAAGCCGTTCGAGCATCTTTCGAGGTTACCGGCGCGCGAACGGCCGCTGCCTGGCGCCGCGAAACCGCAAGACGGTCCGGGAAAACGGCTCCGCGCCTGGGGCTGTGGAAGAAAAGTCCGGGATTGTCCACTTGATGCACGGTTGTCCGTCCGATGCCCTAACTAGAATTTGGCTTGTTGATGGGCTTTTCAGACGGTTTCTCAGCATCGGACGCAGCCTTTTTTAGGCGTTTCACGACGCGCTTCGGAAACAACTTGTTGATCGCCTGCTCAGTTGTCCACTCGCGCGGGTCTTTGCGCGGCCTACCCATTAGCGCCTCCTAACCATGGAAATGAACCTCGCCGATCTGGTCGAGCAATTTGGGAGCAATGACCGCTGCCGCGATTACCTGGAACACCTGCGCTGGCCGAACGGTGTTGAGTGCCCGAAGTGCGGTTCGCAGAGCATTTCGCGGATCAAGACGCGTAAGCAGTTCGACTGTAATTCGTGTCGTAAGAGGTTCTCCGTACTCGCAGGGACGATCTTCCAAGACTCGAAACTGCCGCTTTGGAAGTGGTTTTCCGCCGTCTACTTGTTGTGCGAGTCGAAGAAAGGCGTCTCGGCGCTTCAGGTCAAGCGGATGCTGAAGATCGGGAGCTATGAGACCGCGTGGTATCTCTGCCACCGAATCCGCAGGGCGATGGTCGAGACCGACCCGGAGCTGTTGCGTGGGATCGTTGAGATTGACGAGACCTTCATCGGCGGCAAGCCTCGGTACCACTTCGACGGGCAGCAGGGCTACCGGGGAAACAAGACGATGATCGTCGGAGCTATCCAGCGGGGCGGGAAGCTCCGCGTAAAAGCGACGAGCCACCCCTACGCGACTCAGAAAATGGCCGAAGGGTTCATCGCCGCGACCGTGGCCGGCGACGCCAAAGCGATCTACACCGACGACGCACACGCCTACCACCGCCTTGGCGATGAGGACACCGTGCATGAGACCGTGAACCACTCCAAGGACGAGTGGGTGCGCGGCCAGATTCACACGAACACGGTAGAGAGCGCGTGGAGCCTGTTCGATCGCGCGGTGATGGGTAGCTATCACAAGCTCTCCGTCAAGCATCTACCGGCGTACCTCGCAGAGTTCGAGTTTCGCTTCAACAACCGCGAGAATCCGCACCTGTTCCGCGACACGATCTTGAAACTCATCGAGGCCGACGTGCTGACATACGAGGCGCTCACGGCTGCTTGAGTTCCCGCTCAGCCTTGGCAATTTTGCTGTCGAGCGAGTGAACGAGCTTTCGCGAACCGCTCTCATGCGCCCGCATCATCTTCACGACGCCATCAAGTGAGTCGACGAGCCGACCACATGCGATGCGAACGGATCTCGCGGGGTTCTGTTGCTCTAAATCTCGGACGGTCCCCCGGTACTCAGCCATGCTCCCCACGGTTTCCGCAGTGGTCTGACCGGTTTCGTCGAGTACCTCACGAAACTCCCGCGCGGCGACAAGGTCGTCCTCAGTCTTTAGCTCCATGGAGGCGATCAAGCCATCCGCGTTCCGCACGATGTCCTTCACTAAAGCTTGAAGCAGTTCGACGCGCTTCTCGATAAATACAGCGCTCCTGTCAATGGCCTTGGCTGAACGGTTCGCACGCCGCTGGCGCGTTTTTGCACTTCGACCAGCACTGCGCTCAAGGGACCTCGCCTGTCGTTGAAGCTTTTTGCCGAGCCTCTCGGTATCGCGATTGAGCTTGTTTAGCTCTTTAGTGAATCGCTCGCCCGCTCGAATTCCATCCGCTTCGTAATCAAGAAGACCAGGTTTATCCGACGAGACCCAGGACGCGGTTGTCGCGCGATGGTCGAGGAAGCGCCGCACTGCTCGAATGACCTCATAAATCATCGCTGAGAACGCGCCTGCGACTAGCACGAGCAAGAGAACGATGAGGATGACTGCTAGGGGTTTTGGCATCTTCCACCCCTGCACCTGGAAGGCCGCGAGGACAAGGCCAATCCCGACGCTTGCGAGCGACGCGGCAACGCCAAAGACCCGCGAGGTTCCGGGTTCCCACGTGAAGGACATCTCGGCGAGCGTAGACCTAGGCGCGGACGTGCATCAAAGGGACAATCCCGGAAAAGTCACACTCTCGTAACGGTGCCTGGCACCGGGGCACGGCTGGCGCAGACCTGGCCGGGTCGGCTACGAGCGCGGGCCCACGACGTTGCGCAGGATGCCGATCCCGTCGACCTCGAGCTCGACCACGTCTCCGGGCTCGAGCCAGCGCTCGTCGCCGTGCTCGAGGATGCAGCCGGTGCCGACCGTGCCGGAGCCGAGCACGTCGCCTGGGACGAGCTCCGTGTTGAGAGCCGCCCGAGCCACGATCGCCTCCCACGAGTGGTACATGTCGCCGAGGTTGCCGCGCGAGCGTTCCTCTCCGTTCACGCGCGCGACCATCTCCAGGCGGAGATCACCCAGCTCGTCCGGCGTAACGACGACCGGCCCGAGCGAGGTCGCGAAGTCCTTCCCTTTCGCCGGGCCCAGCCCGACGCGCATCTCCTGCCGCTGCAGGTCGCGCGCAGACCAGTCGTTCATGATCGTGAACCCTCCAAGCGCGCCCCCGGCGCCCATCACCGCCGCAACCTCGAGCTCGTAGTCGAGCTGCTGCGACCCGGTCGGAAACGGGATCTCGTCCTCCGGCCCATAGATCGCCGCGGGGTTCGAGAAGTAGAACACGGGGATCTCGTACCACTCGTCGGGGACGCCCGGCCGGCCCGTGACGCGCGCCGCATTCTTGACGTGCTCCTCGAACGCGTAGAAGTCGCGCACGGACGGCGGGCGCGGCACCGGCGCCAGGAGCCGGACCTCGTCGAGCGCGTACTCGTCGTGCTCGCGCGCGGAGCCGCCGCCGGTGAAGTACGACTGCAGGCTCTGGGCCGCGAGATGGACGACGCGGTCGCCCTCGATCTTGCCGAGCCAGCCGCGTAGCTCCCGGGCGTTCGGCGTGAACATGCACAGCCGCATTGCTAGGGCTCCGTATGGACGATCACGTCGGCGATCTCCGGACGTTCGCGGCGGATCCGCTCCCTCACCTCGCTGGCCCGGGCATGCGCTTCGGCCAGCGGCGTCGCGGGGTCGAGCGCGAGCGTCAGGAAGGCAAGGAGACCGTCGTCCGTCTGCAAGAACCGCAGCTCGCGAGGTGGGCCCCCCGTCGCATCCCGGACGATGCGCGTCACGGCCGCGAGATCGCGCTCGACGTCAGTCTCGGGAGCGCTCGTTCCAGCGCTCGCCTCGCCCAGCGGTTCCAGATGAGTCTGGACCGAGTCCACCTCCGGCACGGACTCGACGATCGCCCGCTCCACCTGTGTTGCGACCTCGTGAGCCTCGTCGAGGGGGAGCTCGCCCGGCAACTTGAGATGGAGCGAGACCTCCGTGCGGCCGTCCACGGTGAGGACGCTCAAGTTGTGGATCTCCCGCACCCGAGGCACGCGGTGCGCGGCTGCGAGTGCGAGCTCACGCAGAGCGGCATCCTCCGCCTGCGGCTCAACGTGGACGACCACGTCGCTGTCGGGCAGGGCGGTCTGGACGGCTTCCTCCACGGCATCGGCCGTCGCATGTCCTTGACCCACCGCCGCACCCGGAGGCACGCCGATCACGACGTCTGCGAAATGGCGACCCGCAGCCTGGCGCATGCGCAGCCGGCGCAGCTGCACAGGGGGGTCGAGTGCCGCGATCGCGGCGCGGGCCACCTCTTGCGCTTCGGAGGGAACCCGGTCCATGAGCACATCGACGTTTCGGCGCATCAGGCGCGCCGCGGCGAGCAGGACGAGCACCGCCACGAACAGCGCCGCCGCTGAGTCGGCCTCGCGCCAGCCCGCACGCACGAGCAGCAAACTGCCCAGCACCGCGATGGAGCCGGCCAGGTCGCTCGCGAAATGAAGCGCGTTCCCCGCCAAGGCAGAGCTTTGGTAGCGCCGGGCCGCACGCAGTGAGACAACCGTGCGCGAGGCGTCGACAACGATCACGATCCCGAGCACCACGAGGGCATACCAGGCCGGCTTGACCGAGCTCTCGGAAAAGCCGACGAGGTGCGAGATCCCCCGCCAGGCGATGAACAGGCTCGCACCGACGAGGATCCCGCCCTCCGCCAGCGCGGCGAGATGCTCGGCCTTGCCGTGGCCGTACGCGTGACTTCGATCCGCCGGTCGCACGGCCACGCCGACAGCGACGAAGGTCAGGATCGCCGCGACGAGGTCGGTGCCGGAATGGACGGCCTCGGAGAGCAGCCCGAGGCTGTGCGTCGCGATCCCGGTGACCAGCTTGATCGCGATCAGTAGGCACGCCGCCACGATCGAGACGAGTGCGGTTCTCCTCTGCGGGCTCATTGGCCGAAGAATCGCACGGAAACCCGAGAGCCCGCCGTCCGGCGGGCTCTCGGTCAAGCACCGGGATTCGTCTCGCTACGACACGCGGTCGTTCGAGATGTCGCCCCTGAACTTCTCGTTCAGCATCGTGCCCGCACCGCGACCGGCGTCACGCCAGTGGCGGAGCGCGAGGCCCTGCTCCTTACGAGCGTGGTACTGGAACTTGAACTTGCAGTCGGCGCTGTTCTCCAAGCACGAGTACTTCGCGCTCGGGCCGAAGTGCGTGGAGATGAAGACATCCGTGAACCCGCAGTCCGTCGTGCAGGTCGCATTCGGGTCGAACGTCCCGCCGCTGACGGTGCCGACGAGGTAGCCGTGGAACCGGCCCGTCTTCCCGGGCGTCACGACGGTGCCGTGGGGCTTGGTCGTCTGGCACGCGCCCGGGCTCACCGGACCGGTGGTCGTGAACGTGCCCCGGTCGATTCGCCAGACGCGATACGAGCCATCGCGGTTGCGCTTGACGACGAACGTGCGCTTCTCCTGCAGGGTGGCCCACTGCTGGCCGCACGATCCGTCGTCGGTGTTTGCCATCACGAACGTGTACCTGGTTTGCCGCTTCGGCTTCTTCTTGTGTTTCCCGTGCCCGTGACCGCCGTTCGCGGTCCCCGCTGCCGCAAACGCGAGCGATGCGAGCAGCAGAACGGAAAGGATCAACCAACGTCTCATTGCCTTCGATTCCCCCTTGGAGGACTTCGTTTTGCCGTACATAGAGAAGACGATCTTTGAAGGCCGGGCTTGCGAGATGCCTGGGCGGCTTTACACGGGCAATACATGCCTATTCACGGACGAGGAGCTCCAACCGGTTCCTCGAAGCCAGGTCGTTCAGCGCCGCGTCGTCCGAGAGCCGCAGCGCCGGATGCGCACGTTTCGCCGGCGTGAAGTCGGCGTCGGTCGAGACGTGGAGCTCCTGGTCGCCGACCGAGAACCAGACGCCTTCACCGCCCATCGAGGCGGGGCGGTCGATCTCTCGCAGGCCGACGAGCCCGCCGTAGAACCGTCGCGCGGCGTTGACGGAGCCAGGCGGCGCAATCACCTGTGCGTGGTCGAGCGCGATGGGCCGCTCGTCCGTCAGAAGATCCGCTGCCGCTGGCGGCTCAGGAACCACCCGTGACCAGAGCGGTTCCGGCAGGTGAGGCCATTCCTCCGCGACGTGCAGCCGATGCTCAGCCAGTGCCACGAGCGGCCGTACCGCAGCACGGGCACGTCCGTGGCGACGTTGGCGCCCAGGACGAAGACATGCGCGCGGCCGTTCATCCGCATGAACCAAGTCTTCTGACCACGACTGCGCGGGCTCGCCGAGAAGACGACGCAGCTGATCCCCCGCTCGTTGAAGTTCGTATGCCACGCCTCGCAGGCGATGTTGTGCGACGGCGTCTGGAATCCCGTCGGCACGGCCGCGGCCGAGGTGAGCACCGCGAGGAGGAGCCTCACAGGTTGCCGCGCAGGGCCTGTTCGCGCTCGATCGCTTCGAACAGAGCCTTGAAGTTCCCGTCGCCGAAGCCGCGCGCTCCGTGGCGCTCGATCACCTCGAAAAAGAGCGTCGGCCGATCCTGCGCGGTCTTCGTGAAGATCTGGAGCAGATAGCCGTCGTCGTCGCGGTCGGCCAGGATCTTGTGCCGGCGCAGGTCCTCGTACGACTCCGTGATCTCCCCAACTCGGTCACCGACATCCTCGTAGTACGCGTCCGGGGTCTCGAGGAAGAGGACGCCTCGTTCCTTCAGCGCCTCGACGGTGCCGACGATGTCGCCCGTCGACATCGCGATGTGCTGAGCCCCGGGGCCGCCGTAGAAGTCGAGGTACTCCTCGATCTGACTCTTCCGCTTGCCCTCCGCCGGCTCGTTGATGGGGAACTTGATCTTCCCCTCGCCGTCCGTCATCACCTTCGACATCAGCGCGGAGTACTCGGTGGAGATCGCCTCGTCGGTGAAATGGATCATCTCGGTCATTCCGAACACGCGCTCGTAGTACTCGACCCAGTGCTGCATCCGCCCGAGCTCGACATTGCCGACGACATGGTCGATCGCCTTCAAGCCCAGCCCGCCCGTCGCCTGGCCGTTCTCGGAAGTCGAGACGTAGCCCGGCATGTACGCCCCCTCGTACTCGGACCGGTTCACGAACGTGTGCACCGTGTCGCCGTAGGTCGCGATCGCCGAGAGCTCGACCGAGCCGAACTCGTCCTCGATGCGGTGCGGCTCGACGACGCCGCGGGCGCCGCGCTGCACGGCCTGGCGGTACGCCTCCGTGGCGTCGGGTACGCGGAGCGAGATGTCCTTGACCCCGTCGCCGTGGCGACAGATGTGGTGAGAGATCTCATGCTCTTCGCGCAGCGGGCTCGTGACGACGAAGCGGACCTCCTCCTGTTCGAGCACGTAGGAGGCGCGGTCGCGGATCCCGGTCTCCGGGCCCGCATAGGCCGTGCGCGTGAACCCGAACGCGTGCTCGTAGAAGTAGGCCGACTGCTTCGCGTTGCCGACCCAAAGCTCGATGTGGTCCCAACCCTCGAGCGGCATGAAGTCGGTCGAGCTCATGGTCGAATCTTACTCCGGCCGGCCGGAAATCTGGCCTCCGGCGGGGACTGCAGGCTGCGTCGAGGTCTCGACGTCCTCGAACCCGCTCCGCAGCGGCACTTCCTTCACCAAGGCGATCACGAGCACGAGCACGATCGCGCACAGGAACACGGCCGAGAGGAAGGCGGGATGAAGCGCGTTTGCGAGCGCCTCGCGGGCGCGCGGAGGCAGGCGGTGCACCGGGCCGAAGCCGCCGCCCTTGACCGACGCCGGCAGACCCTGGTTCACGATCACGCCCATCAGCGTCACGCCGAGCGTGGCGCCGATCGAGCGGGCGAACTGCGTCAGCGCGGTCGCCGTCCCCATCGCCGCGCGGTTGACCGAGTTCTGAACCGAGACTACGAAGACCTGCATCATCACTCCGAGCCCGATGCCGGTGATGACCATGTTGCGCGCCGCCTGGGCGTTGGTCGTGTGCACGTCCATCCTCGAGAGCAGGTACATCCCGAAGCCGAGCACGATCGGGCCGATGATCAGATTCGGCCGGTAGCGGCCCGTGCGCGAAACCCACTGGCCGGCGAGCGCGCTCGTGATCACGGCCCCGAGCATCATCGGTGTCAGCACGACGCCGGAGGACGTGGCCGAGGTGCCGATCACGCCCTGGACGAACAGCGGCACGAAGGAGATCGTCCCGAACATCGCCATGCCGACTAGGCCCACGCAGGCGATGCTGCCGGCGACGATCGGGTTCCGGATCAGGTCGAACGGGAGGATCGGCTCCGGCACGCGGCGCTCGTAGAAGGCGAAGGCCGCCAGCAGAGCGGCTGAGGCGCCGAGGGCGCCGAGCACGTGCCCGGAGCCCCAGGCGTGGTCACTGCCGCCCCACACGAGGCCGAGCAGGAGCGCCGTCGTCCCGAACGCGAGCAACAGCGCGCCGCCCCAATCGATCGAGTGCTCGGCGCGCTGGGTCCGGCGAGGCATCGTCAGCAGGATCACCACGAACGCGAGGCCGCCGACGGGAAGGTTGACGTAGAAAATCCAGCGCCAGCTCGCGTTGTCGACGATGAAGCCTCCCAGTGCGGGGCCGACGATCGAGGCCGCGGCGAAGGTAGCGCCGAGCAGGCCCTGGTAACGACCACGGTCGCGTGGGGGAACGATGTTCCCGACCGTGGCAAGGGCAAGCGGGAACAGGCCGCCGGCGCCGGCGCCCTGGACGGCGCGAAAGACGACGAGCTGCGTCATGTCCTGCGCTAGCCCGCAGAGCGCAGAGCCGGCGAGGAAGATCGAGATCGCGACGATGAAGAGCGGTCGCCGCCCGTAGACGTCGCCGAGCTTCCCGTACAGGGGCACGGTCACCGTCATCGCGACCATGTAGGCGGTGAAGACCCAGGAGTACTGGGAGAGACCGCCCAGCTCGCCGACCACGCGCGGCAATGCAGTGGCGACGATCGTCTGGTCGAGCGCCGCGAGGAGCAGGGCGACCATCAGTCCCGAGTAGATCGCGAGGATGCGTCCGACCGTGTAGCGGTAGCCCGGCGGCTTGCGGGCCAAACGGGTACGGAGCGAGCTCACGCTCCGAGGCTACCCATCGGTGGCGGGCGCTACTCGACAGCGAGCACGGGCTGCCGGTGCCGCGCGAGCACGATGCCGGCTGCGATCGCGAGGCCTCCCGCAACCTGAACCATTGTCAGCTGCTCCGAGAGCAGTAGGACGGCGACGATCGCGGCGAGGAAGGGCTGGAGGTTGGCGAACAAGGCCGCGCGAGAGGGGCCGATGCGGTCGATGGCAGTGAACCACAGCAGGTTCGTGAGCACGAGCGGTCCCAGTACCGCGAACACGAAGCCGATCCAGACCAGCGCATTGAAGTCGAAGTGCTGGCTCTCGAGCTGTGGCGCGCCGAGCACGATCAGCGGCAGGCACACGGCAAGCAGCGTGACGGCGCTGATGCGGAAGGGCGAGTAGCGCTCCATCAGCGGGGAGATCATCACCGCGTAGGCAGCCCAGGTCGCGGCGCCGGACAGGGCGAGCAGGTCGCCTTTCCAACTGCCGGAGATCGATCCGCCGGAGCCCCAGGTGACTAGGGCGACTCCACAAAAGGAGACTGCAGCCGCGATCCAGAAGCGCTTTCCGAGCCGCTCGATCCCGGCCAGGCGCGAGATCAGCGCCGTGAAGATCGGCAGCGTCCCGAAGATCAGCGCAACCGTCGAGGCTGTCGTGAAGTGGAGCGCATAGATGAAGCTGAGCTGGTTCCCGAGCAGCACGGTCACGGCCGCGGCGAAGAGCGGGATGTCCCGCCGGGCGATTCGCAGCGATCCCTCCTTCGGCAGCGTGATCGCCGCGAAGAGCAGGGCAGCGCACACGTACCTGATCGACGAGTACGAGAGCGGCTGCAAACCCTCGTCGAGGATGTACTTCGAGACGGCGAAGTTCATCGCCCAGAGCGTCACCGTCGCGAGCAGCATCGCGTCTGTGGCGGTGGCGCGGCGCACCGCCACGAGCCTACCCACTAGGCTTTTGCCCATGCGGGAGCCGACGAGGGACGACATCGACGCGCTCGTCGGGCCGGCGACCCCGCACTTCGCGTACCAGTTGCGCGCGCGTGTCGAGGAGCTGATCAAGGACCTGCCGGCAGAGCACGAGCTGCGGCGCTACGGCGAGGAGAAAATGGAGTTGCTGGATCGTCTCGGCCACGCGTCCTCGAAGGCGGAGGCGGGCGGACGAGTCCGGCGCGACGTTCCGGGCTGGGCGGAGCTGCCGAGCTCGGCTCCGGCCGACGAGCCGCTGCCGCGCCGCACGGCATGAACTTCGAAGGTGCGTCGGTCTTCGTGACCGGCGGCTCGCGGGGGATCGGCAAGGCGATCGCCCTGCGGTTCGCAGAGCTCGGCGCCGCTCGGGTGGCGATCGGCTACCTGCGGAACGACAAGGCTGCAGAGGCAACGGCCGAGGAGCTGCGCGCGGCGGGCGCGGAGCCGGTGCTCGTGCGCGGGAACGTGGCGTCGGAGCGCGTGCCGGCGCAAGTCGCGGAGCTCGGCGCGCTCGATGTCCTTGTCCACAGCGCGGCAACCGGAGTGCTCCGCCCTGGGCTGGAGACGGAGGACAAGCATTGGGACTGGACGCTGGCGGCGAACGCGAGGGCCTTGCTCTCGCTGACCCGCGCCGCCGCACCGTCGATGGAGCCCGGCTCGTCGATCGTCGGCATCTCGAGCCTCGGCTCCCAACGTGTGCTCGAGAACTACGTCCTCGTCGGAACCTCGAAGGCGGCCCTGGAGTCTGTCGTGCGGTACCTGGCGGTTGAGCTCGCGCCGCGCGGGATTCGCGTGAACGCGGTCTCCGCCGGCCTGGTCGAGACCGAGGCCCTCGAGCACTTTCCAAACCGTGAACAGATGCTGGCGATGGCCCAGAAGCGGACGCCTGCCGGGCGGATGGTCGAGCCCGCCGACGTGGCCGATGCGGTCACGTTCCTCTGCTCTCCGGCCGCCGAGATGATCCGCGGCCAAACGGTGATCGTCGACGGTGGCTTTTCCCTGCTGGCCTAGCCCCGCGCAGGCGTAGCCTTTAGGGCCATGGAACCGACCGAGCACAACCGGCGCGCCTGGGACGAGATCCACCGGCGGCGCTCCGAGACGCTCGCCGACCAGCTCGGAATCCCGGGCCCGGTCAAGGAGCGCCTGCCGGAGGTCAAGGGAAAGCACGTCCTCCACCTCCAGTGCGCGACGGGTGAGTCGACGGCGGAGCTGGCGGAGCTCGGCGCGCTCGTCACAGGCGTGGACATCTCCGCGGAGGCGCTGGCCGTCGCCCGGGAGCGCGTGCCGGACGCCGCGCTCGTGCAGGCCGACGTGCACGAGCTGCCGCTCCAGTTCCGCCGCGGCCGCTTCGACCTCGTCTACACCGGCGGCGGCGTCTTGCACTGGCTCCAGGACCTCGACACCTGGGCCCAGGCAATCGCCTCCGCGCTGAAGCCCGGCGGCGAGCTGCTCCTGTACGACACGCATCCCGTGTCTGCGTGCGTGGACCGCATCGCCCACTGGCGCGAGGACTACTTCAACGAGGACACGCTCGTCGACGTCGGTTGGAAACACTTCGACCTCGAAGGCGACCCCCCGCAGGAGGCGAAGCACGAGCGCTTCTGGCGCCTCGGCCAGGTGGTGACGGCGCTCGCCCAGGCGCGCCTCGTGATCCGCTCGCTGGAGGAGTTCCCGACCATCTACGAGACGTTCTGGCGCGAGCGCGACCCGCGGGTCCCCGGCGAGTTCGTCCTGCGCGCGGCGAAACCCTCCTAGGCGCCGTCGAGCCGCGCAAGCGCCTCGTCGATCTCCTCGTCCGTGATCGTGAGCGCCGGAGTTGCCGAGACGAGCGACCCATTCGGTCCCGCCGGCACGACGATCACGCCGCGCCGCTCCGCTTCCGCCGCGTCGCCCTGGCGGGCCCGCAACAGGCCTGCACCGTGCCAACCCGCCTGCTCGAACCGCTCGCCCGCCTCGCCGACGCGCTCGAGTAGCTTCGGCACCTCCTCCAGCACCACCAGCGCCGCCGCGCAGGCCAGCGGGCTGCCCATGTGGGTGTGCGTGTAGACGTCCTCGTCGCCGAGCTCCCAGACGTCCTCGAGACCGTCACGGTAGAAGAGCGCTGCCGAGATGGGAAGCCCGTGCCCGAGCGCCTTGCCAACGCAGAGCACGTCGGCGACCTCCGCGCCCGGCCACATCTCTCCTGTACGACCGAGGCCGGCGTAGACGGCGTCCACGATCAGCAGCGCGCCCGCCTCGTCGCAACGCGAGCGCAGCGTGGCCAGGTACTCGGGCGGCGGAACCCTCGCCCCGCCGCGCGCCTGCACGGGCTCGACGATCACGCACCCCGCCCGCGCGGGCAGCGCCTTCGGATCCTCGCCATAGCGCCGCCGGTAGACCGGGCCGGGCAGCCACGCTCGGAAAGGCAATCGAAACGCGTCGATCGACGTGGCCGCAAGAGCCAGCAAACCTGTGCCGTGGTACGCGCCGTCGAAGGCCACGATGCCGGGCTTGCCCGTCGCAAGCAGGGCGGTTCGGAGCGCGATCTCGACCGCGTCCTCCCCGGTCATTCCGAGCTTCGCGGGCCGCGGCAGCGCCGCGAGCAACTCTTCCGTCACCGCTGCCGCAGCGAGGTCGCCGAGCGCGTGCACGACCTGCTGCTCCCGCCACGCGGCCGTCACGCGAGCATTCCGGTGGCCCAAGGCGGCCACGCCGAACCCGGCGGAGAGATCGATGTACTCGCGGCCGTCGGTATCGACGACGCGCGTGCCCTCCGCCGAGGCCCAGATCACGAAGAGCCGTTGCGGCGCGGCACGAGCCGCCCCAGCGTGTCCGCCGCGATGTAGCCGGCGATCTTCGGGTTCTCCTGGAGCCGCCGCAGCGAGTACTCGTACCAGTGCGTCCCGAACGGAACGTAGACCCGCAGCCGGTGCCCCTCGCCCACGAGCACGTCGCCCAGCCGATCGCGCACCCCGAGCAGCATCTGGAACTCGTACTCCTCCGGGCCGAGGCCGTGCTTCTTCACGAGCCTCCGGCCCTCATCGAGCAGCCATTCGTCGTGCGTCGCGATCGCGACGTAGCAACCGGCGTCGAGCAGCTCGTCCAGCGCCCGCACGAAATTGACCCGCACTTCGTCGAACCCTTGGTAGGCGATCTCCTCCGGCTCGACGTAGATCCCTTTGACCAGCCGGACGCTCGGTTTCAGGTCGACGAGGGCCTCGATGTCGCTCATCGTCCGCCGCAGATAGGACTGGAGCACGATCCCCACGTTGTCGTACCCCGCCTCCCTCAGCTCGCGGTAGAAGCGCAAAGTGGCGTCTGTCGTCGCCGAGTGCTCCATGTCGATGCGGACGAAGTTGCTGCGCTCTCGGGCCTCCTGCACGACGCTCTCGAGGTTCTCGCGGCAGAGGTCGTGGTCGAGCTCGAGGCCCAGTCCAGTGAGCTTGACCGACACGTTCGACCCCAGGTTGCCGCGGTCAATCGTCTCGAACACGTCGCGGTAGGCGCGGGCGATCTCTCTCGCCTCGTCCTCGTGCGTGATCTCCTCGCCGAGGACGTCGATCGTCGCCAGCTTCCCCTCGGCGTTCAGCCCCTCGACCACGCGGATCGCGTCCGAGAGTTCCGGTCCTGCGATGTAGCGCTCCGAAAGCTTCTGCACGACCTGCTTCGGCACGGCCGGCAAGAGGCGGGCGATCGTACGGTCGAGAATCACGCGCCGCGGGATTGTATGGAAGAGGTGTCTAGCCGCTCTCGCGCATGAAGCCCTGCCGCGCTGCACTGACCAGCGCAACGGCTTCCGGGAACAGCACGCGCATCGAGTCCCGCAACGCGATCGACTGCTCGTCGGGGCTGCCCTCGACGTTGACCTGCTGGAGCGCCGCCGCGGTCAGCTCGACCGCGGTGTTCAGGGTCAGGGTCGCGAACTGCTCGCGCTGGGCCTCCGCGACCGACTCCGCCTGCTGCTCGGCGAACTCGCGCAGGCCGCGCATTAGATCTTCGGGATCGCCGCCGAACGGAAAGTTGAGGCCGCCCTCGCTCACAGACAGAACTTTACCCCGGGGGAAGCGCAGTCCCGCGGCGGCCCGAGCGCAGAGACTTGATCACCTCGCGACGTCCCGCGTTGGCGAGCGACCTGGGGACGCGCCAGACGTCCGAGTTCCCGAACAGCGCGAACGCGCGCACACGGACAAGCGGCGTTCCAGGACGCTGCGCCCGCGACGACCCCGAGTCGCCACGGGCGGCGAAGATGCTGATGCCGGTCACGTCGACCTCGATTTCCTCCGGCACGTAGATGTCGATGTTGCCGAAGAGCACGAACGCGGTGATGGACGGCGATTCCCGCGCGAGCTGTGCCTGGCGGAGGTCGATGTCTGCATTGCCGAAGACGACGATCGCGAGGTGGCGGCTCAGTCGCCAGCGGCCCTTGCGCTCGGAGCTGCCGAAGACGACGACGGTGAAGCGGTTCGGCTTCCGCTCGCGACCCGGCTCCGACGAAGCGATCGGCAGGTCGTGCGTCAGCTGCTCGAGCTCCCCCACGGTTCTGGCGTCGTAAGCCTGTTCCATCCGCTGAGAGAACTCGTCCAGCGTCAGGCGCCCCTCGACCGAGTGCTCTCGCAGCAGTGTGACCGTGCGGTCACGGTCTGCGTCGGACGCGCGTAGCTCGGGTAGCTCGTTCACTGAAGCTCGCGCTTGTAGTTCGCCTCGACGTCGGCGCGCATGCGCTCGACCGTCGCCAGCGACCGCTTCATCGCCTCGGCGAAGGGTGAGGCGGCGCGGTCATCGAGCGCCTGTTCCAGCCGCCGTGTCGCCGCTCCGACAGCGTCCAGATGAGCGAGGGTGGCGAGGCGGGGCGTCGTGCCGATCGTGTTCTGGAGCGCGACCACCGCCGCTTCCGCCTCCTCGATCCCGGGCGGCTGCTCGTTGACCCGCAGAGCTGCGAGCTGGGCCTGCAGCTCCTCGAGCGAACCACCGCCGGCCAGCTCTCCTGCGAGCTCGCACAGCGCGGCGATCGAGACGACGTCGCGCACGTGCTTGCGGTTCGCGACGACATGCCCTGCGTCGTCGAGGACGATCCAGGTCGCCGGCCCGTCGCCGGCGCTGAAGGCGCAGAGGTAAGCGCGCTCGCCTGTGGCGGGCTCGGTCGGAACGATCGCCGTCAGCTCCTCGCCGGTGTCGGCGCAGCGGGCCGCGGACTCGGCGATCCGGCGCAAATCTTCGCTCAACCCCACCGCGGCAAGCATAGACTCGGCTCGTGGCCGAGGCCCTCTCCGCCCGGAGGCGCCACGCGGTGGGGCTCTTTGCCCCGCTCGGGCCCACGTACGACCGCTATGCACGGCTGCTCTCGCTGGGCCAGGACCCGCGCTGGCGCCGCTTCCTCGTCTCCCGCGTCGCCGCCGGTGCGGACGAGACCGCGCTCGACGTCGCGACGGGGACGGGAGCCGTGGCGCTGGAGCTTGTGCACCAAAACACATGCCGAGTCGTCGGGCTCGACCAGAGCCCAGAGATGCTCGCGCACGCTCGACGCCGCGTACGAGACGATCGGATCACGTTCGTCGAAGGCTCCGCCGACGTGCTCCCGTTCGGCGACGGCGAGTTCGACGCGCTCACGTTCACGTACCTCTTGCGCTACGTCGACGACCCGGCGGCGACGCTGCGCGAGCTTGCCCGCGTGGTGCGACCCGGAGGATCGATCGCGGGCCTGGATTTCGGCGTGCCCCCCGCGCCGGCCTGGCGGGCGCTGTGGGAGCTTTACGTGCGCGTGGGCCTTCCTACCGCGGGCCGACTGCTCTCACCGGGCTGGTCCGAGGTCGGCGCCTTCCTCGGAGACAGCATCCGCGACTTCTACCGCCGAGTTCCGCTGCCCCGGCTGCTCGAGCTCTGGCGCGAAGCCGGGATCGAGGACGTCACGCACCGGAGACTCAGTCTCGGGGGAGGGCTCGTAGTCTGGGGCCGGAAGGCATGACAACGAGGGCCAGGCCGGCTTTCTACGCGCTCGCTCCGGGCGGCTGGCGCGACTACGTCACGCTCTTGCATCCGCCCTACACGCTCTGGCACCTGAGCTACGTCGCGATCGGCGCCTGCCTCGCTCCGCACGTCCATGCCGATCGCCTGGGTGCCACGACAGCCGCGTTCTTCCTCGCCATGGGCATCGGCGCACACGCGCTCGACGAGCTGAAGGGCAGGCCGCTGCAGACGCGGATTCCCGCTCGGACGCTCGTGATCCTCGCCGCGGTCTCGATCGGCGCCGCGGTCGCGGTCGGCATCGCCGCAGCGCTGGCCTGGGATCTTTGGCTACTGGCCTTCGTCGCCGCCGGAGGGTTCGTCGTCTGCGCGTACAACCTCGAGCTGTTCGGGGGCCTGTTCCACAACCACCTCGCGTTCGCGCTCAGCTGGGGCGCGTTCCCACTCCTGACCGCGTACTTCGCGAGCGCGGAGAAGATCACGTGGGAAGCGGTGCTCGCGGCGGGATTCGGCGCGCTGACGAGCGCGGCCCAGCGCATCCTCTCGACGCCGGTCAGGCTGGTTCGCCGGCGCGTGGCAAACGTCTCCGGGACGGTCGAGCTCCTCGACGGCACGACCCGCCAACTCGACCAGGAGAGCCTGATGGCGGCGCCCGAGACCGCGCTGCGGCTGCTCGCCGCCGCAATGGTCTCGCTGGCCGGCGCGCTGCTAATCCTGCGCTTCGCGTAGGTACCGCCTACCATCGGGCTCGTGCGCACCGAGACGATCTTCGAGGTTCTCTTCGCCGTCGGCGTCGTCCTGGCCGCGGGAGCGCTCGGAGCGGCAACCCTGGAACGAGCCCCGCGCCGCCTGCTGCTCCCCTTGGCCGTCGCGGTCAGCGGCGGCGCGACCGCAGCCTGGGTCGCTTTCGCCCTCGGCCCGTCTCGCGAGCTCGCCGTCTCCGCAGCGGGGTTGTGCGTCTGCGTGGCTGCCATCGTCGGTGGGATGGCGGCAGCCCGCGGAATCGCCCGGGCGCGCCGGGTGGACGAGCACGTGGCAGCCGCGGAGGACCGCCTGCGCATCCTCGTCGAACGGGAGGCGGCCGAGCGCACTGCGGACATCGAGCGCACGCTGGCACGCGCGAGAGCCGATTCGATCTCACGGCTCACCGAGCAGGAACGGCAGATCGCCGACGAGCGGCGGAAGGCGATTGCCGAGCGGGAGCTTCGCGCCAGCGCCGAGCTCTCGGAGTCAATGGCCGCCGTCGAGCGCCGCGTCGAACAGCGTCTGACCGAGTGGTCGGCCGATCTCGACCGGGCGCAGCAGGGCTTCGCGTCGCAGTTGAAGGCACTCGGCCAGCGTCAACGAGAGCTGATCGCCGAGACGGAAGCACGCATCGGCGTGGACGCCAAAGAGCTGAAGGCCGCGAGCGAGGAACAGCGCACGGTCACCGCGAGATTGCGCGAGGAGCTCGCGAAAACTGCCCGGGGAGCCGGCGATGCGGCCCGCGAGGAGCTCGAGGCCCACGAGGCGGAACGACGACGCGCGCTCCACGAGGTCTCCGAACGTCTCCGTCAACGCGAGCGCGAGCTCAGGGACCGCATCGGCACCGAGGAGGCGGAAGCGATTCGCCGCATTCAGCAGACGTTCGCGGACGTCGAGCGGCGTCAGCTCGACCAGCTTGGCCGCGTCGTCGAGCGCACCGCGAACAGCCTTTCCGAGCAGGCGGTGACCCAGTTTGCCGACGCTGTCAAGGTGGCCCGCGACGACGCGGCTCAACGGCTGTCGAGAGAGCTCGATCGAGCCGTCGCCATGGTGGCCCGCGAGGCCCAGAGCGTGCTGGCCGAGCGGATGGCACAGGTCTCCAACACCGGGGCCCAACGGGTGGACCGGCGGCTGAGCCAGATCACGGCCGGCCTGGAGCGGCAGCGAGACGAGTTTCTCGTCCAGTTCGAGCGCCGCCTGGCCGACGCGGAGGTCGAGATTCGCGCCCAGATCCAGGCCTTGGCGGCGGATGCAGATGCCGAGCGCACAGTCCTCGAGGCCCGTCTGCATGCCCTCGCGCAGCGAATCGACGAGGCCGCTGCACGCGCCGGCGAACGCTTTTCGGCCGTTTCGCGCCGCGAGTAAAGAGAACGTCAAGAGGTAAAACGGGGGCAAACTTCTCCCGGGAGGGTTCGTCTAGGACAGGACGAACAACGGTGGCCTGATGACCCAACTCGCCGAGACACCACAGGATGAACGCTCGAAAGTTGAGAGCTGGCGCCTCCATGTGCTGATCGAGGCCGGTTATCCGCTCCCGCTCGCCGAGAAGATCGCGCATAGCGAAGCCGACCTGCACAGCGCGGTCGAGCTGGTCCGGGGCGGCTGCGAGCCCGAGACCGCGGCGCGGATCTTGCTGTAGTCGCTCGCTAGCATCGCCTCTATGAAAGTTGAGGCCGTCGAGTACGGCGACCGCAAGGTCTTCTCTGTCGGCGCCTTCAATAGAGGCATCTCCACGTGGCTCGCGCGGCTGCCGACGGTCTGGGTCGAAGGCGAGATCACGGAACTGAAGCGCCACGCCCGCTGGCAGTCCGTCTTCTTCACGCTCAAGGATCCACAGGACGGGTCCTGCCTCGGGGTCTCGATGCCGCGCAGGCAGTTCGACGCGCTTCGGCTCGAGCTCGCCGACGGCGCGCGGGTACACGTGTTCGGCCGGCCCGAGCTGTACGAAGCCCGGGGCGAGTTCCGGCTACGGGCGCTGTCGCTCGAGCGGTTCGGCCTCGGCGACCACCTGGCGGCGATCGAGCGGGTCAAGCAGAAACTGGCCGCCGAAGGGTTGTTCGCGCCGGAGCGCAAACGGCGGCTCCCGCTGCTTCCGCGCCGGATCGGGCTCGTGACCGGGAACGACGCAGCCGCGAAGCGCGACGTGCTGACCGCCATCGCGGCGCGCTTTCCGCCCGCCCACGTGGTCGTAGCCGAGACCTATGTGCAGGGCCCGCGCGCGGCGGCCGCCGTGACAGACGTCCTCGCCCGTCTTTCGGCCGAAGTGGACGTGATCGTGGTCGCACGCGGAGGCGGCAGCTTCGAGGACCTGCTCCCCTTCAGCGACGAGCGGCTCGTGCGAGCGATTGCGAGCTGCCCGGTCCCGGTCGTGACGGCCGTCGGCCACGAGCAGGACACGCCGCTCTGCGACCTCGCCGCCGATGTCAGGGCGTCGACTCCGAGCGTCGCCGGACGGCTCGTCGTCCCGGACCTGACCGAGCTCCTGGAGCGCCTCGACCGGGCCCGAGGCGGCCTCGAGCGTGGCACCCGCAGGGCGCTCGAGCGGGGGCGGAACCGCGTCGACCGAGCGCACGAGCGCCTTCGAGCGGCTCCCAAGCTCGCGGTGGAGCGCAAGCGGGCAGCGCTGGAGAACGTGGCCGGCAAGCTGAGGACGCTCTCGCCGCGCGCGACCCTGAACCGCGGCTACGCCATCGTGCGGAGCGAGCGCGAGATCCTGCGTTCGGCCAAGAGCCTGGGCGCCGGAGACCGCGTCGAGGTCGAGCTGGCGGAGGGTGGGTTCGGCGCGCGGGTGGAGGAGACCCGATGAGCGCTACCGAACCGTCGTTCGAGAGCGCGCAGCAGGAGCTCGAGCAGATCGTCCAGCGTCTCGAGAGCGGCCAGGCGCCGCTCGACGAGGCGATCGCGCTCTGGGAGCGAGGGGAGGAGCTCTACCGCTTCTGCCGCGGCAAGCTCGACTCTGCCGAGGGGAAGATCGAGGAGCTCGCTACCCGCGTCGAGGCCGCGAAACCCTAAGAAGCTGCACATTCAGCCTGAACACCCTTAGAATCGCGCCCGTGGCGGAAGCACCCACCGAACTGATCAAACAGGTTCCGCTGTTTCAGGGCCTGGACCCCCACGAGCTGGAGATGATCACGCGCACCTTCAAGGAGCGCACGTTCGACTCCGGACAGACGGTCGCCGAGGAGGGCACCGGTGGCGTGGGGTTCTTCGTGATCGCGGACGGGAACGCCAAGGTCACCGTCCACGGCGAAGAGCGCGGGACCCTGGGGCCCGGCGACTACTTCGGCGAGATCGCCCTGATCGACGACGGCGCCCGCAGCGCAACGATCACGGCTGACAGCGACCTCCGCTGTTACGGCCTCACCTCGTGGGAGTTCCGGCCGCTCGTGGAGACGAACGCCTCGATCGCCTGGAAGCTCCTTCAGGCGATGGCGAAGAAGCTGCGCGCGTCCGAGCAGCGCGAAAGCTAACGCGAGGCGCCATGACGGCGGGCTCGCTGACCGACGCCCAGCTCGTCTCCCGCTGTCGGGAGGGCGACCATGACGCTTGGTCCGAGCTGGTCGAGCGCTTCTCGCGCTACGTCTACGCGATCGCGACGCAGGGCTACCGCATGCGCGACCACGACGCCGAGGACGTGTTCCAGGAGGTGTTTGCGCGCGTCTACGAGCGGCTGGACACGCTGCGCGACGACGAGGCGATCCGGCCCTGGATCGCGCAGCTAACCCGCCGCCTCTGTCTGGACAAGATTCGCGCCGGCGGGCGGGAGGAGGCCGTCGAGCTCGAGGAGAGCCTGTCCGAGCCCGACGAGACGATGGCTCACCTTGACGAGGCCTTCGCGGTGCACGAGGCGCTGGAGACACTGCCCGAGCACTGCCGCGAGATTCTCGACCGCTTCTTCGCCCAGGACGAGAGCTACCGCACGATCGGAGCAGCGCTCGATCTGCCCCCCGGCACGATCGCGAGCCGCATCTCCCGATGCCTCACGAGGCTACGGGAGTACTTCGAGGGAAGAAAAGAGGGCTCTGCGGAGTCTGGTGGCTAGGTGATTTGATGAGCGCATTCGACGAGACACGGCTGGCTGAACTGATCGCAGCCCTCCGCCCTGCTCCGGGGGGATGGGTAGAGGCTGCTCAGGAGCTTCCGTCGGCCCGCCGTTCACTGGACGAGATCGTCGCCCGCGCAGAGGCAGACGCGAAGTTCCGCGCAGCCCTCATCGAAGACCTCGAGACGGCACTCCAGGCGGAAGGCTACGAGCCCAGGGCGCCACTCGTCGAGGAGCTGCGGAAGCGCTTCTCGAGCAGCGACACCTAGTGACTCCTAGATAGCGCACGCAGGCGGCCGTACGATCTGGCGTATGGCCGCTTGTGGTGCCTGCGGAACCGAGAACGCCGACGACGCGCGTTTCTGCTCCTCGTGCGGGGCTTCGCTCACGCCTGCCGAGGCGCTGCGCGAAGTCCGGAAGACCGTGACGATCGTCTTTTCGGACGTCGTCGGCTCGACGGCGGTCGGCGAGCGGCTCGATCCCGAGTCGCTGCGGCGCGTGATGTCCCGCTACTTCGACGCCATGGCCGTAGTGGTCGAGCGCCACGGGGGAATGGTGGAAAAGTTCATCGGCGACGCGATCATGGCCGTCTTCGGCATCCCGGTCGTGCACGAAGACGACGCGCTGCGTGCGGTCCGCGCCGCTGCGGAGATGCGCGAGGAGCTTACGGGCCTGAACGAGGAGCTGGAGCGCGATTACGGCGTTCGCATCGAGAACCGCACCGGCGTGAATACCGGTGAGGTCGTCTCCGGCGATCCATCCTCGGGCCAGCGCCTGGTCACGGGGGACGCCGTCAACGTGGCCGCGCGGCTGGAGCAGGCAGCCGCGCCCGGCGAGGTGCTCGTCGGCGAGACCGCCTACCGGCTCGTCCGCGACGCCGTGGAGGCGGAACCGGTGGAGCCCCTGGAGGCGAAGGGCAAGACCGATCCGCTCGGCGCGCACCGGCTCACTCGCGTGATCGAAGGTGCCGCGCCGTTTGCCCGGCGCTTCGAGTCCCCGCTCGTCGGGCGTGAACGCGAGCTCGCACTGCTCAGCCAGGCATACGACCGGGCGGTCGACGAGCGGTCGAGTCACCTGTTCACGCTGCTCGGGTCCGCAGGCATCGGCAAGTCACGTCTCGTGCAGGAGTTCCTGGACGGCATCGACGGCGCTCGCGTGGTGAGCGGCCGCTGCCTCTCGTACGGGGAGGCGATCACGTACTGGCCGCTCGTCGAGATCCTGGAGCAGCTCGGTGGCGACGACGTCATCCATGCGCTCCGGGACGCGGAGGACGCCCAGCTGATCGTCAACCGCGTGTCGGAGGCGGCCGGACAGGCCAAGCCCTCGGGATCTCCCGAGGAAACGCCTTGGGCGGTCCGGAAGCTGTTCGAGGCACTGGCCGGCGAGCAGCCGCTCGTCGTCGTGCTCGACGACCTGGAATGGGCGGAGCCAACGTTCCTCGACCTCGTCGAGCACATCGCGGACTTGAGCCGCGACGCGCCGATCCTGCTGCTCTGCGTGGCTCGACCGGAGCTCCTGGACCAGCGGCCCAACTGGGGCGGCGGCAAGCTGAACGCAACCTCGATTCTGCTCGAGCCCCTCACCGCCGGCGACGCCGACATCCTGATCGACAACCTGCTCGGCAGCTCGCCGCTCGCCCCCAACACCCGCACTCGTGTCACCGAGGTGGCCGAAGGCAATCCGCTTTTCGTCGAGCAGCTGCTGGCGATGTTGAGCGAGAACGGCGCCGGCGAGGAGATGGCGATCCCGCCGACGATCCAGGCGCTGCTCGCGGCTCGTCTCGACCGGCTCGTCGCCGGTGAGCGTGCGGCGATCGAGCGCGGCTCGGTCGTGGGCAAGGAGTTCTGGCGCGGCGCCGTGGAACAGTTGTCGGCCGACCACGAGAGCGTGATCCCCGCCCTCCAAGGGTTGGTGCGCAAAGAGCTGGTGCGCCCTCATCGCTCCACTACTTTCCCCCGGGAAGAGGCTTACCGTTTTCGTCACAACCTGGTCCGGGACGCGGCATACCGAGGGATGCCGAAGGAGCTCCGGGCCGGCCTCCACGAGCAGTTCGCCGAGTGGCTCGAGGGGGAGCGCAGCGGTTTGGACGAGATCGTTGGCTATCACCTCGAGCAGGCGTACCAGTACCGGCGCGAGCTGGGTCCCCTCGACGACCATGCGACCGAGCTCGGACGCCGGGCCGGCGAGCGGCTCGGCGCGGCCGGCGAGCGCGCCCTTGCGCGCTCCGACATCCACGCTGCGAAGAGCCTCCTCCGCCGAGCTCTCGAAGTTCTGCCGAGCAACCACGCACGACGGCGCGAGCTCCGCCTTCAGGCAGCCGAAGCGGTCATTCCGAGCGACCCTCGCGCAGTGCGATCCGATTTGCAGGAGTTGATCTCGGACGCGGCAGCCGCGCACGATCACCGCGTCGAGTGGCGCGCCCGTGTTCTCCTGGGGAACATCGACGCACTCTCCGGCGATTTGTCGGTCGAAGAGACCCAGCGGCTCGCGGAAGCTGCGACCGAGGCACTTGCCGAGATTGGGGACGAGGGCGGATTGGCCCGAGCCGGGAAGCTCGCTTCTGACGGGTACAACTTGGCGGGGGACATCGCCGGTCTCGAGGCGGCCGTACGAACTGCCCTCAAGCACGCACGCGCAGCCGGCGATCTCCAGCTGGAGACCGAAATGTCGTTCTGGATCGGCATGTCCTCACACACCGGGCCGACTTCGGTCTCGGAGGCGCTCGTTGTATGTGCGGAGCTCATGGAGTCCGCCGAAGCGCCTCTGCTTCGTGCACACGCGACGTTCTGGGCGGGAGCCGTCGAGATGCTCGCCGGCCGGTTCTCCGAAGGTCGCGCAAAGATGGCGGCCGCCCGGTCGATCTATGCCGACCTTGGCCTGACAACCGTTTCCGGCGGGACGACTCACATAGTGGCCGAGATGGAGATACTCGCCGGCGATCCGCCAGCCGCCGAAGCGATCGCCCGAGCGGGAGCGGAGGAGCTCGGTCGAATCGGGGACAAGGGGTACCGCTCGACCGTGCTCCTCATACTTGCGGAGGCTCTATACCAGCAAGGGCGGTTTTTTGAGGCAGAAGAGGCGATTCGCGAGTCCGACGAGATCACCTCGCCCGAGGACGTTCTCAACATCAGCTTGTCCGGGACGTTGAGAGCCCGACTACTTGCCCACCACGGCGACGTGGAGGGAGCTGTGCGCCTGGCACGCGAGATTGTGGCGCAGATCGATCCAACCGACATGCGGACCCGCTCCGAAACGCACATGACGCTGGCGCTCGTGCTCGAGCTGGCAGGCCGGGCTGCAGAAGCTCGCGAAGCAGCGTTGCGAGCACTTGAGCTCCACGAGCAGAAGGGCAATTTTCCGGCCGCTGAACGAACGCGCGCCTTCCTCGCACAGCTTGGGCCCGACTAGGATCGGACCGTGGCCGAGCCCGAGCCCGTCCCCGAGGAGGAAGAGCGCGAGCCGCTTCCGGCCTGGAGCCTGCCCGCCTCAGCCGCCGACGAGATCCGGATTCCAGTCGAATGGCCCAACCGCGTCACGCGCGACTGGGCGTGGGGCGACTCCACCGGAAAAGGCGTGCGCGTCTGCATCCTCGACAGCGGCGTCGAGCGGGATCACCCGGAGGTCGGCTCGGTCGAGCAGGCGGTTGCCGTTTCCATCGACGACGAGGACAACCCGAAGGTCGACCCTGACGAGCAAGGCGACCTCTGCGGACATGGCACCGCCTGCGCCGGGATCGTCCGTTCGCTCGCACCGGACTGCGAGATCCATTCCGTGCGCGTCCTCGGCGCCGGCTACACGGGCAGCGGCCCCATCATGCTGGCCGGGCTGCGCTGGGCGGTCGAGCAGGGCTTCGACGTGATCAACATGAGCCTGTCCACGACCAAGCGCCAGTTCTCGGAGACGCTGCACGAGCTCGCGGACGAGGCCTACTTCAAGCGCAGCGTGCTCGTCGCCTCCGCGCACAACATGCCGGTGGAGAGCTACCCGTGGCGCTTCGCCGCCGTGATCTCGGTCGGTAGCCACGAGGACGCCGACCCGCTCGCTTTCTATTACAACCCGGCGCCGCCGGTGGAGTTCTTCGCACGAGGCCTCGACGTCGAGATCCCGTGGGTCGGGGGCGGCAAGATCCGCGCCTCCGGCAACAGCTTCGCGACGCCGCACATGAGCGCGATCTGCGCGCTCGTGCTCGGCAAGCACCCCGAGCTGACGCCGTTCCAGCTCAAGAGCGTGCTCTACCTGATCGCCAACAACGTGGGAGGACGAGCGTGAACGAGGATCGTCTTCGGGCCGTGGTCGCAGCCGGCGTGCTCGCCTCGGAGGAGGCGCACGCACAGCTGCTCAAGTCGATCGTCGAGACCGCGCGCGCGATCTTCGGCGCCAAGGCCTCGTCGATCTTCCTCTTCGACGAGGCCACCGACGAGCTCGTCTTCGAAGCGGTCGCGGGCGAGGGCGAAGAAAGCCTGGTCGGCACGCGCATCCCCTCGAGCTCGGGCATCGCGGGCTGGACGCTCGTCACACGGCAACCGCTCGTGATCGAGGACCTCTCGCAGGATCCTCGCTTTGCCCGCGAGGTGGCCGAGAAGACCGGCTACGTCCCGAAGGGCCTGATGTCGGTTCCGCTCCTGCACGACGAGCGGGCCCTCGGGGTGCTCCAGGTGCTCGACCGTCCGCACCGGCCCGGCTTCTCGCTCCAGGAGATGGACCTGCTGGGGTTGTTCGCGAACCAGGCGGCGATCTCCCTCGACCTGCTGCAGCGCGCCCGCGAGGCCAGGGTCGTGCTCGACGACGCCGGAGGGGACGTCGGAGTCGTCGCGCGGCTGGCCGCAGCGGTGCAGGAGCTGGAGGGACCCGGGCGGGAGACCGGTCTCAAGCTGCTGGAGTCGCTCGAGACGCTCTTGCGCGACCTGGGTTGATCCAAAAAGAAGCGGGCGGCTCCTCAGCCGCCCGCTTCAATTCTGGTCTCTCTCGGGGTGAGACTTAGACGTTCCGCCCGAGATCTGGGCCGAGGTTGCGATGCGCCTCGACGTCCGGCTCTTCCTCGGTGACCTCTTCGCGACCTTCCTTCTCGTCTGCGTCGAGCCGCCCGTGCAACTCGACATCCGCGTTCCGGTCGAGCTCGTTGGTGCGGTCGAGCTCGTTGTTGCGGTCACGATCCGAGTTTCTAGTCCGGTCTCCCTGCTCGCTCATGCTGCCTCCTCCGAGTAGAAAACTTTCTGTCATTACACGAGACGCACTAAGTGTCACGGATCTTCCCTCGTTCTTCAAATATTTCTCCAACCTTGCGATGCTCTGCGCGTGCCACAGGGGCTGACAAAGCGGGCCGGGGAGTCCCTGCGGGCCTTTCACGACGTCTTCCGGAACCCGAACCTGCGCCGCATTCAGCTGGCGTGGATCGGTTCGATCACCGGGGATTGGGCGTACTCGGTCGCCCTGGCGGTGTACGCCTACGAGCACGGTGGGGCGGCGGCCGTCGGCGTGGTGGGGTTGATCCGCTGGATCCCCTCCGCGATCGCCGCGCCCTTCGCCGCCGTCCTCGGCGACCGGTACCGCCGCGAGCGGGTGATGCTCACCGTCGACCTGACCCGGGCGATTGCGATGGGGGTTGCCGCGGCCGCGGTTTTTGCCGGCGCACCGGCACCGGCGGTGTTCGTGTTGGCCGCACTCGTGCAAGTGGTCGCGACGGCGTTCCGGCCGGCCCAGGCCGCGCTGCTGCCGTCGTTGGCGTCCCGCCCCGAAGAGCTCACTGCGGCAAACGTCACCTCGAGCACGATCGAGAGCGTCGGCAGCTTTGCCGGTCCTGCGCTGGGCGGTCTGCTGCTCGCCCTGACGTCGACAGAGGTCGTGTTCGCAGCGACCGCTGGGGCCTACGTGTGGTCGGCGCTCAACGTGGCGCGGATCCGGCGCGAGGCTCAGGTCGAGGAACGGCGCGAGCAGGAGCATCTCGCAGTCGAGGCGCTCGCGGGCTTCCGCGCGATCGGGAAGGAGCCGAACCTGCGCATCGTGGTCGGCCTCTACGGCGCGCAGACCTTCGTCGCGGGTGCGCTCAACGTGCTGATCGTGGTCACAGCGTTGCAGCAGCTCGATCTCGGCCGGGCCGGTGTGGGCTACCTGAATGCCGCGGTCGGGGTGGGCGGCATCCTGGGCGGAATCGCGGCGATCGCCCTCGTCGGCCGGCGGCGGCTCGCGTCGGCCTTCGCCTTCGGTCTCGTCTTCTGGGGACTGCCGATCGCTCTGGTCGGCGTGTATCCGCACGTGGCGGTCGCCCTGCTATTGCTCGGGCTGATCGGCGTCGGTAACACGCTCGTGGACGTGACCGGCCTGACGCTGCTCCAGCGAACGGTGTCCGACGACGTGCTGGCGCGAGTCTTCGGCGTGCTGGAGAGTATGCTGCTCGGGACGATCGGCATCGGTGCGATCACCGCGCCGGCGCTCGTCTCCGCGCTCGGTGTCCGCGGCGCGCTGATCGCGGTCGGCGCTTTTCTCCCGCTGCTAACGCTGGTCGCGTGGCGCCGCCTGAGACGGATGGACGAGCAGATGGTTGCACCGGTCCGGCAGCTACAGCTGCTGCGGCTGAGCCCCATCTTCGCTCCGCTTCCCTCGGCCACGCTCGAGCACCTGGCGAGCTCGATGGAGGAGACTCGGTTCCCCGCCGGCGCTGAGATCTTCCGCCAGGGCGACGAGGGCGACCGGTTCTATCTGATCGCCGACGGCGAGATCGAGATCTCGGTCGACGGTCGCGAGCCGGTCACGCACGGCGCAGGTGGCTCCTTCGGTGAGATCGCGCTCCTCCGCAATGTTCCGCGGACCGCGACGGTCCGGGCCAAGAGCGACGTCGAGCTGTACGCGATCGACCGCGACGACTTCACCTCTGCGGTCACGGGTCATGCAGCGTCCGCGGCGGCTGCGAACGCAGTGATCGGCGCGCGGCTCGGTTCGTTTCGCACCGGCGTCGCGTCGGTCTAGCCGGCGAGACGACGGCCCAGCTCGACGAGGTCCTCCCGCGCCCGCGTGGCGTCGCCGGACAGCTCGACCAGCTCGGCGCCTTCCAGCTCCACCTCGACGCGCCCGCCGAAGACGACACATCGAACCCCGAGCTCGCCGCAGACACGGGCGGCCTCACCCGGCGCCTTGCCGGCAGGCGTTGTCGCGTCGACTACTCCTTCGCCCGTGACGACGAGATCGGCGTTGCGCGCATGATCGCGGAAGCGGACCCGCTCCAGAACGTAGGGCGCACCGGGCACCAACGTCGCTCCGAGCGCTGCGAGCGCCGCGCCAAGCCCGCCGGCCGCGCCGCTTCCCGGGAGGTCGGCGTGCGGCGCGAGGTCGTCCCTTCCCGCGAGTCGGGCCTCGAGGGCCGGCACGTCTGTGGGTCGCGCTCCCTTCTGCGCTCCGAAGACCTTGACCGCGTCCCGCAGCGTCACGACCGTGTCCACCAGCGCGGTCGTCTGTCCCGGAAGCTTGTGTTTCACATCACTTAACCCTTCTCCCCCATCCATGGTGGCCGTGCCTCCCAGACAGATCACCAGCGCCCGACCCGGCTCCACCTGAGCGATCAACTCGCCGAGCCCCGCGCTCGACGCCGTGAACGGATCGAGCCGTGCCGCTTCCAGCGGGATCACCTCTGCGGCTTCGACGATCGCAATGCCGCCGTCCACGTAACGGATCGGCGCCGCGCGCGGGCGGCCGAAGGCGTCGTGGACGTGGCATGCAACACAAGCTTCGAGTCCCAGTGCGCTCGCGAGGATCGCCGCTGTTCCCTCGCCGCCGTCTGCAATGGGCAGCTCCTCCGCGTCGGCGCCGCTCTCTCGCAGCCCGCGCGCGAGCGCGGCCGCCGCCTCGCCGGCGGAGAGGACCCCTTTGAGGCTAGCCGGGGAAACGAGCGCGCGCACGCGCGACGTCCGTCTCCGCGGCGGAGCGCTCGGCACCGTGTTCGGGCACCTCCGCCTGAGACGCCTCGGGCATGTGCCGCAGCATCGCGAACGAGAGGCCTTCCCGCGCGAGGAACAACAACCCGACCCCGATCCCCACCGACGCCTCGATCAGCTGCAACCCGAAGCCGAACGCGATTCCCGTGGCCTTGGCCACGCCGTAGCCGACGAGCGGCAACGCGATCGCGGCCTGGAGCAACCCGATGTTGTTGCCGGGCCACAGCGGAAATAGCGTCGCGAGGTTCATCAGCACGAGTACGAGCGCGGCGGCCGGCAACGGCGAGTGGATGTCGAACGCCCGCATAGCCGTGTAGACCGCGAGCAACTGGCACAGCCAGCCGAGGCACTGGAAGAACGCGGCGAGCGTCGCCGGCACGGGCGAGCGCATGATCCCAAGGCCGTGGCGGGCCATCGTCACGATCCGCCGCACCGTTCCGGTCTCGTCCATCACCGAGCGGTTGTGGCGCCGCGCACTGGCCAGAGCGAACGCGAACAGCGCGAATCCGATCCCGACCACGAACCCCAGGCTGGTCAGCGCCCAGTGCGGGATCTTGGCGGTCGCGAGCACGTAGCTGATCAGGAGCAGAGACGGGATCAGGTCGAAGACCCGGTGCGCGAACACCGTCCCGATCAGAGCCGCCCACGCCCCGTCGCGCCCTTGCATCTTGCGGGTCAGGACGGCCACCCGAGCCAGCTCTCCGATGCGCCCCGGCAGGATCGCGTTTGCGAACAGGCCCACCGAGAACGCGGAGAAGACGAGCGGGAAGCGCGGGTGCGGCTCCGGCATGGCCTGGTCGATCACGATCTTCCAGGCGAACGCGCGGACGATCACGGAGAGCAGGTTCAGGCCGATCGCCGCGGCCACCCACTCCCAGCTCACAGCCGTAAAGGCGCTACCCACGAGATGCCAGTCGGGCCCGCGCCACCAGACGAGGAATCCGAGGCCGACCGCGACGGGGACGACGGCCGCGAGCCGCACCATCCGGCTGCGGACGATCCGGTTCACGACGCCGCCGCGAGTCCCGCGGGCTGAGCGCTCGAGAGGCCCTGGTAGATCTCCGCCAGCCTTCCCGCCACGTCGTCCCACGAGTAGCGTTCCTTCGCCAAGCGGCGCGCCGCCTCGCCGGCCGCCCGTCGCCGGGGCTCGTCTCCGAGCAGGTCGATCAACCCCTGCGCGAGAGCCTCCGAGTCTCCCGGCGGGACGAGCGAACCGGTGTCCACGGTCATCACGTCTCGGTAGCCGGCGATGTCGGAGGCCACGACCGGCGTCGCGCAGGCGAAGGACTCGGCGAGAATCATCCCGAAGCTCTCGCCGCCCAGGGACGGTGCGACGAACACCTTTGCGGCCTGCAGCTCTCTGGTGCGCTCCTCGGTGCTCACGTATCCCAGCGAGTCGATGCCGTCGTCTCCGACGCCTGTCCGCGAGAGCACGAGCCGGACCATCAGCCGGTCGGCGCCGACGATCCGCAGCCGCGCGCCCGTCGCGCGGTGGACCGCCGGCCAGGCTCGCAGGAGCACCGGCAGACCCTTGCGTGGCTCATGGCGGCCGATGAAGACGACGTTGTTCTCGCGTGCGCCCGAGTCCGCATGCGTCGGAATGAGCACGCCGTTCGGCAACACTTCGTACTCCCCGGGGAAGTAACGCGCCGTCGACGCCCGCGCGTACTCGGAGACGGCGATGCGCCGGTCGATCCGGTCGACCAGGAACCCCCACACCGGCTTGGCGAGCTTGAGCCAGCCGAGGTCGCCGGCCGCATGGAAGGTGGCAACGACCGGGCAGCGCGCAAACGCGAGCGCGGCCGTACAGATCGCCGGTGTCATCGGCTCGTGCAGATGCAGGACGTCGAAGTCCTCCTCGGCCAGGATCCGCCGCACCCGTGTCACAGCGGGCGGGCTGATCACGATGTTCGGCAGCGCGCCGTTCGCCGGAACGATCACGGAGCGGCCGATCGGCAGCACGTCGGGCGGCGGCTCCCCGTGCCTCCCGGTGCGCGGGTGGAGCAGGCGGGTGAGCCTCCCCGGGGGATCGTTCCCGATCAGCGTCCGGGTCTCGATCCCGAGCGCTTCGAGCGCACGCGCCTGCTGGAACGCATGCTCCGGGACGCCGCCCCAGAACGACCAGGAGTACGGCACGACGATGCCGACCTTCATCGCGCGCACTATGCCCGACTTGTGCGGAGTAGAGTCACACCGTGGCGGACGAGGGCTTCGTCCAGGTCCCCGGTGGGCGCGTCTTCTGGCGCAGCGTCGGCGACGGAGACGTACCGCTGCTCTGCCTGCACGGCGGGCCCGGCTTCCCTCATGACTACATGGAAGCGCTCGAAGGGCTGGCCGATCGCCGCAGGGTGGTTTTCTACGACCAGCTCGGCTGCGGGAGTTCCGACCGACCGGACGACGAGTCGCTCTGGACCGTCGAGCGCTTCGTCGAGGAGCTCGTGACGGTACGGGACGCACTGGAGCTCGACCGGCTACACCTCTTCGGCAGCTCGTGGGGCGGAATGCTGGCGATGCAGTACGCGATCGACCGCAAGCCCAAGCTCGAGAGCCTGACGCTCTGCTCCAGCCCGGCCAGCATCCCGCGTTGGGTCGACGGGTGCAACGAGCTGCTCGCCGCTCTACCGCAGGACGTCCAGGACGAGATCAAGCGCCACGAGGACAACGGCTACCTCGGCTGCCCGGAGTACGCCGAGGCCGTGATGGTCTTCTACCGGCGTCACCTCTGCCGTCTGAAGCCGTGGCCGGATGGGCTCGAACGCTCGTATCGCGACGCGGGGCTCGACGTCTACAACTACATGAACGGCCCCACCGAGTTCACAGTCGTCGGGACGCTGAAGGAGTGGTCGGTGATGGAACGCCTGGGGAAGATCGAGACGCCGACGCTGGTCGTCTCGGGCGAGCATGACGAGTTCCGTCCCGAGCACGCGAAAGAGGTCGCCGACGCGATCCCGGGCTCGCAGCAGCTCGTGCTCGACGGCTGCTCGCATCTCGCCTTCGCCGAGGAGCCGGATCGCTTCCTCGCGGTGATGAACGAGTTCCTCGACCGCGTCGAGGCCCGCGCCGCCGCGTAGCGATGGCGGTCGAGCAGGCATTTCTCTTCATCGCCGACATCGGCGGCTACACGCGCTTCATGCGGCTGCACCGGATGAGCCTCGCTCACTCGCAGGACATCACTGCGCGGCTCCTCGAGGCGCTCATCGACGCAGCGGGGCCGCTCGAGCTCGCCGAGATCGAGGGCGACGCGGCCTTTCTCTACGTGACGCAAACGGGCGACGAGTCGCCGTCAAAGGCAGCGACCGTGCTCGCGCTCGCGATGCATCGCGCCTTTCACGACCAGAGGAAATCGATGGCGGCGCGCAACATTTGTCCCTGCGACGCCTGCAGGCAGGCGGGTGAGCTCAAGGTGAAGTTCGTCGCGCACGCGGGCGAGGTCGCGACCCAGACGATCAAGGACCGGACGAAGCTCGCCGGCGTCGACGTGATCGCCGTCCACCGGATGCTGAAGAACACCGTCCCCGTCCCGGAGTACATCCTGATGTCGGAGGCGGTGTACGAGCAATGTGATCCTGAGATCCGCGAACGTGCGGTCGGGATCGAGCAGGACCTGGAAGGACTCGGGACGCAGAGCCTGCACTTCGTCGACCTTGACGGAATCGCGCTCGAGGCTCCGCCGGCGCCGGAGGCGACGCTGCCGGGGCGCCTCAAGGAGACGGTCGGCGTGGTGGCCCGGGGCATGCCGGCCCTGCTCGGCCTACGGCGCCGGCGTTCCTCCGCCGAGACCCCGACTTAGCCGTTCGGGTTCAGGATGTGCGTGATGTCCGGGTAGGGATAGAACGCCAGGTGGAGCAGCAGGATCACAAGCCCGGTGAGGATCAGGTACGCGACGAGCCACGCCAGCACGGGCCCGAACCTGCCGAGCCACGGTCTGGAGCTCAGCCACTCCTCCAGGTTGGTGATCGTCCGGAACAGCGTCGGAAACGGCGGATCCGTCCCCTTGACGAAGGCGTAGATGCTCGGGACGACGAGCCAGAGCAGGGCGAGCAGCCCGTAGAGCACGTAGGCAGGGTGGAAATGATGGGGGTCGTCCCACCACGCGATCGCCGCCAGGGTGGCGCCGATCACCAGCGCGAACGAGAGGACTGCGGCCACGCCGAACCACGCCGGCGCCGCCTGCTCGTCGAAACTGGCCGCTGACGGCTGGGTCGGGGGAGCCTGCACGGTGAGGCGCCCGCCGGAGGTACGGGTCGGCTTCAACTCCTCGCCGCTACCGCCCTCAGGCGTACCTTCGGTCCGCGGCGTTTGCGGCGGGAATCGGACCGTCGAGAAGAGCAAGAACACGATCGCGGCGACAACTGCCAGCTCGACCACGGGCCACCGGCGCTCGAGATGGCCGACCATTTCCGAGATCGTGGTGAAGGGGAGAGCCCCGCCGTCGATGGCCGCGATCAGCTCGGGAACGGCGATCGCGATGCCGGCGACGACCCAGACCAGGTAGCCCCACCGTCGCTTCTGGACCACGTTCAGAACGCTACGGCAGCGGCTGCCGAAAGTCCATTTCGCTCCGTGCGGCTACCGCCTGTGGATGATTCGTCACACTCTCGTAACGGTGCCTGGCACCGAGACGGGTGCGCCCAGGCCGCGTCCCGGGAGGTCTAGCTGGGCTAGCCGACGTCTTCGATGATCTGCACGAGCTCGTCGACGCGGTAGCCGTGACGGCGAGCGAACCGCACGAGCTCTCGCGTCCTGGCCACGACGGTGCCATGCTCCGAGCCGGCGGCCACTTTGATCCCTCGACCGCGGCGAAACTCGAGCAGCCCCTCGTCGCGCAGCGTCCTCAAGGCGCGTAGCACTGTGTTCGTGTTCACGCCCAGAACGGCCGCCAAGTCACGTGCGGGCGGAAGCCGCTCGCCAGGGGCGGCCTGGCCTTCGGCGATCGCGCGCCGGAGCTCGGCAGCCACCTGCTCGTGGAGTTCCGTCGCCTCGGTGCGGTCGACCTTGACGCGCAGCATGGTGCTAGTCATAGTAGCGTCATTCGCCGGACCAAGGAGGATGTCTTGACTGTCACCGCCGCCCCGCCCCTCTCTTCGCCGAGCAAGCGGCTACGCGCATGGATCCGCGTGGCGCTCCGGCGCATGGAGGCTCTGATCGAGCGGGCCCGCGGACGGGCGCGGCGACGCCGCAGGCGCTACGCGGCCTGTGCTCTCCTTGCCGCGCTCGGCGGCGGGGGCGCGTACTTGGCCACCAACCAGTTCGGCCGCAGCGAAGCGAGGTCATCCGCCCGCGGAGCACGGGCCCCTGCTGTGCTTCGAGCCGGGGCTGCTCCCTTCTCCGTCCGAAATGGGCCCATCACGACTGTGTACGACAGGAGCATCTACACGCTCGACTACCGGGACCTGTCACGTGAGCTCTATTCTTGTGCGGGCAAACGCTGTTGGGAGCTCGCGAGCGCCGCGTGGTCGCCGGACGGCGGAAAGCTCGCTCTCGGCGTGGAGTCGATCAGGTACGACGTCAACGCCCTGCGCGTGTTCGATCCAGTGACCAAGATCGACCAGATCCTCGTCCGCGACTACGCGAACGACGTCTCGTGGTCGGCCGACGGCGGGAGGCTCGCGTACGTTTCGGACGGAACGATCAAGATCGTCGACGTCCGTCCGCACGGTCCGGTGACCGTGCTTTCAACCGGCACCGGGGGTCACGACTCGAGCCCGACGTGGTCGCCGGACGGCACTCGAATCGCCTTCTCG
Organism: Actinomycetota bacterium; assembly: GCA_030854475.1. Classification (GTDB taxonomy): domain Bacteria; phylum Actinomycetota; class Thermoleophilia; order Gaiellales; family Gaiellaceae; genus JALYTD01. The sequence goes on from JALYTD010000013.1 coordinate 60,101, forward strand.
ACCAAGCTCGACGAGGTGTCGAGCGTCTCCGTCATTCGACTCGACGGTTCGGACCGCATGACGCTCGCGCGCCACGCTTCGTCGCCGGCATGGTCGCCGCAGGGGTCGAAGATCGCCTATCGCACGAGCTGCGGGATTCGGCTCATCACTCCCGCCGGTAGGGACGTGACGCCCTCAACGCCTCTCTCCGCGTCCGCGCGGCGCGCGTGCGCCGGCCTCGGCAAGCCCGGCGTCCCGCTCTGGTCGCCCGACGGGCGGTGGCTCGCGATCGGAACGCGCTACGGGATCTACAAGATGACTGCCGACGGAAGCCGACTGATCCACTGGTTTACCGTGCCGGTTTGGTCAGCTCGCGGCCGTCTCGCCCGGCCGGGCTGGCAGCCGGTCGGCTGAGGTACCACCGCGCCTGCGGGCCCTACTGCACCGAAGCCTGGCCGAGCAGGAAGCCCCACTGCGGGCTGAAGGCGTAGCCCGTGACCCGGCTGGAGACGAAGTCGACCTGCTTCGGGTTGAACATCGTCGCCCAGGGAGCCTGATCCGTGACGGCACGGTCGATCGCAGCCCATGCCCGCGCGGCGCGATCGGGGTCCATCGCCTCCAGCGCGAGCGCGGCGTCCGTCCTCGCCTGAATGCGCCGGTCGCAGAACTCGGCCACGTTCGGGCTCGTCTTCGAGCGCGGCGCGACCGTGCCACAACCGAGCGGAACGGTGAAGAAATCCGACCCGGCCGGGTAGTCGGCGACCCAGGAGGAGGCGCACAGCTGGATCGTGTTGCGCGCGCTCTTGCACTGCGCGCGGCGGAGATCCGCTGGGAACACGCGAAGCCGGGCCCGGTAGCCGAGCCTGTTCAGCAATCGCACGAAATAGAGCCCTAGCTCCTGCTCCGTATCCGTCGTCCCGGTCGCGACCTTCACGGCCGCGCCTCGCGTTCCCGACGCGGCGACGAGCCTGCGGGCCTTCACGAGGTCGGCTGCGTGCCACTCCCCGCCGCCTGGCCGCTTCGTGTACGGACAGTACGGCTCGTAGCCCGGAAGATCCGGCGCGAGCACCTGGCACGTCGGATCAGCCACTGTCGGCCCGCCGTAGATCTGCACGAGCGCATTGCGGTCGGTCGCGAAATTGACCGCCCGCCTCGCGAGCACGTTGTTGAACGGCGCCGCCATGACGTTGAAGGCGAAGAAGGAGGTCGCCGGCAGCGAGTTGACGTGCACCTGGTTGGCGAACCTCGTCGCGCGGAAAGCCTCGAGTCGATCGGCGGGAACGTGGTCGAACACCCAGTCCGCCTCGTCGGCTTCGACGTGCGTCACCTCGCCGTCCACGGTCAGGCCGAACCTCTGGACGATCGTGTCCGGGTTCCCCGCCGGCTGGGCGTCCTTCGACCATTCCTTGAAATGCACGTTCCGCGTCAGCTTGATCTGGCGGCCTGGGTCGTAGGCGTTGAACTCGTACGGCCCTGTGCCGGAAGGCGGAATCATCGCCTCCTCGGTCGGCGTGTTGCCCGGCAGGACGAATGCGAAGGGGACGGCCAGCTTGTAGAGGAACTCCGGATCCCGTCGCGTCAGGTTGAACGTGACCGTTCCGGCGCTGTCGTCCGCCACCACGCCCCCGGCGAGGCTGCACGTCCTGGGCCTGGCGACGCAGAGTGCCCCGCCCACGATCATCTGGTACCAGGCGCGCGCATTGGGGCTCCGCCGCAGCTTGAAGAGCCGCTCGAACGTGAAGCTGACGTCGCTCGGCTTCAGGTCCTTGCCATTCGAGAACTTGATGCCCTTCCGCAGCTTGAAGACGTAGGTACGGCCGCGATTCATCGGCTTCGGGATCGCCGTCGCCAGGTCAGGCACGAGCTCCTTGCCGTCGTTACCGCTCGTCCGCTTGAAGCCTACGAGCCCGTCGTGCGTCAGGATCAGCAGCTGCCACGCCTGACGGCTGTAGTTGATCTGCGGATCGGGCGAGCCGGGTGGCGCGGTGTTGGCGAGCGTGACCAGCGTCCCTCCGTTCGCCAAGCCCGTTCGCTTCGGCGAAGCTTTCTTCGCGTGGTGAGAGCACCCGGCCGCGAAGGCGACGAGGATGGCGAGCAAGAACGCGGCAGGCCGTTTCAAACCGCCGCGATACTAGCCCCGGCTCGGCCGAGGAATGCGGTTCTCCCGCCCGCGGTCATTCCGACGCACCACGCCGTGCAGGTACCGCCTGTGGACGATTCGTCACACTCTCGTAACGGTGCCTGGCACCGGGGGTGCGCCCGGACACGATCCGCACTAGCCACCGAGAAAAGGGGCGGCTGGGACACAACGGAGCCGAGCTAGCAGCGTCAGTCGAATTCGCCGGAACGAATTCGATTTCGCAGTTGGATCCCCATGATCAGAAAGGCGATCCCAGCACCTGCGAACAAAAGAGCCGGCCACCGTTCGGCAAAGGGCCATTCGTAGACGAGGCTGCTCGCGGCCGCGAGGATCAGAGCCACGCCGAGAAGCTCGGCCTTGATGACCTGACCCCACATTCCCCGGTCAAAGGCGCCGCCCTTCCAGAAAGGAAGGCTCATTCGCTCACCGATTCGGCGCCGCCGCTTCCGGGCGCTACCTCACTCGCCGGCGCGCGCGGCAGCACGCGTTCGTCTGCCTCTTCGGGCGTTTCCCGCCGCGCCAAAGTTACCCGCTCCAGGGTCTCCTTGTCCACGTTCAGCGGGTGGTGGCACGCCGCCAGGTGCCCGTTCCCATAGTCGACGAGGGGCGGCTCGATCTGCTTGCACACGTCCGTCGCGTAGCGGCAGCGCGGGTGGAAGCGGCACGCCGGCGGCGGATTGATCGGCGACGGGACGTCGCCCTCGAGCACGATCCGCTCGCGCGCCGCCGACTCCTTCGGGTCCGGGATCGGCACCGCGGAGAGCAACGCCTCCGTGTAGGGGTGGATCGGGCGGTGGTAAAGCTCTTCCGCGGGCGAGACCTCGACGATCTTGCCCAGGTACATGACCGCGATCCGGTTAGAGACGTGGCGCACTACGCCCAGGTCGTGCGCGATGAAGACGTAGGTCAGGTCGAGCTCTTCCTGGAGATCCGACAGCAGGTTCAACACCTGGGCCTGGATCGACACGTCCAGCGCCGACACCGGCTCGTCCGCGATCACCAGCCGCGGCTGTAAGGCGAGCGCCCGCGCGACGCCGATCCGCTGGCGCTGGCCGCCCGAGAACTCGTGCGGGAAGCGGTTGTAGTGCTCGGGCGAGAGCCCGACCTTCTCCAGCAGCTCCTGCACCCGCCGCTTGCGCTCGTCGCGGTCGCCGATCCCGTGGATGCGCAACGGCGTGCCGATGATCGAGCCGACGCGCTTCCGCGGGTTCAGCGACGCGTACGGATCCTGAAAGATGATCTGCAGCTCGCGCCGCAGCGGCCGCATCTGCCCGCGCGAGAACGTCGTGATGTCCTGCCCGTCGAAGACCACCTTCCCGCTCGTCAGGTCGTAAAGCCGCACCAGGCAGCGCCCGAGCGTCGACTTGCCGCAGCCCGACTCGCCGACGAGGCCGATCGTCTCGCCCTGGCGGATCTCCAGCGTCACGTCGTCGACGGCGTGCACGCGCGCGACCTCACGCTGGAGCAAAACACCCTTCTTGACCGGGAAGTACTTGACGACGCTGTCCGCGGCCAGCAGCACCTTTCCGTTGGCCGTGCTCAACCTGCCTCCGCCAGCTCGGGATGGATCGTGCGGTCGCGCTTGGCGCGCTTGTCCTCCACCGACAGGTGGCAAGCGTCTAGATGCCCGCCCCCGACCTTGTCCGTGAGCGCGGGCACCTCCTTGTCGCAGCGGTCGAACCGGTGCGCGCAGCGAGGATGGAAGTCGCAGCCGGGCGGCTTGCGGATCAGCGACGGCGGCTGGCCCGGGATCGCGGCCAACCGTCGAGGCTTCGGCCGGTCGAGACGCGCGATCGAGCCGAGCAGGCCCCACGTGTACGGGTGCTGCGGGTCGTAGAAGATCTGGTCACGGTCGCCCTGCTCGATGATCCGCCCGGCGTACATGACCTGGATCCGGTCGGCGATGTCCGCAACGACTCCGAGATCGTGCGTGATCAACGCCACGGCCGACCCGAAATCGCGCCGGAGGTTCTTGAGCAGCTCGAGGATCTGCGCCTGGATCGTCACGTCCAACGCCGTTGTCGGCTCGTCGGCGATCAGGAGATCCGGGTTGCACGAGAGTGCGAGCGCGATCATCACGCGTTGCCGCATCCCGCCTGAGAACTGATGCGGATAGTCGTCGATGCGCTGCTCCGGCCGCGGGATTCCGACCGCCTTCAGCAGCTCGATCGTGCGCCGCCGCGCATCGCCCTTGCTCACGTCCTCGTGGGCGAGGATCTGCTCCTCGATCTGCCAGCCGATCCGGTGCACCGGGTTCAGCGAGGTCATCGGATCCTGGAAGATCATCGCGATCTCGGCGCCGCGCACGTCGCGCACCGCGTCCTTCGAGAGCGCCATCAGGTTGCGGCCCTTGTAGATGATCTCGCCCTCGAACATCGCGTTCGGGTCGTTGATCAGCCGCATCACCGAGAGCATGGTCACGCTCTTGCCGGAGCCGGACTCGCCCACGACCCCGAGCACCTCGCCCTCGCCGATCGTGAACGAGACCCCGTCCACCGCGCGCACGATCCCGTCCTCGGTGCGGAAGGAGACCTTCAGGTCTTTGACTTCCAGGAGAGCGGCCATCAGGCAGGCCTCACGCGCGGGTCGAGCCACGCGTACAGGAGATCGACCAGGGCGTTCGCGATCGTGATGAAGAACGCGGCATAGATGACAGTCGTCATGATCACCGGCAGGTCGAATGCGTTCAGCGACCTGAAGGTCAGGAGACCGACGCCGGGTAGCCCGAAGACGACCTCGGTCAGCAGCGCGCCGCCACCGACGAGCACGCCGAAGTCGAGCCCGAACAGGCTGACGAAGGTGATCATCGACGTGCGCAGGTTGTGCCGCAGCAGGACGCGCCGCTCCGAGATCCCCTTGGCCCGGGCCGTGCGAATGAAGTCCTCGTTCTCATTCTCGAGCAGGTTCGCCCGCAGGACGCGCGCGTAGAAGCCGACGTACAAGACCGACAGCACCAGCCAAGGGATCACGAGGTGCTTGAACCACTCGATCGGGTTCTCGGTCAGCGGCGTGTAGCCGAGGGGCGGCACCCAGCTGAAGAGGAAGGTGTGGTGGAGCCGGCTCTGCGAGAGCAGGTTGGCCACCTCGCCGAGCCAGAAGACGGGGACCGAGATCCCGATCAGCGCGAGGATCATCAGGATCGGATCGAGCACCGTCCCGCGCAAGACCGCCGCAGCGATCCCGACCAGGATGCTCGCGACCACCCAGATCACCGCCGCGCCGAAGACGAGGGAGAACGTGACCGGCGCCGCGTGGACGATCTCCGGGATCACCTCCGTGTGACTGCCGTACGAGATCAGGTCTCGCGTCACGAACATGTGCTTCATCATCAGCGTGTACTGGACCGGCAGGGAACGGTCGAGCCCGAACTGATGCTTGATCTGGGCGATCGTCTCCTGGCTCGGGTTGCGCCCCGCCATCTGGCGCGCCGGATCGACGCCCGGGGTCTGGAAGAAGAGCAGGAAGACGACCACCGAGAGCACGAACATCACGGCGACGAGGCCGAGGACGCGACGCACGGCGAACGTCAGCAATTACTTCACCCGCACCTTCGAGCGCGGATCCAGCGCGTCGCGCAATCCGTCGCCCAGCACGTTCAGCGCCAGCACCGTGAGCACGATCATGATCCCCGGCGCGATCGCCACCCACGGCCGCGAGTAGAGCAGCGACTGGCCGTCCTGGATGATCGTGCCCCAGCTCGCCTGGGGCGGCTGAACACCGATCGAGAGGTAGGAGAGCGCGGACTCGGTCAGGATCGTGGTGGCGATCATCAGCGGCAGCAGCACGATCACGGTCGAGGCGACGTTGGGCAGGACCTCGCTGAAGATCAGCCGCCAGTTCGAGGCGCCCTGCGCGATCGCCGCCTCGACGAACTCCTTCTCGCGTAGCGAGAGCACCTGGCCGCGGATCGGCCGGAAGATGTAGGGGACGTAGATGATCCCGATGATCAGCAGCGGGACCCAGAGGCTCGTCGGCTCGATGCTGACTACCCCGAGGAGCTTCAGCGGCTTCGTGCGCACCAGCAGCACCGTCGCCAGACAGATCGCTAGCAGGTAGACGGGAAAGGCCCAGACCAGGTCCATCAGGCGCGAGAGCCCGGTGTCCACCCAACCGCCGAAGAAGCCGGCTACGAGACCGGCGATCATCGCGAGCAGGCAGGCAAGCACCGCCGAGCCGATCCCGACCTCGAGTGAGCTGCGGCCCCCGTAGAGAACCCGGGCGGCGACGTCGCGCCCCTGGTTGTCGGCGCCGAGGAAGTACGTCGTGTGCCAGGTCGGCCCGATCGGCGTCTCCCCCAGGCCGAGCTGGCCGCCGCCCTGCTCGATCACGGACCGTTTCTTGCCGTCGATCGTGATCGTTCCGGACAGGTTCGATTCGAACGGCTTGGTGTGAGCGACGTGGTTCGCGTACAGCGGCGCCGCGAAGCTGACCGCGACGATCAAGAGAAAGAGGCCAAGCGCCGCCAGCGCCAGGTAGTTCCGCAGCAGCCGGCGGCCCGCGAGCGCCCACGGGCTGCGGCCGACGATGTCGCCCCCGTACTCGATGTCGAGGGCGACAACCTCGGCCTCAGGCTCGAAAACGGCCACGTGCGGACCGCCTGCCCGGTTTCCCTACTGGACCGACGCTTGGCCGAGCAAGAAGTACCACTGCGGGCTGAACAGGTAGCCCTTGACGCGTTTCGAGACGAAGTCCAGGTACTTGGGGTTGAACATCGCGACCCAAGCGGCCTGGTCCGTCACGTCCTTGTCCACCTGCGCCCATTGCTTGTTGGCAGCGCCCGGATCCGTGATGCCCGTCTTCAAGGCGGCGTCCATCTTCGCCTGAATCGGCTTCACGCAGAACTCGGCGATGTTCGGGCTGGCGTTCGAGTTCGGGATGTACGACTTGCAGCCGAGCAGGACGTTCAGGAAGTCGGACGCGGCCGGATAGTCCTGGTACCAGCTCGACCAGCAGAACTGCACCTTGTTCTTCGAGTTCTGGCAGTACGGGTACTGGATATCGGGCGACAGCGCCTGCAGCTGGGCCTTGTAGCCGAGCTTGTTCAGCAGCCCGACGAAGTAGAGCCCGAGCGACTTGGCGGTTTCCGTCGTGTCCACGGTCACCTTCACCGCCGCGCCCTTCGTTCCCGACGCGGCCACGAGCTGCTGTGCCTTGGCCAGGTCGGGCGCGCTCCACTTGCCGCTGCCCGGGGCCTTCGTGTACGGGCAGTACGGCTCGTACCCGGGAAAGTTCGGCGGCAGGATCTGGCAGGTCGGGACGGCGAGCTTCGGGCCGCCGTAGATCTTCACGAGGGCGTCACGGTCGGTCGCGAAGTTGACCGCCTGCCTGACCTGGAGGTTGTCGAAGGGTGGCACGCGTACGTTGAAGGCGAAGTACCAGATCGCGGTCAGCGGATTGACATGCACCTGGTCGGCGTACTTCGCCGAGCTGAGCTCGCTCAACCGGTCCGCTGGAACCTGGTCGAACATCCAGTCGGCCTGGCCGTTCTGGATCTGCGTCACCTCGGCCTCTTCGGTCAGGCCGAACTTCTGGACGATCGTGTCCGGAATGCCTGCGGGCTGCGCGTCCTTCGACCACTCCTTGAAGTGCGGGTTCCGCGTGAGCTTGATCTGCTTGTTGGGGGCGTACTGGACGAACTGGTACGGCCCGGTGCCCGGCGGCGGGATCTGGACTTCCTTCTCCGCCGTGCCGGCCGGCAGGATGAACGCGAACGGAACGGCCAGCTTGTCGAGGAATTCCGGATCGCCGGTGGTCAGGTTGAACGTGACCGTCCCCGCCGCGTCGTCAACGACCACGCCCTGGTCGAGCTTGCAGGTCGCGGGGGTCTTGACGCAGGCGTCGCCGCCCACGATCACGTTGTACCAGGTGCCCGCGTTCGGGCTCTGACCGATCTTGAACAGGCGCTCGAACGTGAACTTGACGTCACTCGCCTTCAGGTCCTTGCCGTTCGAGAACTTGATGCCCTTACGCAGGGTGAAGGTGTAGGTCTTGCCGCCGTTGGTCGGCGTGGGAACCGCGGTCGCGAGGTCGGGCACCTTCTTCGTCCCCTCGGTGCCACTCGCGCGCTTGAAACCGACCAGTCCATCGTGCGAGAGGATGAGGAGCTGCCATTCCTGCAGCGTGTAGTTGATCTGCGGGTCGGGGGAGCCCGACGGCGCGCCTTTGGCGAGCGTCGTCAGGGTCCCGCCCTTCTTAGTGCTCGTGTTCTTCGAGGCGCCCTTCTTCTTGCCGCCGCAGCCGGTCGCGGCGAGCGTGATCAGCAGGACGAGGGCCAGGGGGAACATCCAGCGCGACCGCATCAACTCAACCTCCCGCAAGTTCGCGTAACCAAGCGTTAAAAGTCAGACGCTTGGACGAGGGGCGATGTTAGCTCCGTGGGGCTCCTCACGCAGCAAGACACCACGATTTGGCCGGCGGCTTACACTCGGCCGGTGAACCTCGTCGAGACTTTGGGCGCCGAGATCGGGGTACGGCAAGCCGGCACGCCCGAGGCGGCTCGGGCGGCCGAGGCGGTCGCCCACGCGTTCGCACAGCTCGGGCTCGACCCGCTCTACCAGGAGTTCTCGCTGCTCGGCTACGACGCCGACGAGCCGGAGCTCGAGATCGACGGCGAGCGCTGGGATGCCGGACCCTGCATCTACGCCCATCCGACCGACGGACCGGTCGAGGGCACCGTCCGCTGGATCGGGACGACGGAGATCGGCGAGTTCTTCCCGCCGGCGCACGCGTTCGTGGTCGAAGACGCGAACGGCCACGAGCTCGCCCGGCTCTACGCCAGCCCGTTCGGCGGGCCGGCGATCCCGTTCATCACCGCGCCGCGGCAGATCGTCGTCGGCCCGACGGTCTTCATCGGCGGCGCCGACGCCGACCGGCTGCGAGAGCGCGACGGGGCTCACGCGCGCGTGCACGTGAAGGGACGGTTCGTCCCTGGACGCCGCGAGCGCAACGTGATCGCGGAGCAGCCCGGCGAGAGCGACGAGGCGGTAGTCGTCTCGGCGCACTTCGACTCGGTCTGGCGCGGGCCAGGCGTGATCGACAACGCGACCGGCATCGAGGGGATTCGGCGGGTGGCGGAGCGCCTGCGCGGCAGAACACTGCCCCGCGCGGTGATCTACTGCGCTTTCGCGGCCGAGGAGATCGGGCTGATCGGGGCGCGCAACTTCGTCTTCGAGGCGCAGACCCGCGGCCAGTTCGAGCGGATCAAGGCAATCGTGAACCTCGACTGCATCGCCCACGGCGACCGGATGGAGGTCATGGCCTCGCCCGACGAGCTGCGCGAGCGTGCTCGCGCGGAGGCGAAAACACTCGGGCTCGAGGCGAAGTACGACATCCACTACGGGCCCTCTGAGACCGGCGTCGATGCCTACCCGTTCACCGAGGTGAACGTGCCCGCCGTCTCCATCCTCCACTTCCCCTACCCCGAGTACCACCTGCCCGAAGAGCGGCTCGAGCTCGTGGACGAACAGAAGCTCGCGGACTGCGTCGACCTTGCCGTCGCCCTCGTCGAGAGCATCGCCGCGTCCCCACCCGGCCGCTGATCGTCGGATGCTTCGGTTGACGAAGCCGCAACTCGCGGCGGCTGGAATCGCCGCGTCGGGTGCCGTGGCGTTCGCGCTCCGGTTGCCCTTCATCTGGACCGGCATCGGTCCCGACGAGGGCGGGTATGCGTACGTCGCGGACCGGTGGGCTCAGGGTGAGCGGCTCTACCACCTCGCGTGGGTCGATCGCCCGCAGGGATTGCTGCTCGTCTACCGCGCGCTGATCGGCATCGCGCACGAGCCATGGGCGATCCGCCTCGGTGCCGTCCTGTTCGGCTGCGCGATCACCGTCCTGCTCGGCGTGATCGGCTGGCTGCTACGCGGGCCGGTGACGGGTGTCGCCGCCGCCGCGATCTACTCCGTCGTGGGCGTCGCTCCCCACCTCGACGGCTACACGTTCAACGCCGAGCTCGCGGCAAGCCTGCCCGCAACGGGGGCAGTGGCCGCCGCACTGGCGTGGCGCCGGTCCCGGCGCACTTCGTGGCTGCTGGCCGCCGGCCTACTCGGCGGCAGCGCGCTCCTGATGAAGCAGTCCGGCTTCGACGGGCTCGCCGTCGCCGCCGCGGTGGCGATCGCGGTGCCTCTGTCCTGGGCCGAACGCCTGCGTGCGTTCGGCATCGTCGTCGCGGGGGCTGTGGTTCCCCTCGGCGCCTCGGCGATCCACGGAGCGCTGCTCAACTGGCACGAGTACTGGTTCGCCGTGGCCGGCTACAAGATCGGCGCGGACTCGGGCGCGTCGTCGGACCTAACCCGCCGCTACGAGCATTTTCAGCTGACGTTTGCCTCGGCACGTGCCGACCTGTGGGTGCTCGGCCTGCTCGCCGGTGCCGGCGTCGTGATCGCGGCCGCGCGCAGGCCGCAGGGGTGGTGGCCGGCGCTGGTCTGGCTGGTGGCGGCCCTGGCCGGCTTCAACGTGGCCGCGCTCTACTGGGGCCACTACTACGTCCAGCTGCTGCCTCCGCTCGCGCTGCTCGCCGGCTTCGTCGTCCAGGAGAGCCGCGTCCGGTTGCTGCGGCCCGTCCTCGTCGCCGCGGTCGTCGCCCCGGTCGCAGTCTTCCTCGTGCAGCTCGCGGCCTGGTCGCCCGAGCGACGGAAAGGTGAGATCAACTACTACGGCGGGTTCGAGAAGGACCGCCGGATCGCAGCCGCCTTGCGCGCTCGCTCGCGACCCGACGAACCGGTGTACATCCTCTCGTCCCGCGCCGATATCTACTTTCTCGCCAGGCGGCACACCACGTACCGCTACATCTGGGGCCACGGCATTCACGAGGTCCACGGCGCGATGGGCCAGCTGATCGCAATGCTGCGCGCAGAGAACCGGCCGCGCTGGGTCGTCGTCTATACGAGCCCGTGGGTGGTCGATCACAGCGGCAAGATCGCACGCGCCATTCAGACCCACTACTGCCTCGACACGGTGCCGGCCGGCACGGGCAAGCGGATCTACCGCAAATGCCCGGTGCACGGGCCGTAGTAGTTCCCCCGAAAGGGCGAGGGCTGAAGCCAGGTCAGTGCCGATGGCCTGTGAGTGCGGCGTCCAATCTTGCTTGCCCTTGGGCTGGCCGCCCTGGCCACGGCCCCGGTCGTGCTTGGCTTTGTCGCCTGGCCGACCCCCGGCGCCCGCGCGGCGCACCTCGGCCCGGCCCTCACGCACAAGCGTGTCGTGAAGCCCGCTCGGCCCGCCGGCTCGCTCGTGGCCTGGGTCGTCCCGGGCCGCCGGATCGCCATTCGCAATGCACCGAGCGGTCGCATCGTCGCCTGGGCCGGCTCGCGTACCGAGTTCGGCTCGCCTCAATCCCTTCCGGTCGTGCGCAAGCGCGCAGACTGGCTCGCGGTCAAGACTACGGAGCTCCCGAACGGCCGCGCCGGCTGGGTCGACCCCACCGCCGGAGGCCTGCGCTACTCGCTCGCGCGGGTGTCCCTGGCGGTCGATCTCTCGCGCCGCCTGCTCGAAGTGAAGCGCGGAACACGCGTGCTGCGCCGCATCCACGTCGCCGTCGGGCGCGCGGGCTCGTCGACACCCACGGGGCGCTTCTCGATCACCGACAAGCTGCCCGGGTCACGCTACGGCTCCTACTTCGGTTGCTGCATCCTCGCCCTGTCGGGGCACCAGCCGAACCTCCCGCCCGGGTGGACGGGCGGCGACCGGCTGGCGATCCACGGCGGCTCGACCACCGGAGCCGTCAGCGCCGGCTGCCTCCATGCCGGGGAAGGCGACCTCGACTACCTGATGCGCACCGTTCGCCTTGGCACGCAGGTCCTGATCCACGACTGACGGCGACTCGTAGACTTCGAAGATGCCCGACCGAGGCCTTGCCGAGCTGCACACGCACCTCGGGGCCTCCGTCGCCTCCGAGATCCTCTGGAGCCTTGCGCACGAGCAGGGGATCGCGCTGCCGGTCAAGGACTACTGGGAGTTCGACCGCCTGGTCACCATCAGCGATCCGCGCGGGGTCCCCGACCTGGACGCCCTGGACGCGATCTACCACTGGACGGAGCTGATCCAGTCGAGCCCGATTGCCGTCGAGCGCTCGGTGCATGCGGCAATCGGAGGCGCCTACCGCTCGCAGGGCATCACGACGCTCGAGCTCCGCTTCAACCCGATGAAGCGCAACCGCGGCGGCGAGCGCGACCTCGACCACATCATCCTCGCGGCGATCCGCGGCCTCGACCGCGCCAGCATCGAGTACCCGCAGGTGCGCGCGGGGCTGATCCTGATGATGGATCGCACCTTCACGCAGGAGCTGAACGCGATCGTGGTCGAGAAGGCGATCAACTGGTCGCCGCGCGGCATCGTCGGCGTGGACATCGCCGGCCCGCGGCCGGGCGGCGAGCGGTACCCGTACCGCGATCTCGCCCCTCTAGTCGAGGAAGCTCGCGAGGCCGGCCTCGGCGTGACGATCCACGTCGGCGAGGAGGGCGAGGAGCACGGAGTCGAGGAGATCGGCGAGGTGATCGAGAGCCTGCGGCCCGATCGGATCGGCCACGGCATCCTCGCGGCCCGAGACGAGAGCCTGATGGACGCGCTGCGAGAAGCCGAGATCGTCCTCGAGATCTGCCCGACCTCGAACCTGCTCACGAAGGCGCTGCCGTCGGAGGACGCGGTGCGCAAGACGTTCCGCGCCTTCGTCGATCACGGCGTCCAGTTCACGATCGCCACCGACGGCCCCGAGATGATGCGCACGCACCTGCGCGACGAGTTCGAGCTGCTCAAGCGCACCGGCGCCCTCGACGACGACGAGCTACGCGAGGCGAACGAGCGCGGTCACGAGGCGAGCTTCGTCCGCTACGCCGATTCGGCGAGCAGTGCTTCAGCCTCGCGCACGTAGCGCGTCGCGCCGACCTCGCGATAGAAAGCGAGCGCCGGGCTGAGCTGCGCGTTTGCCTCGGCACGGCGACCCGCGCCCACGAGCTCCTCGGCGGCGCGTAGCCGGGCATAGGCCTCACCCGGGCGGTACCCCAGCTCGTCAAGGACGTCCGCCGCACGCACTAGATCGTCGGTGCAGATGGCAGCCGCGGCAACCGCCCAGGGTGACTGCGCCGTTGCAGTCGCGGCGGCGTACTCCTTCCCACGCCCAGCTTCGCGCACGAGCCACGCTGTCTCGACGATCCTGTGGTCATTCCCCACGAAGACGAAGCGCGCCCCGAACGCAACGATCTCCCCGACGAGCGCTCGAGCCTCGTCGGCTCGCCCCTCGGCGAACAGCACCGACGCACGCATCGCGAGCGCCGGTGCGAGGACCTGGGCGTCCTTCGCGCGGCGAGCAAGCTCCAGGGCCTTCTCTGTGTCCACAGAGGCGCCGCGCAGGTCGCCCGTCGCGAGGCGCATCTCCGCGCGCACGCCTCGAGACGCCGCCTCGACGTAGTGCCCTCCGCTGGCTTCCACCTCTGGGATCAGCTCGTCCGTAATCCGGGTGGCAGCGTCCCAGCGCCCCGCGATGAAGTGGATGTCCGCGGCCATTCCTCTGGCCCACTGGCGCTCGCTCGCGGTCCCGTGTCGCTCTGCATTTTGCTCCAACGCTGCGAGGGTCTCGTCCGCCTTGTCGAGGTTGCCCAGCCAGACGTGAGTGTTCAGGAGATTGTTGAACGCCGTATGCAGCTGGTGGACTGCGCGCGCGGTCGCGAGCGCGATGCTCCGGTCGAAGTCGGCGAACCCGCCGGTATCGCCCTCTGTGACGCGAGCCAACCCGCGTAGCTCGAGGAGCCGGGCCTGGACAGCGTGAAGACCGAGTCGCTCGGCGATGGGTAGCGCCTCGTTGGCCAGATCGATCGCCTCGACCGCCTCACCGGAGAAGATGTGTTGCGCTGCGCGAGCGGCCAACGCGGCGGCCTTCGCCGGCGATTCCGGGCGATCCGCGACGAGTTCGAGCGCCCTCGCGAGGTGCGCGTTGGCGCGGTCGCTCTCGCCGCGAGACCACAGGGCGCGGGACGCCACGACCGCGGCCGTGGCCGCGGAATCAACGTCGCCGGCAGCGTAGAGCTCCTCCACCGACTCCTCGACCAGCTCGATTCCCGTCCCCTCGGCGTTCACGCGTACCCGGCCGCAGTGGAAGCGAAGGAGCGGCAGCTCCGGATCACCTTCTGGCCAGAGCTCGAGCGCCGCGTTGTAGAAACGCATCGCCGCAGTCCATGCCGCGAGCGAGGCGGCCCGCTCGCCCGCATCACGCAGCGCCAGGCGCGCTCGCTTGGTCAGGTCCGCATCCTCACGTCCGGCGGCTCGGGCGTACTCGAGCGCGCTCAGGTAGTGATGGGCCAGCATCTCGGCGTGCTCGTCGGGACGACCGAGCGCCTCGATCCACCCCGCTGCCTCCCGGTGCTTGTCGGCGCGCGCGGCGCGCGGGATCTGGCCATAGGCAACGTCGCGCACGAGCAGGTGCCGGAAGGAGTACTCGTCGTCGCCCCCGACCGAGGACTGGCGGGCCCGCTGGACGAACTCCTTGCGCTCGAGCCCGTGCAGAGCTTCCTCGGCGTCCCACCGGGCCATGCCGCCGATCGACGAGACAGCGCCGAGCCAGAACACCTTTCCGACCACGGCAGCGTCCTGGAGCAGCGCCTTCTCGGCGCCCGAGAGCCCGTCCAGCCGCGCGGCGATGATCCCCTGCACGTTCTCCGGAACCGGAAGGTCCTCGCTGCCGCTCTCCACGAGCATGCGGGCGTACTGCTCCGCGTAGAGGGGGTTCCCGCCCGCCCGTGACAGCAGGGCCGACTGCGTCTCGGCGGGGAGCAGCGTGCGCTCGAGGAGCGCCGAGAGCAGCCGGGCGGTCTCCTCGTCGTCGAGCGGGGGCAGGGAGAGCGTGAGCGCGTTCGGCTTGCCGCCGCCCCAGCCCGGACGCCGTTCGAGCAATTCCGGCCGCGCCGTCCCGAGCACGAGCAGCGGCACCCCCGTGGCCCAGTCCACGAGCTGGTCGATGAAGTCGAGGAGCCCGTCGTCGGCCCAGTGGAGGTCCTCGAAGACGAGCACGAGCGGGCGGCGGTCCGCGACCGCTTCGAGGAAACGGCGCCACGCAGCGAAGCTTTCGCTGACCTGGCCGTCCGCTGCGACGTCGTCGTCGCCGAGACCGAGGAGACTCCTGAGCCGGCCCGTCATCCAGTCGACCTCGGCGGCATCCGCCACGACCTCCTCGACTGCAGCTCGCAGCTTGGCTTCGGCCTGCTTCGGCGTGTCCGATTCGAGAATTCCGGCCTGCGCCTTGACCATCTCGGCCAGCGCCCAGTAGCTGACGCCTTCCCCGTAGGGCAGCGAGCGCCCCTGGCGCCAGTGCGTGAGGTCGGGATCCGCGTCGACGCTCTGGAAGAGCTCGTGCACGAGCCGCGACTTGCCGATCCCCGGGACGCCGACGAGCGTGGCGAGCTGCGCCGAGCGCTGCGTGCGGGCTCGCTCCAGCGCGTCGCGGAGCGAGCCGAGCTCGCCCTGGCGCCCGACCAGCGGCGCGCTCGCCTCCGCGAGGTCGACGCCGAAGCGCGAGCGCGCGCCCAACGGCTCCCAGACTGCGATCGGCTCCGCCTTGCCCTTGGCCTCGACCGGCTCAGCCTCGCCGTAGTCGATCGCCTGGCTCGTGGCGCGATAGGTCGACTCACCGACGAGGATGCCGTTGACCGGCGCCGCCGTCTGGAGCCGCGCCGTTGCATTGACGACGTCGCCTGCGGCCATGCCCTCGCCTTCGGAGAGCCGTGCGCCGAGGCTGACCAGCGCCTCGCCGGTGTTGACGGCGATCCGGACCTGGAGCTCGTCGCCCTGCTCGATCACCCAGTCCCTGATCGCGAGCGCCGCCCGCACCGCGCGCTCCGGGTCGTCCTCGTGGGCGACGGGCGCACCGAAAAGCGCCATCACGGCGTCGCCGATGAACTTCTCCACGGTGCCGCCGAAGCGCTCGAGCTCGTGACGGAGGTGGGAGTAGTAGGGCGCGAGCAGGCCGCGAACGTCCTCAGGGTCGAGCCGCTCCGCGCGGGCCGTGAAGCCGACGAGGTCGGCGAAGAGCACGGTCACGACCTTGCGCTCCTCGCGGGTCGGAGGCGCCGCGCCGTCGAGCTGCGCGCCGCAGGAACTGCAGAAGCGCGCTTCGTCGGCGTTCTCGGTCGAGCAGCTCGGACAGGCGATCACGCTCCGAAGCGTACGACCGCAGCCCGCGCTTCGGCGTCTACCGCTTCGACGGCTGGCATCTCAACGTGCACGGGCCGGGCTTCAAGGGCCTGAACGCGCGCAAGCCGGTCGAGCCCGGTAACTCGGACTTCTGCCTTGCGTGGGCCGGCAGGATCGGAGACGCGGTCGAGCACCTCGCGCGCCACGAGGTGCCGATCGAAGCCGGCCCGCTGGAGACGGGGGACGGCTGGCACGTGTACTTCCGCGATCCGGACGGGTCGCTGCTCGAGTTCGTGGCGAACGCCCACCTGAGGCCTGGTCGGGCGGCGCGGGGCGTAGCCCGCGAAATACGCCTTTTGGTCAATGTTCAAAGCGCGGACGCGCTGTTAGCGTCGGCGACCATGAGCACGGCGCTACGAGAGGGGCCTCGCCCGTTGACAGCGCGGCAGCGGCAGGTCGTGGAACTGATCGCAGCCGGCTTCTCGAACGACGAAGTCGGAGAGCGTCTCGGCATCTCGCCCCGAACGGCGAAAGCACATTGCGATGTTCTTCGCCAGAAGTTGGGGTGTTCGCGACGGCGACAGATCCCGATCGCCTACCGAGCTCTAACAGGCGAGGACCCACTCTCCCAAAGCCTCGCTTCGGCACCTGCCGATCCGAGGGACTGACGGCACCGCGCCTGCGGCGTTCAGCCGCAGGC